>CAJYIY010000114.1 GCA_913775305.1 uncultured Erwinia sp. | reverse complement strand
AAATCACGTTTTACCGACAGCCAAATTATGTCCATTCTGAAGCAGGCTGTGGCCGGAACCCCAGTGGCTGAATTGTGCCGCGAGCATGGCATGAGTAATGCCATTTTCTGTAAATGGCGTTCACGCTTTGGCAGTATGGATGCTTCCATGATGGCATGACTTAAAGAGCTGGAGGACTAAAAATCGCCGTCTCAAAAAGAGGTATGCCGAAGAACGACTCAAAGCCGGGATTATCCAGGAAGCCATGGCAAAAAAGTGGTGAAGCCATCGTGCCGAAAGCAGAGGTCAGAAGCCGAACGTCAGCATACGTTTTGCCTGCCAGCTGTTTGTTGTCAGTGAGAAAGTTGCTATCGCTATCAGGCTAAACTGCGTGAAGATAATGACGCTATTGCTGACTGGCTGCTCCGCATCACCGACAGTCAGCACAACCGGGGGTTCGGCCTGTGTTCAGCAACGAATACTGGTCAATGGG
This sequence comes from uncultured Erwinia sp., assembly GCA_913775305.1. Classification (GTDB taxonomy): domain Bacteria; phylum Pseudomonadota; class Gammaproteobacteria; order Enterobacterales; family Enterobacteriaceae; genus Erwinia. The sequence continues at coordinate 34,541 of CAJYIY010000114.1, read as the reverse complement.
CTTCATGCATGATCAGCTATCGGATAGCCGTACCGTCCGTTTACTGAATGTTATCGATGATTTCAATCGTGAATACCTGTCCATTGAGGTGTATTTTTCTCTGCCTGCAAATCGTCTGGTGAGGACTCTCGGGCAACTTATTGAATGAAAAGGTAAACCGGCAGCTATACGATGCGATAATGGGCCAGAATATACCGGCAATCTACTGATGTTATGGGCAGCTCAGCAGAACATAACCCTGCGTTTTATTCAGCCGGGTAAACCTCAGCAGAACGCTTATACTGAGCGATATAACCGGACAGTGCGTTATGACTGGCTGGGGCAGCACCTGTTTACATCACTGGATGATCACTGGATGAGTTGCAGAACTATGCCACTCGATGGCAATGGTTTTAAAATCACGAGCGTCCGAATATGGCGCTGAATGGCTATATGCCGATGCAGCATAGGCAACGCACGATCTGATTCTACTTATCACCTCCGTAAAAATGGGGGGTTATCCCATAAGCGGAGTTGAACCGGTGATATACGCAACAACAAATCCGGCAGGAATACCAACTATCGTTCCGATGGCTACCAGCCCTTTCATCGTCTGCTGGCTGACATAGCCTTTTACTCTTTCAGCACCACATCCCAGACATACAGAGGCTCTCTCAGGTACTGCTGTACTACAAAACGGACATTCAGACATGTTCTTTTTCTCACCTGATACACCTTAAGTAATGATATAATTGAACATAATAATGAGGCTGTCATATCATTTTTATCGATCAAATTGATATAAAATAATAGCCATTAATTATAAAATAATTAATCTCGATCGATATAAAAAATTAAACGCCGATCGATTGGCGAAATTTAATCGTTAATATCTATAAAGATAAATATATCAATTGATTATAAAGATAAATAAATTAATGAAATATGAGATTAATGGACTGATTTTTTCTTCAAAAGCTCAGAATTTGAACACATTGAGTCCGAAGCACCTCACTATGACGTTGAGTCATGCTGTCATTTCAGATATGGTAAAGACATCAATTAAGTGTTCTGGCCATGACGGGATGATATATCTATTAACGACATGGTTTTACGATATACTTTGTTAGAAATGCGGTTTGTAAATTCAATTGCGATAACCCAGGTAACGGAGTACCCCCAGTGACCAATGCATTATTTCCTTTAATGATCTTCACGACCCAGCGCCGTTTCAATGATTTTTCTACGGACGATATGCGTTATGGCGACATCCCGGAAGACAGGCTGAGAAGAGAGTTCGGACTTAATAACATATCGAATGTGGTTGATCCCTATACCCTAACTCGACTGACAACATTTGATAATCCACAATCAAGATTCGCAGGAGCTTATGGTAGCATTCACCGTGGCGATAAGCTGAGTGTCCAGCAATGTGCGCAGCTATTGTTCGAGGAAATGCAGGTTACATCGCTACCTTTTTCTTTAATTGGACCGTATAGATATTTAATCAATCAGATGCTAAGAAATTTTCAGCTTTCACGAGGATTAGATTTTCATAACCCACAGTTGGATATAGCTTATCGGCATAAGTTGCATTCTGACTATGCCACAAGGCAAACCAAAACAGTTTTACATGATAATATAGGATTATTCATTGACTATAATAATAAAGGCTTTCCGCATGATAAATTAGAAAAACTTACGAGCGCTCTCAAAGATTCTATACTGCCAAAATTCGACTCTTTACTACTTGATAAAATTAATGGAATGGGAATTACCATCCACGACGTTTATGCAACAAAAATCGAAATTCTCCGCCTTGATGTTAATGAATATGGTTGGAAAGCAAGTATCAGGTTTACAGGTCAGGATCATTTTGGCTTAGATGTCAGTGATATACGCAAGAAAAAATTTAATCAGCTCCAGTTTTTCAGAATATGGTTTGTTCTCCAGCGATTTAATAAATTCGGCTTCCGCCCATTCCTGACAAATATGCAAGCCGTCATTAATATAGAAGGAAAACGATAATGCGGAGGTTATTAGCTTCAGTAATTTTATTACTGTTAATTTTCGTTGGCCATCTGATTATCAGGAAGCCACATGTCTCTGTTGTTAATGCACATTATGATGGTAACACTGCACAGGTTATTGTAGATAAATTACCTTTCCTTAAATCAAAAAAAATAGAATGGTGGAATAAAAACAAGGAAAACATAATGCAAAAATACAACATTCCATCAGGTCAGAATACTCCTTTCCAAATCACTATCTATGCATTTGGTGATGGGTATAAAGAAGAGGAAGAAGAAGACAGACGCTGCTTTCCAGACATCAAACCACCTAAAAATTGTATTGATAAAAATATAATCATGTCGATAAGTCGTACACGTAGTGGCAGTATAAAGTATGATTTTTAATTAAAAATTTATATCTAATTTTAGATGGCATTGAATTTTGTTTCTTACTAATCTGCCAGTTTTTTTATTGAGTGCGATTCTGTTAAAATATAGGAATTAACGAACGACAGACGATCACCATTGAACATAAAGTCGGGATTAATAAAGTAGTAATTCTGGATCATAGTTTCCGCAATGAAATTCTTTTCCACAAGTTCTTTTATACCTTTAAAAGCTGCCGGTTTACCTTTCCATTCAATGAGTTGCCCGAGAGTCCTCACCACACAAGCGGGTTCGATTTTCTTTTTACCGGCAATCCGGTTTGTTGAATAAATCGACCTTTTGCTCTTCCTCAGGATCAGATCACGCATTATCCTGATAACACAGGCAAGCCCGTGGCAAAGCAGAAGTTCAGAATGACCAACCCAGGACCTTCAACAAAGCCCTTATCCACCGAGGCTCTGTTATCTTTCGGCTGGATAATAAAGCGGTTAAGGCATGGTACGAAACTGCAACACCGCCATCACGGGGACGACCTCAGCGCTATTCTGACCTTGCCATCACTACCGTACTATACCTTTTCTGCATCCACCCCGTTTTTATCATGGTCCTTGCACACAATGCGGGGAAGTCATGATAATCAGGGTATTAAATTGTTATTGGCAGCCCAGATATCTGGTCAGATGGATGAATATAAAGGGTTTGCCGAACAATGCAGGATGGATTATATGACCTGGCTGGAGAGTGATTACCACAGGCCAATAGATAGATAAATAAATTTATCGGGACAAGACAAAAGTATAATAACAGGCATGTATTACATTATTGCCAGTATTTTCTGACTGTCCCGACCATCAGGTTTCTCACTCCAGTTGGCAATGTATGCGCAACCACTCCGCGGTCAAAGAATGTTGACAAGCCAACATTGACTCTGGAGTACCGCTAAACAGTAAATTTCCCCCTTCTTGCCCGGCATAAGGTCCAATATCAATAATCCAGTCGGCCTGAGCAATCAGCTCCATATTGTGTTCAATGATAATGACCGAGTTTCCCCGATCAACCAGCCGGTTAAACAGTTTCAGCAAAGACGCAACGTCACTGGGGTGTAGCCCGGTGGTTGGCTCATCAAAAATATACATGTCGCTGTCATGATTTAATTGTGAAGCTAGCTTTAGCCGCTGGCATTCTCCGCCTGAAAGATGATTCAGCGATTCGCCCAGGCTCAAATATCCCAATCCGACTTCGATCAGATTGCTAAAAATTGGCGATAACTGTGTCTCGTTCAGGAAAAAACCTTTCGCATCGTTAATCGACATAGATAACACCTCAGCAATATTTTTTCCCTGATATCGATATTTCAGTGCCTTTGGGTTATAGCGCTGGCCCTGGCAGGCATCACAAGACAACGTAACCGTGTCCATAAATGCCAGATCGGTCTGTATTACCCCCAGCCCGTTACATTCCGGACAGGCACCTTTGGCATTGGCACTGAACCACGAAGCAGCCACATGGTTTTTATCGGCAAAAAGCATACGGATCAAATCGAAAGCACCACACCAGGAGGCAATGTGTGAGCGAATAGATGTATGTATCGGTTTTTGATCAATAACAATCGAATTGGGACATTGCGGAGCCAATGCGCCCATCACAAATGAACTTTTGCCTGAGCCAGCCACCCCCGTCACGGCGACCATCACGCTTAAAGGTACTTCTACCGATAAGTTATGAAGATTATGCAATACCGCGTTTCTTACCGAAACATAACCTCTGGCACATTTCGGCTTCTTATTGATCTGTGCCCGCGAAGAGAAATATCTTCCCGTCAGGGTGTTGGACTGCTTTAGCGCGGACAAGTCCCCCTGAAACACGATATTCCCTCCTTGATTGCCGGCACCAGGCCCTAAATCAATAACGTGCTCGGCAATGGCAATCATATCCGGATCGTGCTCCACCATCAGGATGGTATTGCCCTTGTCTCGTAGCTTTCTGATTAATGTATTCAGCCTGACAATATCTGCTGGATGTAAACCGGTACTGGGCTCATCAATAATATAAGTTATTCCGGTCAGACTGCTGCCAAGGTGCCTGACCATTTTCAACCGCTGGGATTCACCACCCGATAAACTGGGGGTCGTACGGTTTAAATCCAGATAGCCCAATCCTACCGCGCACATCGCATCCAGCCTTTCCAACAGCGCATCGAGCAACGGCCTGACCTCAGGATGATCAAGCTTTTCTACAAACAGTTTTAACTCTTTGACGGGCATCATTGCACATTCGCTGATATTTTTCCCTTCAATCCGGCAGGAAAGTATTTTCGCGTTAAGTCTCATGCCATGACAGGAAGGACAGATCTGCGAAGTAACGACCTGCTGAAATTCATCACCTTTAGCATCTTTAGTTTCTTGCTTCAAATAACTTCGTGTAAAGCGCGTAATGACCCCTTCAAACTTTGCACTCTTAGGCCAGCCGGGTAAGGGCGCAGCAGGGACGAGATTATCTGCAAAGAGAAATAATTCTCTTTCATCTTTGGAATAATCCGCAATTTTTTTATCGACATCAAAAAGCCCTGAATAAGCATAGCGTTTCCAGCGCCACGAACCGGGCGCAAACGAAGAATAACGAATTGCGCCTTCATTGAGCGACAGATTTAGATCTATCAGGTTATCGATATCAATAGCACTGGCAACTCCCAAACCATCACACGTTGGACACATTCCCAAAGGATGGTTAAATGAAAAAATATTAGAATACCCTACAAAGGGCTTACCAACACGAGAAAACAGTAACCGTAGCAGAGTGTAAATATCAGACGCCGTGCCTACTGTCGAACGTGCATTACCGCCAATACGTTTTTGGTCAATAATAATCGCGACAGACAGGTTTTCAATCTCATCCATTTCCGGATGACCGTAATGTGGCAGGCGGTGACGAATAAAAGACGGAAAAGTGTCATTTAACTGGCGCTGAGACTCTGCCGCGATAGTGCCGAATACCAGAGAACTTTTTCCTGAGCCGGAAACGCCAGTGAAAACTGTTATTTTATTTTTTGGTACATCAACACTGACATTATTTAAATTATTTTGCCTTGCACCAGTAATTTTAATAGCATCATGCGCATTCATCATATCATCCTTTTTTCTGTCCATATTAAAGCCATAATAGCTATTTAAGAACATCTCGCCATGATCAGAGATCAACAAGAGTAAAGATAATTGATGTCATTACTCCTGTTCAGGTCACCAGATTCAGCCATGACCGTTAATCCCCTGATCGCCTTCCCTGGCCTTATTTACCGGTATCGTAAAGCGTGTACACCTGAAGCTATATGCCCTGTTTTTGTTGCAGATAACCCGTTGTTCTGTTTTTTATCCAATAGGTGAAGTAGCAGCAGGCAACAAAGGGAAGGCCAAAGTAGAGCGCAACACGCTGGGAGGGATCGAAAGCAATACCGATGCAGGCACAGAGACAGAGCGCGATGGAAACCATGGGAACAACGGGAAATGCTTTTACCTTAAATCTCAGGTCGTCCACGCTGCCGCCCTCCGCGATAAACTTCCGACGAAACGCAAGCTGACTGGCTGAGATGCTTATCCACACCAGGATCACCGCAAATCCGGAGACCGATACCAATGCGAGATAGACCGTGTCAGGTGAGAGAACGCTGCTCAACAAGGATGCCCCAGCACCCAGCATGCTAAAGATAATCGCAAACAGCGGAGTGCCTTTAGCGGTCAGACGCGAGAAGGTGGCCGAAATATGTCCCTGATCGGAAAGGGTCCACAGCATACGGGAGGCGGCATAAAGCCCGGAATTGGCCGCCGACAGCAGTGCCGTGAGGATCACAAAATTCATCACATCCGCCGAATAGGAAAACCCCGTCAGCTCAAACACCATCACAAACGGGCTTTCGACTATTCCTGCCTTTTCCCGCGGCAGCAGCGCAGCAAGGACAAATATCGTGCCGATAAAGAAGATCGCCAGCCGATAAATAGTGGTTTTGATCGCTTTGGGTATCGACTTTTGCGGGTCCTTCGCCTCCCCCGCCGTAATCCCAATCAGCTCCGTTCCCGAAAAGGCGAATGCCACGGCTAACAGTGCTGACAGGATGGAGGCGGGGCTCGTGGGGAACAGACCTTCACGGGTGAAATTCGACAGCCCTGAATGGAGGGTGCTGTCATGATGAAACACGCCAAGAATAACCAGCCCCCCGACGATGATAAAAACCATCACCGCGATAACCTTCACCAGTGACAGCCAGAACTCCGTTTCCGCAAACAGTCGCACCGAGACAATATTACAAATCAGCACGGAGGCGGCGAAGAGCAGGCTCCAGAACCACACCGGAGACTCAGGAAACCAGCGCGTCATCAGAATACCGGCGGCGGTAAACTCAGAACCAATTGCGACCGTCCAGGTTAACCAGTAAAGCCAGCCAACCGTGTATCCCGTTCCCGGACCGATAAATCTGGCTGCATAGTGACTGAACGATCCGGTTTCCGGCATCTGTACGGCCAGCTCCCCCAGCGACATCATCACCAGATAGACCATGACGGCCCCCACCGCGTACACCAGCACTGCCCCCAGTGGCCCCGCCTGGTTAACGGTATATCCGGAGGTCAGAAACAGCCCTGTACCGATCACTCCGCCCAGTGCCAGCATGACAATATGACGTGTTTTCATCTCTTTCTTGAACGAATGATCGTGATGCGACTTGCTTATTTTTGCAACTTCCATTGAGACACCTCAAAAAATAGTTTGCGTAATCAATCAGAATGTTGTCTGGCTTTGCCTGGGAAAAGCATTAACATCGTTAAATTGTTCACGATACTTATTGTTATTCTCATCGTGAGATTAACGAGAAGCCATAGCCTGATGATCTGTTCACACCAGCACGCTGCTGTTAATAACAGAAAGTATTCGCCAGCACAACCCAAAACGAAAACCCATTTCCCGTGCGTATTTTAATTTATTATCAGAACAGTTCCCCCGGTTATATTCATCCCGTTCGTTAATTCCAGAATCCAATAAATACCGATTTTCGCAAAGTAATTAATAACGGGGCTGAGGGAATGTTTTTTTAATGTCTGACGCAGTAAAAGCCACCCAGGTACTTACCAAAAATCCGGACCGAACACCCTGTAAATAACTGTTTTTCTTCTTTATGAATCTTATAAGTCATCAATGAATGCTGCGGGTGCAGCATTCATTCAGTCGCGAGAAAATACGCATAGGAAATAAGAATGAATAACCCTCTGCGTCAGATGAAATACTTATTATATTAATTTCCCACCTGAAGAGTGCCTGACCAGCCATTCAGCAAAATATCTGGCATAAGGGTTACTGAAACCGGAGGCAGGATAAATCAAATAGAAATCCTCGCTGCACGGTAAATGCTGTTTGAAGGGGGCGATCAGCGAGCCCGCTTTTAGCTGTTCTTCCACCAGTGAAGTGCGGCCCAGCGCCACGCCAAATCCGGACTCGACAAGATTAAGAACACAGGCATAGGTGTCAAACTGCATTCCGCTGGAGGCGCTGACGTCATTGCAGCCGACATACTTTAACCATTCGCCCCATCCCTGCTCGTAGCCCATCACGTGCAGGAGATTATGTCGGTTAAGGTCAGAAATCGCTGTTAAACTGGATGACTTAAGCAGGTCGGGTCCACATACCGGGAAAAGTTTGTCCTGGGTCAGACGCACAAAGTTGACGCCCTGCCATTGCCCCTTCCCCCAGCGAATTTCCATATCGCCACTGATGCTCTCTTCCCGCATCCAGATATCGGTATTGAACTGGATATTGATATCCGGATGTTCCTGATGAAACAGGCGCAGGCGCCGCGCGTTGAGCCAGTAGGTAAAAAAAGCGATACTGCCTTTCACCTTGATTTGCTTACGATGCCCTTCACCAAAGATCTCATTGGTGGCAACTTCCAGATGCTGAATGGATGCCTGCACAATCGTCAGGTAGGCCAGGCCCTCTTCCGTCAGTTCAATACGGCGCGCCAGCCGGATAAACAGCTGTGATTTGAGATGCGCCTCCAGGCTCCGGATATGCTGACTTACTGCCCCCTGTGTCATATGAAGCTCTTCCGCAGCCAGGGTGAAACTCATCAGTCTTGCCGCCGATTCGAAAGAACGCAGCCAGTTTAACGGGGGGAGTTTTTTCACGTTTTGCCTCTCGTTTCTCATGCCCTCGCCTGCTGCGGGCGGTGAAGGCGACAGGCACGCGCAAAGAAGTTATGCGGTTGCCATCTGGCCTTTCGGCTATGTATTAATTTTTCGATGTCTTAGTGCGTTATTTTTTCTGTTTAATTATTTCTCATTTTAAGAGATTCTCACATCATCAGATCAGCGGGCAGGATATAGAACTGCTGCATAACTTTCAACTGGTTGTCGGGCTGGTTAACGCGGTTAACAGAAAACAAACCCTTAATCTATTCTGGCAGGGATATTTCAATGAATAATTTCGATACGTTACTGGCGGGTTTAGATCATTATACGGACAGCATAACAGGAGGATTAGTGCCCTCCATTCATACCGGCGTTTCATCTCGAACGATAATGGGTGATTCCGCGGTTAATTATATTCGCAGCGGCAACCCCACCGCCGAAGTAGCAGAAAACATTTTAATTAAAATGGAAGGCGGGAAAGTGGCCGCCGCTTTTAATTCCGGCGTTTCGGCGGCCTGGGCAATTCTGCTCACCCTTAAGCCACATGACACCATTATTGTTGAAAAAGATTGCTACTATGAATTTTTTACAATTATGCGTGATTACTGTCACCAGCATCTTATTACCCTCCTTTTTATTGATTTATCGGATTACGATGCCCTGGAATCCGCACTGGCCAGCCGAACTGTCTCGTTCGTCTGGGCGGAAACCGCGACCAATCCCTTATGGAAGATCGTTGACATTGCCAGAATTGCCCAGCTCGCCCGGCGCTACGCCGCGCGGCTCATTGTTGACGCAACGGTCTCCACTCCGCTTTCGGTTCAGCCCCTGGCGCTTGGTGCCGATATGGTCCTGCATTCCGCGACCAAATATTTAAACGGCCACGGAGACCTGACCGCTGGCTTTCTGGTGTGCAACGAAGACGATCGCGGGTGGCAGGAGATAGTCAGTATCAGAACCCGCGCGGGGCTGACGCTTCAGCCGATGGATGCCTGGCTGCTGGTTCGCGGGATGCGCACCCTGGCATTAAGGTATGCAAAAGCCTGTGCCAGCGCGCAGCTGCTTGCAAACTGGCTTTTATCGCACAGCGCCGTTGTTGAGGTTTTCTATCCCGGGCTGGCGAGCCATAAAAGCGCTGAACTGGCACGCGTTCAGATGAACGGTCTGTATGGTGCCATGCTGTCGTTTCGCATGAAGGATGGCGCCGGTGCCGCAAGATTGTTACCTGAGCTTACCCGAATCTTCCGGAATGCCACCTCGCTGGGTTCAACAGAAAGTCTGATTGAATATCGGAAAGCGACCGAAGGAGAAGGATCTTCCTGTCCTGACGATCTGATCAGAATTTCGGTCGGCATTGAAAATGAACGGGATTTGGTTCATGACCTGTCGCAGGCGTTTGACGCTTTGCCTGCATCAACTGCGTCAGCGACCGCGAGGGGGCAATGATGACTGCGCAGATAACGTCGATGACAAAGGGCAAAGAACGACATCGGGGATACGGCCTGTGGCTGATGCTGACGCTGATGGTGCTGTTATGGGGTTTGAGCTGGCCTGCGATGAAAATAGCACTCCATGATATTCCCCCCCTGTGGCTGGGCACTCTGCGGTTCTTAACCGCCGGCGTCTGTCTGTTTATTCTCGTCGGGTATAAAAAGCAGTTGGCCCTCCCGTCGAGAAAAGATTTACCGATCGTTCTCAGCGTCGGCGGACTCCAGATGCTGGCCTTCACCGCGCTGGGGCTGGTTGCCATGCAGTATACCGACGTCAGTCGGGCAGCACTGCTGGCCTACACCACGCCGCTGTGGGGGGTGCTGTTTGCCGGGATCATCAATAAATCGCTGCCCCAGAAAAAGCAGCTGCTCGCTTTATGTATCGGCATCGCTGGCATAGCCATCATCTGTTCTCCGCTGGAGATCGACTGGTCCCGACAGGGGATGGTTAAAGGCAATCTGTTCCTGCTGCTGGCGGCGCTCTGCTGGTCGGTGGTGATTTTTCATGTCAAACAGCACCAATGGTATCTGTCGCCGCTGGCGCTGGCACCCTGGCAAATGCTGTTCGCAACGCTGCCGATGATGCTGCTTGCCGTAAAATTTGAGGGATGGCCTCACGGGATCCGCTGGAGTCCGCTTCTCTGCGCGCTGATTTTTTTCATCGGCCCGATCGCGACCTCGGTCTGTTTTGTCATATCGACGTCGTACGGCAGAAAAGTCTCCGGTTTCACCCTGTCAAATTTCACGCTGGGCGTTCCGGTGATTGGCGTCATCTCATCCGTTATTTTCCTGGGCAGCCAGCTTACCCCGGTATTTTTAAGCGGATTAACCCTGGTGTTTGCCGGGGCGGTGATGGCGATAGCCTTCTCGTTTCGGGACGCATAACCGGGACAGCTTGCCTGTGAAATGGCCAGCTGCCTCCGGTTTCTCCAGCCAGAACTATTGCGGGTGGGTATCTACATCGTGCCGTTCAGCTGATAAATCTGTGCTTCGTAAGGGCGTAAGCTTTGCCGTTTCCCCTGTTGCTGATAATTACCCAGCAGCCATTGCCAGCCTTCCAGCGACAGCTGCCGGGGATCTATCTCCTGCTGATGGGCACTGAAATTAGCCAGTACCAACACCTGGTGGTCGTTCAGACCGCGAGTATAGGCATAAATATGTGGGTGGTCCGGCAGCAGAAGTTGATAAGCACCTTCAATCAATACCGGCATCCGGCGACGAAGGCGGATCAGCGCACGATAAAAGTTCAGTACGGAACCGCTGTCTGCGCGCTGACGCGCCACGTTGATTTCCGGGTAGTTGCTGTTGGCAGGAAACCAGGGGGTGGCAGCGCTGAAACCGCCGTTGGCATGCTGATCCCACTGCATCGGGGTGCGCGAGTTATCGCGCCCGGTGCGGCTGAGAAAGGCGAGAATTTCGGACTCATCTTTGCCCTGTCGGCGCATTTCCGCTGCCAGTCTTTTCGCGGCAACATCGTCAAAATCATCCAGGCTGGTGAACCGGGTATTGGTCATGCCCAGCTCCTGCCCCTGATAGATAAACGGCGTTCCTTTCATCAGGAAGAACATGGCGGCAATGGCGGTCGCGCTCTCACGCTGGTAGGTTTTATCGTCGCCCCAGCTGGAGACCACGCGGGGAAGATCGTGGTTTTCCACGTACAGCGCATTCCAGCCTTTGTTTTCCAGCAGGGTCTGCCAGCGAGTGAAAATCTGTTTTAAGCCGATTAAATCAAGGCTGCCTTCCGGCGTGTCTTTTTGCCCGACCTGCCACAGTTTCACGTGTTCAAACTGAAAGATCATATTCAGCCTGCCCCGCTGCTCGCCGACCCACTCTTCACCCTGCTCAGCGGAGGCACCGTTCATTTCGCCGACGGTGACAATGTCATAGTGACGGAACACCTGTTCACACATGTCATCGACGTAATCGAGCAGCCCGTCATAGTTGAGGTGGCGATCGAATGACGGGACATAGGGCAACGCCAGTGGATTCGGCATATCGCTGAACGCCGGCTCTTTTTTCATATGACAGATGGCATCAATGCGAAAACCATCCACTCCTTTGTCAAGCCACCAGCGCATCATGGCGTATACCGCCGAACGCACCTCCGGGTTTTCCCAGTTCAGATCCGGCTGCTTTTCCGAGAACAGATGCAGGAAATACTGTCCGGTTTCGGCACTGTATTTCCAGGCCGAACCGCTGAATATGCTTTCCCAGTTGTTGGGTTCGGCGCCTTTTTTTCCGTCGCGCCAGATATACCAGTCGCGTTTCGGATTATCACGTGAGGCGCTCGACTCCCGGAACCACGCATGTTCATCGGACGTGTGGTTCACCACCAGGTCAATAATCAGGCGCATGCCGCGCGCGTGCACCTGTTCAAGCAGACGGTCAAAATCGGCCATCGTGCCAAACTCTGCCATGATCTGCTGATAGTCACTGATATCATAGCCGTTGTCATCATTGGGAGAGGCGTACATCGGGCAGATCCAGATCAGATTGATGCCCAGATCTGCCAGATAATCGAGTTTTTCCGTGATGCCGTTGAGGTCACCGATGCCATCGTTATTGCTGTCTTTGAAGCTGCGCGGGTAGATCTGATACGCCACGGCCTCTTTCCACCAGTTTGCCATCATAACCTCTCAAGCAGTAATGCAAAGGATTCATAGGGTTGCAGTGCCATCGTGGATTCCAGCCGCTCCCGCGATGCGTAGTTGCTGATAACACACTGGCCCTGCCGGTCATGCAGATTGTCGGGCATGGCAAGCGTCACCGGGGCCGCCGTGAAATTATTGATCACCACCAGCGTGCGATCCTCAAACGTACGCAGCCAGGCAAAGACCTGCGGGTGGTCGGCCAGGATCTGCCGGAAATCACCGTGAACCAGCAGCGGCAGCTGCTTACGCAGGGCCACCAGCTTTTGATAGTGGTAAAAAACAGAGTCAGGATCGTCAAGCGCAGCCGCAACGTTCACCGTCCGGTAGTTGGGATTCACCCCGATCCAGGGCTGGCCGGTGGTAAAGCCGGCGTGCGGGCTGCTGTCCCACTGCATCGGCGTTCGCGCATTATCACGTCCGTTGGCGTGGATCCCCTCCATCATTGCCTCATGGCTCACCCCTTCGGCGATCCGTTCCTGATAAAGATTCAGGCTTTCAATATCCCGATAGTCGGTGATGTCGGCAAAGCTCACGTTGGTCATGCCAATCTCTTCACCCTGATAGATATAAGGGGTGCCTTTAAGGCAGTGCAACGCGGTGGCGAGCATTTTCGCTGACACGACGCGGTACTGGCCGTCATCGCCGAATTTGGAGACGGCACGAGGCAGATCGTGGTTGCTCCAGAACAACGAGTTCCAGCCGCGATCGGCGAGTGCGGTCTGCCACTTGTCAATTACCGCCTTAAAGCGCAGCAGGTCAAACGGCTGGTTGCACCACTTCCCGTACTGTTCATCCCAGAAAAGCCTGATGTGCTCAAACTGAAACACCATGGTCAGCTCTTCCCGCTCTTCGGCGCTGTAGAGCAGCGCATCTTCCGGCGTTGCGCTCCACGTCTCTCCCACCGTCACGCTGCCGCGCGGACCAAAGGTCGCCCGGTTCATCTGGTGGAGATAAAGGTGAAGATGACGGCCGTTCGCCATGATCTGCCGATCCACTTCTTTACCGATCAGATCGATTACGTCCATGCGGAATCCCCCAATGCCCTTATCCAGCCAGCGGTTCATCATGGCGTGGATCGCTTCGCGCACGCGTGGATTTTCCCAGTTGAGATCGGGCTGGCGCGTGGAAAACTGATGCAGGTAGTATTCACCGCTGGCGCTGTCGAGCGTCCACGCGCTGCCGCCAAAGTGGGAACGGGTGTCATCAGGCGGTCCCCCGTCTGCCGCCGGTTGTCGCCAGATGTAGAAGTCACGGTAGTCACTGTTTTTTGAGCTCAGTGCGTCGATGAACCAGGGATGTTCGTCAGAGGTATGATTCACCACCAGATCCATCATGATGTCGATATCGTGCGCTCTGGCTTCGGAGATCAGCCGCGCCATGTCGCCCATTGAGCCAAAGATGTCGGCGATATCTTCGTAATCGGAGATGTCATAGCCGTTATCGTCCATCGGTGAGCGGTATACGGGCGACAGCCACAGCAGCGTGATGCCGAGCCGTTGCAGGTAACCGAGCTTATTGATAATCCCGTTGAGATCGCCGATGCCGTCGCCGTTACTGTCCATAAAGCTGCGCGGATAGACCTGGTACACCACGGCCTCCTTCCAGCGCGGTGTGCTGTGCATATCATTTATCACTGCATGTTCCCCAAACGAGTTAGTGTACTTTTGCCAGATGACGGTGGAATGCCTGACCGTGGCTGTCGAACAGGTAACAGCACTCTACCGGCAGCCTGACTCCCACGGTTTGCCCAACCTGGATGGTGGCACGCTCGACGTGCCGCACGACCCAGGGTTCGCCCGCGTTGCCGTTGTCCAGATAGAGCAGCGTTTCATTGCCCATCTGTTCGATAAACATCACTTCTCCCTGATATTCACACTGTTCCACGCTGCCGCTGCGGATATGCTCGGGACGTATGCCGAGGTTGACGCTGTGGCCCTGAGCTTCTGGCGGAGTGGCGACGGGTAAGACCAGGGTTTTGCCATTGTCCAGTTCCACCACGCTCTGCTGCTCACCCGACAGGCGGAGCGTGGCCGGGATCAGATTCATCTTCGGCGAACCAATAAACTGGGCGACAAACTCATTGGCAGGCTGGTCATACAGCTCAAGCGGTGTTCCCACCTGTTCGATATTGCCCTTGTTGAGCACCACGATGCGATCCGCCAGCGTCATCGCCTCAACCTGGTCATGCGTCACGTAAATGACGGTGACACCCAGACGTTTATGCAGGGCCGACACCTCCATGCGCATCTGCACGCGCAGCGATGCGTCAAGATTGGAGAGCGGCTCGTCGAACAGGAACAGCCGCGGTTCGCGCACGATGGCGCGCCCGATAGCCACACGCTGGCGCTGGCCACCGGACAAATCTTTCGGCCGCCGGTCGAGCAATGACTCCAGCTGCAGGATGCGCGCGCACTCCCTGACCCGCTGGTCAATCTCCGCCCTGGAATGGTGCGCAAGCTCCAGCGCAAAGGCCATATTCTGATAAACGCTCATATGCGGATACAGTGCGTATGACTGAAACACCATACCGATACCGCGTTCGGCCGGGCTGTCGTCGTTGACGTAGTGACCGTCGATATACATGCCACCGCCACTGATCTCTTCAAGCCCGGCAATCATGCGCAGCAGCGTTGACTTGCCGCAGCCAGACGGCCCAACGACCACCACAAACTCTCCGCTTTTAATCTGCAAATCAAGCGAGCGGATAACCTCAGCCTTCGCGCCATAGCGTTTCTGAACTTTGTCCAGCGTCAACTGCGCCATATACCCCTCCAAATCCCGGATATTCGTGTGCCGGTTAGCCACCGGCACGATTGAAATGTTTTATTTCAGATAGTTAAGCCACGGTTGCTGACGCGAGATCATCACATCGACCAGCGTGGGGATGGCACGGCATTGGTTGTTCACCGAGTCAACCAGCAGTGCCTGGATCACCAGATCGCGCGAGCCTTCAAGAATGGCTTCGGCAGTGAGGTCGTGAACGGCAATCTGATTGCACAGCAGCCCGGCAATACCCGGTGGGATATCAACCTGAATACCGTGCACGCCGTTGCGATCGATGGTTGCTGGCACCTCCACCGCCATAAACTCTGGCAGCTGTTTGATAAACCCACGATTTGGAATATTGACCGCGGACTCCTCATAGCCGGAGTCCGTCAGGATCCCCTCGATAATCGACACCACCCGTTCCTTTAACTTAAGCTCAATCTTCGGCTGTATCTCACCCAGGTAGTTACGGTAGAAAGTGTAAAAATCAAGAATGCCGCGATGGTCACTCACCTCACCCGCCCAGCTGATATATTCGCCAAAGTGGCTGTCAACGGTGATGGGCATGTGGTGGAACTTCTCCAGAATCTCTTTAAACAGGGTGCGATCTGCCCACGGATACGAACTGTCTCTGCCGCCGAGCGCATGGCGCTCGGTGCTGCCCTCGGTGTCCACCAGCTTGCCGTGTTGACGGGTATACGCCAGGATGTCGCTGTAACCCGGCAGGCTGGCGAAGTAGTCAGGTGCTCTGGCGCGTATGTCGGCATAGGCATCTTTGCCACTGTCCTTGTAACGCGCTTCCAGCAGCACGCTGAAATGGTTAAGCCCGCCCGCACGCAGGCTGAGGTTCTCGAATGAGGTATCCAGCATTTCCGGCAGATAGCGCTCCAGTGAGGCAATTTCATGGCACATGCCCACAAAATTAAGTTCCGGGAAGCGACGATGGACGGTGGTGCAGATGCGGCTCATCGGATTCGAATAGTTAAAAATCCAGGCATCAGGGCAGATTTCAGCCACATCGGCACAAATATCCAGGATCGGCGGAATAATGCGCAGCGAATGGAATAACCCGCCGGGTCCGCCGTTTTCGCCGTAAACCTGCTGAATACCGAACTGCTGCGGAACCTGCCAGTCAAGATCCCACAGGGCGAAACGGTCGCCCACCTCAATTGAAATGATGACAAATTCTGCCCCGCGCAGGGCCGTACGTCGGTCGGTGGTCGCGCGGATGATAAACGGCAAATCTTCCCTGGCCAGAAAGTCCTTCGCCGTCTTTTCGGTCACTGCCAGCGCAGCAGCGTTGATGTCATGCAGGATGATTTCACTGCCGTACAGCGCGCGGCTCTGAAAAATGTCACCCAGCGTGCCATAGCCAAACTGCGCACTGCCTGCACCCACTAAAACGATTTTTGTTGCCATGTTGATGTCTCCTGACAAAGATTATTGAAACTTCAGCCCTTGACCGCACCGTTGGTCAATCCACTAACAATGCGTCGCTGAAAAACCAGCACCAGTCCTACAATGGGAAGCGTGACGATCACCGATGACGCCATGATGGCCCCCCACGGGAGCTCAAATTGAGACGATCCCTGCATCATGCCGATCGCCACCGGTACGGTGCGTTTATCGCCGGAGATGACAAACGTCAGGGCGAACATAAATTCATTCCAGGCGCCGATAAACGCCAGCAATCCCGTGGTCACCAGTGATGGCCCCATAATCGGCACAAAAATGCGCCGGATAATGGTCCAGGTGCTGGCGCCATCGACGATGGCGGCCTCTTCCAGCTCCGTTGGAATCGCTTTCATAAAGGTGGTCAGCACCCAGATGGTGAACGGCAGGGAGAAGGTGGTGTAAGAGAGCACCAGCGCGCCGAGCGAGTCATACAAACCCATAAACCGCACCAGCTCAAACATCCCGGATAACACCGCCACCTGCGGGAACATCGATACGCAGAGAATGGTGAACAGCAAATATTTGCGCCCTTTAAACGCAATGCGGGACAGGGCAAACGCGGCGGTGATCGACACCAGCAGACACAGTCCCACGGTCAGGGTTGCCACCACTGCCGAGTTAAACAGGCTGCGGGCAATGCCGTTATCCATCAGCGCTGTGACATAGTTCGCCCAGTTCATCTCATTGGGTAACCACTCCACCCTGAACAGATTCTGCCCGGAACGCAGCGAAGTGATAATGGCGTAATAGAACGGGAACAGGCAGATCAGACAGGCAAAGGTGGCGGCTGACAGAATCAGTAAACGCCGGGCAAGCTGTTGTTGTTGTCGAGTCAGCTTCATGATTTTCCCTCTCCGTTACTGCGGCGTCCCAGCATTAAAAAGCAGGCTGCAATCCCTGCCACCATCATGAAGACCAGCACCGACGCGGCGGAACCGGAACCCATTTCCTGATAACTCACTAACTGGTCGCGTGCGTAACCGGATACCGAAACCGTCGCTTCGCTGTTGGAGGTCAGGATATAAATCAGATCGAAGACGCGCAGCGCATCCATGACGCGGAAAATCAGCGCCACGATCATTGCGGGCATAATCAAGGGCAGCGTGATGCGACGAAAACGCTGCCACGCACTGGCCCCATCAATACGGGCCGCTTCGTACAGGTCGCGGGGGATCAGCTGTAGCGCAGCCAGCAGCATCAGCGCCATAAACGGTGTAGTTTTCCACACGTCAACGATTACGACGGCCCACATGGAGAGCACCGGGTCCGCCACCCACGCCAGCGGCGTGCCGATCACGCCCATTTTAAGCAGCAGCGCGTTCACCACGCCGTACTGATCGTGAAACATCCAGCTCCACATCCTGGCAGAGACAATCGTTGGAATGGCCCACGGGACCAGGATAGCGGTGCGAACCAGTCCCTGACCGCGAAACTTCTCGTTCATCAGCAGGGCTAACAGCATGCCAAAGACCAGCTCAAGCGAGACCGACATCAGGCTGAAACGCAGCGTGTTGCCGACGGCCATCCACCAGAGCGGATCGGCCAGCACACCGTAATGATGGCCCCCCTCTGCAAAATCAAAGTAATTGGCCAGACCAACAAAACGGTAATCCTCGGGCGAATCCAGCATCGCGTCGGTGAAGCTGTAAAACAGCGTGCGAAACAGCGGCCAGCCGGCAACGACGGCCAGAAGAAGGAGCGACGGTGCCACCAGCAGCCAGGCAATACGGCTACGCCGCAGTTGGTAGCTGCGCTTCGCCACCGGCGTGCGGGCGCTGCCGTCAGGCAGCGTTAGAGAGGGCGTTTCTTGCTTCATATTTCGGACTCCGTACCGTGAATGGGGCATGCGGGTTAACGCCATCCTCTGGCTTTAATTCTCTCCAGCCGCTGCTGTAAGCCAGCCACCGCCGTTGCCCCGTCGGTGTCGCCCCGCAGCACGTTGTAAGTCGCGTTATAAATCGCCTTAGAGACCTGGGCGTACTGACGTCGGGTTTGGGTGGCGGGACGCGGTTGGGCCAGCAGGAAGATGCTCTTGAAATCAGACAGATACGGTGCCTGCTCCAGCACAGCAGGATCGTCATACAGCGCGGTACGTGACGGCGTCCATCCCAGCAGCGCCAGCGTTTTCTTTTGTGATTCAGCGCTGCTGACCAGTTTGAGCAGAGCAATGGCGGCCTGGGGATTTTTGGTATACGCACTGACAGCCCAGTGCCAGCCGCCCATCGCACTGACGGATGTGCCCTCCTCGCTGGCCGGTAGCGGCATCACGCCGATCTTGCCACGAATGGCGCTGCTGCGGTCCTCTGCCAGCGTGTAGGCATAGGGCCAGTTGCGCATAAACAGCGCATCACCGTTCTGGAACAGCGAACGCGATTCCTCTTCCATATAGCCGAGCGCACCGGGAGGAACGATTTTACCCATCCAGCCGGCGGCCATATCCAGCGCCTGTGCAGCACGGGGGTTGTTGACGGTGATATTGCCCGCGGAATCAATAATGCTGCCGCCCTGCTGTGACGCTATCCACTCCAGTGCATTACAGGTCAGGCCTTCGTAAGCCTTGCCCTGAAACACCAGTCCCCAGAAATTTTTATGGCCCGATTCGCGTTCATTCTGCTGAATATGCGTGGCAATGCGGGTCAGTTCTGTCCAGGTCACCGGCGGCTTTTCACCGTATTTCGCCAGCAGGTCTTTGCGATAGAACATCGCTCCCGCATCCATGTAAGCGGGGATCGCTTTGACGCGTCCATTGACCACATCGTTTTGCATTGCGGCGGGGAAGAAGTCATTGCGGATATCACTAACGCTGTCCGTTAAATCCAGAAGATGTTTATTCAGCACGCCGATCCACACGGTATCGGCCTGAAACAGATCAATGGCATCCGAATCTTTCGCGGCAAACAACTGCTGAAACAACGACAGTTTTTCATTAGAGGCGGAAGGCAGATCGATAAACTTCAGCGTGTGACCCGTTTGAGCCTCAAACTTCTGTTTAATGTATTCACAAAACTGACGGCCCTGCTTGCTTGGCGCACACTCCATGCGCAGGGTATCGGCAGCTGCCAGCCCCGGGGTCAGGGCCAGGGCGGTAACAAGCAGTGCTGGTATCGCTCTTCTCATCGTGGGTTCTCAGGTAGGGGCGAGAATATCGTCATGAGAAAAAAATAACGAAACCATAACCTTGGCGGAAATTGATTATCACCGTTAAGCTATAGAAAAAATCTATATCGTGAAGGGAATGTGTGATCGTGGATAAAATTCTTCGTCAATTTATTGAAGTCGCAATGTTTAAAAATGTGAGTCAGGCCGCAAACAAACTTTGTCTCAGCCAGCCTACCGTGACGCACAACATGAAGAAGTTAGAAGAGAGTCTGGGGGTACAGCTGCTGGAACGCACCTCAACCGGGGTTAAAACCACGGAATTTGGCGATCTTTTGCTGGAGCAGGCGCAAATGATGCAGCGTATTTATGACAATACGCTGACCAAGCTGGCATTTATTAAGGCGCGTCAGATGCAAAGCCTGCGCATGGGTACCGGGCATGCCTGGTGGCACCTGTTTATCCGCGACAGCTTTACCGCTTACCGCACGCTGCACCCCACCGTCAATATTCACATCGACCAGGGAAACCACCTTCGGTTAATGGACCTGCTGCTTGGAGGGGATATCGATCTGTTTGTCGGCCATGAAATTCAGGGGCTGAATTCAAAGGCGGGGATCAGCTTTGTACCGCTGTTTAGCGTCTCGGACAGCCTGTTTGCCCGACAGGGTCATCCACTGAGCGGCCGGGTCATTGAACCAGTTGAGCTGCAGCCCTATCCCTGCGTCGAGCTGACACCGGATGAGGGACGCTTTCAGCATATGATGGAAGATTTGCAGCCGAAACGGCTGGCCAGAAACCGCATGCATCTGGAAGAGCGGGTTATCTGGTCCACTAACTCGATGATGGCGGCGCTGGATATGATCAACGACTCGGACGCGGTCATGTTAAGTTATCCGTTGTGCATGGCTGACTATTTCTCTCGCTACAATATCGTGCCGCTGCAAACCACGCAGCCCAGCGTGCGCTACAACGTGGGCTTTTATTTGATGCGCGAGAAGAGGGACACGGCTCACGTGGTGCAGATGCAGGAACTGATGCAGCAGCATCTGGAGCCGATCCGTCACCTGCTGGTTTAACTACTGTTGGCCGATCAACTCCGTCAGCGCCTGATATAAAGAGCGGGAGTTGCCCGGCCCTACCACCAGGTGATACTCGGTGCCGTGCTGCGCCCTGCCAAGCTCCAGCACGGCTTTCACTGCTGCCAGCGCCTCCAGTGCGGCCCTGTCCAGGCTCGCGGAGTCACGCACTGTCACCCTGATTCGGCTGGCGCAGTAGCGCGTCTCAATGAGATTACCCGCCCCCCCTAATGCTTTCAGTACGTCCGCCGCCAGCTGTCGCTTTTCCATATTCCCTCCCGATCGCCTTTTAAGTTTTCGCTGCAGCATAGTTCCGGCATCGAACGAAGTGAAATTGATTTGTTGCCGAGGGATATAGAATTCATCTATGCCTGACCTTTTGCCCCTGGTCCGGTAAACCTGGCACAGCCACAAAAAAACCAGGTATAATCCCGATTATTATTTCACGGGTTCAGGGCAAAAATGACAAAACTCACTTTACAGGAGCAGATGCTCAAAGCTGGCTTAGTGACCAGCAAAAAAATGGAAAAAGTGCAAAGAACGGCGAAGAAATCGCGGGTACAGGCCCGTGAAGCCCGGCAAGCGGTGGAAGAAAATAAAAAAGCCCAGCTTGAGCGCGATAAGCAGCTGAGCGAACAGCAGAAGCAGGCCGCGTTATCCAAAGAGTATAAAGCGCAGGTCAGGCAGCTGATTGACATGAACCGCATCACCCTGGCGAAAGGCGATATTGGCTTTAACTTCACCGACGGTAATCTGATTAAGAAGATTTATGTTGATAAGACCACGCAGACCCAGCTGATTAACGGCCGACTGGCCATTGCCCGTCTGGCGGTGGATGACGCAGGTGAAAGCACCTATGCGATTATCCCGGCCGTCGTTGCGGATAAAATCGCCCAGCGTGATGCCAGCAGTATTGTGTTAAACAGCGCACTAAGCCAGGAAGAGCAGGATGAAGACGATCCCTACGCCGATTTCAAAGTGCCGGACGATCTGATGTGGTAACAGCGTGCCGATGCAGTTCGACGATGACAGAGCGTCGGGCGGGTCATTTCACGCGGTGCGGCTGAATACCCGGCGGCGGGGTCCGCTGGTTTGCCAGGACATCAAAACGCCGGCGGGTTGCGGGCCTCTGTGCGTTCGCCACTTACCGGATGGGTGAAGTGCAGTTCGCTGGCGTGCAGCATCAGCCGCCCGGTCAGCCGGGTCCCCGGCAGTAACAGCCCGCCGTACAGGTCACAGCCCAGAATCGGGTGGCCAAGCTGCTGGCAGTGGATGCGTAGCTGATGCGTTCGCCCGGTCTCGGGCGTCAGTTCAACCCGCGTCAGTGCCAGCTCCGTCCCGTCTGCCAGCTGACGCATAAAGCGTTCAACAACCCGATAGCGGGAACGGGCAGGCTTACCGCTGACCGCGCAGATCGACATCAGCGGGAACAGTGCCGGATCTCTGGCAATCGCCGCGTCGATGACCCCTTCGTCAGCGTTGACGTGACCGCAGAGCAGCGCGGCATAGCGTTTTGTCACCGAACGCTGGCTGAACTGGTGGCACAGCGCGGCATTAACGGCCCGGTTGCGGGCAATCACCATCAGCCCGGAAGTGCCGAAATCGAGCCGGTGCACCAGCGTACAGCCGGGAAAGATTTTCACCAGCCGGTGGTGAACTGAATCAAGATTTTGCGGATTTTTCCCCGACAGGCTGAGCAGTCCGGCGGGTTTGTTGATCAGCAGCAGATGATCGTCCTGATACAGTGTCTCAATCCGGTCGTGGCACGGCGGAGCAATAAAGGTGTCAATAATCTCAGACATCGGGCGATCCGGCTGGAAGGTGGCTGCGGATGATACCCCATTTTAAGCCCGGTAACGACCCTGCTGCACGTTTGATGGCGCGCAGCGCCCTCCCCCGGTTCCCCTGCCCTGGCGCTGCGGAAATTTATCATCCAGACTGAGAGCAAAGGCGTGGTCTGCACGCGCTTTGTGTTTTACACTGCGCGCTGCAAAAAACTGAGTAGATTAACGATTAAGTAGGCGAGAATGGCGATGAACGGAACGATCACAACCTGGTTTAAAGACAAAGGCTTTGGATTTATCAAAGATGAAAACGGCGACAACCGTTATTTTCATGTGATCAAGGTCGCCAACCCGGACCTGATTAAGAAAGATGCTGCGGTTACCTTTGAACCGACCACCAACAGTAAGGGGCTGTCTGCCTACAGCGTGAAGGTCGCACCGGACAGCAAATATATTTATATCGCCGGGGAACGCCTGAAGCTCACTTCGATCAAATCCTTCCTGGTTTACAGCGAAGACCTGCCGGTGGATACCCGCATCGATAAAGAACATCTGGTGCTTTCCGTGGGTGCGCTGATGAACAGCATCAAGCCCAAAGCGAACGTGGCTTCTGATGAAGTCCGCACGGTCAAAAAACTGGCGATCACCACCTTTCACGGCACCACGTTAATCTTCTCGGAAGATGAAATAGACGTGGATGCCACCGTGAAACTGCTGAAAATCTGAGTTCGTTCAGGCGACCCTGAAGACAGATAACCGAATACATCACGAAAACCAGCTTCACCGGGCCAGTTGCTGTGCACCGCCACTGGCATCGGTGTTCACACCAGGAGCGACCCATGAGCAATGACATCTCCCTTAAATATTACGATATCGTTGATGAGTATGCGGAAGAAACCGGCCAGCCGGTGGATGATGCAGAACGCGATCCCCTGGCACATTACTTCCAGCTGCTGCTCACCCGTCTGACCAACAACGAAGAGATCAGCGAAGCGGCGCAGGGAGAGATGGCCGTTGAAGCGGGTATCAGGCCGCAGCGCATTGACGATATTGCCAACTTCCTCAATAAGTGGGGCAACGAGTAGTTTTCGCGCTGTCGCGGCGCGGAGGTCAGCATGCATCAGCGTGCTGGCTGCTGACGGGCCGTTCAGCGGTGGATAGCGATCGATGGGCGACGTTGATGACGGCCCGGCGCTCAACGGACACCCGGGCTGACATCACGCCAGGCTGGCTGAAAAACCCCGGTGCGGTTCACCGGGGCCACGCTGATTTAGCTGTCGAACCGATCCAGATTCATCACCCGTGTCCAGGCGGCGACAAAGTCCTTCACAAACTTCTCTTTCGCATCCTGGCTGGCGTAAACCTCTGCCGAAGCACGCAGAACGGCGTTCGAACCAAACACCAGATCGGCACGGGTGGCGGTGTATTTTCGCTCTCCGCTCAGACGGTCGCGACCTTCAAACAGCTCGGCGCTGGCGTCGGTGGCCTTCCACTCGGTGCGCATGTCCAGCAGGTGAACAAAGAAGTCGGTGTTCAGTTCGCCAGGCCGGTCGGTGAAGATGCCGTGCTGACTGCCGTCGTAGTTGGCCCCCAGCGCCCTTAATCCCCCAACCAGTACCGTCAGTTCCGGCACGGTCAGCGTCAGCTGCTGGGCCTTGTCGATCAGCAGGTTTTCGGTGGAACTGCCGCCGCCCTGACCGCGATAGTTGCGGAAACCATCGGCCAGCGGCTTAAGCCAGGCGAACGAAGCGACATCGGTCTGATCCTGACGCGCATCCACGCGGCCCGGAGTGAACGGTACCGCAACCTCAACTCCGGCCGCTTTGGCCGCCTGCTCAACGCCCACTACTCCTGCCAGCACAATCACATCGGCCAGCGAGGCTTTTTGCACTGACTGCTGGATCGCCTCCAGCGTTGGCAGCACCCCGGCGGCCATGGCGTTAACCTCCCACTCACGCTGCGGAAGTAATGCCAGCCGTGCCCCGTTAGCCCCGCCGCGCTTATCACCACCGCGGAAGGTGGAGGCCGACGCCCACGCCACCGACACCAGTTCGCCGATCGTCAGCCCGGAGGCCTGAATCCTCTCTTTCAGCAGCGCAATATCATCGGTTGTTGGGTGATAAACCGGCTGCGGCAGCGGATCCTGCCAGATCAAATCTTCTTTCGGCACTTCCGGTCCGAGATAGCGCGACTTCGGTCCCATATCACGGTGGGTCAGCTTGTACCATGCCCGGGCAAATGCCTCATTAAACGCCTGCGGATCGTGGTAAAAGCGGCGCGATATTTTTTCAAATTCAGGATCGAAGCGCAGCGTCAGGTCGGTCACCAGCATGGTCGGCTTGTGTTTCTTCGCGCTGTCAAAGGCATCCGGGATGATCTCTTCTGCGTTGACGGCCTCAAACTGAATCGCCCCCGCCGGGCTGCGGGTTTGCACCCAGTCGTATTTGAACAGATTCTCGAAGAAGTAATGGCTCCACTGCGTTGGCGTTTGCGACCAGGTCACCTCCAGGCCAGAGGTAATGGCATGGGCACCGGATCCGCTGCCGTAGCTGCTGGCCCAGCCCAGTCCCTGCGCTTCAATCGGCGCGCTTTCCGGATCGGCGCCAACATGGCTGGCCGGTGCCGCTCCGTGCGTTTTACCCAGCGTGTGGCCTCCGGCAATCAGCGCAACGATCTCTTCATCGTTCATGCCCATATTGCCGAAGGTGGCGCGGATGGCGGGTGCGGCGGAAGCCGGGTCGCCGCTGTGTTCCGGGCCTTCCGGGTTAACGTAGATTAGCCCCATTTCCGTAGCACCCAGCGGCGACTGCGCCAGCGCCTCCGGATGGCGGTGCGCAAGCCAGGTTTTTTCGTCGCCCCAGTTGACATCCAGATCCGGTTCCCAGACGTCTTCACGCCCTGCACCAAAACCGAAGGTCCGGAAACCGGAATTTTCGAGCGCCACGTTGCCGGCGAGAATATAGAGGTCGGCCCAGGAGATTTTTTGGCCATATTTCTGTTTCACCGGCCACAGTAAGCGCCGTGCCTTATCCAGGCTGACGTTATCGGGCCAGGCATTGAGGGGCGCAAAGCGCTGCTGACCGCGCCCGGATCCGCCGCGCCCGTCAACCGAGCGATAGGTTCCTGCGCTGTGCCACGCCATTCGGATAAACAGCCCGATATAGCTGCCCCAGTCGGCAGGCCACCAGGATTGAGAATCAGTCAGCAGCGCTTTCAGGTCAGCTTTCAGGGCCGGATAGTCAAGTTTGGCGAACTCCTTGCGATAATTAAAGGATTCCCCCAGGGGATTGGATCGCGAGGAGTGCTGATTCAGCAGGTCAACCCGCAACTGGTCAGGCCACCAGTCACGATTACCCGTACCGCCGCCGGAAGCGTGGTTCTTTTTCCCCGCATGGAAGGGGCATTTTCCCGCCGGGGCTTCTCTGTCTGCTTCCACTATTGGCTTTGCATCGTTTGCTTCTGGATCGGTCGAATGGCTCATGGCATTACTCCTGTTGTTATTCTCTGGCTACTCTATACGTGCGCTCGCACTGGTCACATCTGGAACACCCTATATATTTAATAGTCCGTTCCTTAAATTTTAAACGGGTATATTCCCGTCGGCCAACGGCGGAAAACGGTATGCGTGTAAGCTGCCTGACGGGGTTTTGCGCCGGGCAGCGCATTTTTTAAACGTTTGCAACGGAGAGTGTTATGAGTCAACTTTTCAGCCCGATCCCTGTCGGTGAACTGTCGCTGGACAACCGCATTGTGATTGCGCCGATGTGTCAGTATTCTGCCGATAACGGCCAGGCCACCCGCTGGCATCACATCCATCTTGGACATTTAGCGCTTTCCGGTGCCGGACTGTTGATCTTAGAGGCTACCGCGGTGGAGCCCGCTGGCCGCATTTCTCCCGCCGATTTGGGACTGTGGGATGATGACACCGAGGCCGCGCTGGCCGAAGTGGTGCGTGATATCCGCACTTACTCGCCCATTCGTCTGGGGATCCAGCTGGGCCACGCCGGCCGTAAGGCCTCCTGCGCCGTACCGTGGGACGGCGGCCACCAGCTGGCCAGAGAACAGGGTGGATGGCCAACCGTTGCACCGTCGGCCCTCAGCTTTACCGAGAGTGATGCGCCTCCCCATGCGCTGAGCAAAGACGAACTGGATGAGCTTAAACAGGCATTTGTCCGCAGCGCCAGGCGCGCGGTCAGGCTGGGCTTCGATCTGATCGAGCTGCATGCGGCACACGGTTATCTGCTGCATCAGTTCCTCTCGCCGCTCAGCAATAAGCGCCAGGATGAATACGGTGGATCGCTGGAGAATCGACTGCGTTTTCCGCTGGAGGTGTTCCGCGCAGTGCGTGAAGCGGTACCTTCGTCTGTCGCGGTTGGCGCACGCCTTTCGGCGACCGACTGGGTGGCAGGCGGCTGGGATGTCGAGCAGTCGATAGTGTTCAGCCAGCAGCTGGAGGCGCTGCGCTGTGACTACCTGCATATTTCCAGCGGCGGGCTGTCCACCGCGCAGGAGATTACCGTGCGTGATGGCTATCAGCTGCCCTTCGCCCGCGACATTCGTCAGCAGGTGCGCATTCCGGTTATTGGCGTCGGGCTGATCACCGATCCCCACCAGGCCGAAGCCGCCCTGACCCGTGGCGATGCGGACCTGGTGGCACTGGGCCGGGGTATTCTCTATAACCCACGCTGGCCGTGGCATGCCGCCGCCGCCCTGCAGGGTCAGGTCAGCGTGCCGCCGCAGTATCAGCGATCGGAACCGCACGGTGTTAAAGGGACGTTTAAAAGCGGTTGGTAAAGGTCAACGCAGATGCTCCGGCATCTGCGTTTTAACTGCAGGCAGTCCGCCTGTCCCTCCGGCTGGCGGCGCAGCCCCGACCGCCCCGGCACATCGCTCTCATCATCTGTTATTGGCCCTTTCCTCAGCATTTGTGAGCGTTCAGACCCGCTAAAGGCAGTATCTTCTCTCCCCTTTCTCACCCGGCTGGTTATCAATAATCATTTGCACCATTAATTGTTATGTTATAACGTTTCACACTGTAAATTTTTGTGTGCCTTTATGGCTTCTGCCAGGGATAAATTCAGGAGTGTAATGTGATACAGAAACCCGGCCTGCCTGCCTTAACCCTGGCGATAGCATCCTTGCTGTCGCTCTTCTCCCCCGCGCAGGCGAAAGCCAAAATCAATGTGATTGCCAGCTTCTCGATTATTGGCGATATGGCGAAAAATATTGGTGAAGACCGGATTACGCTGCGCACGATAGTCGGGCCGAACGCAGATGCCCACGTTTATGAACCGTCCCCTGCTGACGCTATCGCGATGGCAAACGCCGATGTGATTCTGATTAATGGTTTAAAGCTGGAAGGCTTTATGACCCGGTTGATCCGTTCCAGTGAGAGTCAAGCCCCGGTCACCGAGACGACCCGGAATGCCGCTATCCTGCGCGACCCGGCAGGGGGGCACTATCACTTTAACAACGGCAAAGCGGTATTTCATGCTGCTCCCTTCGATCCGCACGCCTGGCAGTCCGTCGCCAATGCGAAAATCTATGTGAAGAATATTACCGAAGCCTTCTGCTCGGCGGATAAGGATAACTGCGATGTTTATCAGCATAACGCCCACCGCTACACCGAAAAGCTAAACGCGCTGGAGAGCAAAATTACCGCCACCATCCAGCAGGTGCCACCGGAGAAACGCACGGTTGTGG
The DNA here is from genome assembly GCA_913775305.1 of uncultured Erwinia sp. Lineage (GTDB taxonomy): Bacteria > Pseudomonadota > Gammaproteobacteria > Enterobacterales > Enterobacteriaceae > Erwinia. The sequence goes on along the minus strand of CAJYIY010000114.1, from coordinate 5,969 downwards.
TTGGGCACCATGCCTTCCGCTACTTCGAGCAGGCTTACGGTATTCACTTCCTCTCACCTCAGGGCGTATCCACGGAGTCGGAAGCCTCCGCAGCCGACGTGGCCGGGATCCTGAAAGAAATAAAGGCCCAACACGCCTCCGCTATTTTTGCTGAAAACATTTCTAATCCTCGTCTGGTACAGCAGATTGCCAGTGAAGCCGGATTCAGGGTTGCAGGAACACTTTATTCTGATGCGCTGTCAGCGCCCGACGGCCCCGCAGGCAGCTATATCGCCATGATGGAGCATAACGCCACCACCCTTGCCGCAGCGGCTGTCGGGCAGCGGTAAACGAGATCGATTTCCCCGGACAACGATGTCATCAATGGAGAGAAGCATGAAAAAACGTATTTTATCTGCGGCGATTTCCGCACTGCTGCTGAGTTTTGCCGCCGGTTCCGCTCAGGCTGAAAACGATGTCAACGCCTGGCGCCTGTTCGTCGCCGATCATGATCAGCCGGTGGTCAACGTGATTGATGCGCTGGACGGCGATAAGCTGGCGAGCTTTAAGCTTAAAGCCCCGGCCAGCCTGTCACGCACGGAAAGCGGCGCGGTTGTGTTTGCGATTCAGGGCAGTGCCAACGCCGTCTCTGCAATTTCTTCCGGCATTGCCTTCCACGATCACGGCGATCATGCGGATATTGATATTGACGATGCGAAACTGCTGAAGGTTGAACTGGACGGTAAAAAACCGGGCCATTTTGTTGAGCGCCAGGGCAAGATTGCGCAGTGGTTTGACGGCGAAAGCAGCACGCTGTTGCTGACAGAGCAGGCGGTACTGGCAGGCAAAAGTGATGCCACTAAGGTGAGCGTGGTTGCCGCCCATCACGGCGTAGCGGTGCCCTATGATGGCTATGCGGTCGTTTCTGTCCCGGATCCTGCCGATGCCAGTCGCCGCCCGATCGGTGCACGCGTGGTCGATCTGAAGGGGAATAAGGTGGGTGAAGATGTCGCCTGCCCGGGCCTGCACGGCGCTGCCGGTTCGGGCAATATCTACGCCCTTTCCTGCGCTACCGGGCTACTGTTGATCGGCCAGAATGACGGTGCTCCGGTCATCCGGCATCTGCCTTACGCAAAATCCCTGCCGCAGGGTAGCACTTCGTCGCTGACGGGCGGTAAAGGCATGCAATATTTTATCGGCAACTACGGTCCGGACCGTCTGGTACTGATTGACCCAACGGAAGCGGAAAGCTTCCGCCTGATCTCCCTACCGACCCGCCGCGTGCACGTTGCCGTTGATCCGGTGCGGCCCAAATTTGCTTATGTCTTTACTGAAGACGGCAAGCTTCACCAGATTGATGTGCTGAAGGGGCAAATTAGCCGCTCGGTTCAGCTTACCGAACCCTACTCAATGGACGGCCACTGGAACGATCCGCGCCCGCGTATTGCCGTTGCCGACAGCAAAATCTTCGTGACCGATCCGCTGAAGAGCAAAATCCACGTGCTGGACGCGGTGGCGTTTAAAGAAACCGGTGAAATTGCGGTGGAAGGCCGGCCGTTTAATCTGGTGGCCGTTGGCGGCTCGGGACAGGTTCACGCCGGTGGGCACGATCGCGATGAGCACCATCACCACCATGGTCACGATCGCAGTCACGACCATAACCATGGCCATGACGACGATCATTCACACGCCCACTAACAGGCATAACCGCTACGCCGCCGTGCCGTTGTCCGGTGGCGTAGCCCAGCCAACCGGCCTGCGTTAATCCTGCAACGCTGCCCGCCTTAAACCACTCACTATGCGCGGCTTCGCAGCAGGGTACAGAACGGGCAAGTGCATCCGCCAACGGGTACGGCGGCACAGGTTGCAAAAGCGCTGGCCTGGCCACGTATGTCGTGCGGGCCGTTAACAAGACCGATAGCCGCATTCTCCACCGTTTTTAGCTGCTCTGCCGAAGGCGTTGAAACGCGGGTGTCTTTAGCCTGAAAAGCCATTGCGTGAGCGGAAGCCACCGTGAGAGAAAGCGCAATAATCTTACTGATTTTCATCTGAAGCCCTTTAATGGAATACGCCGGGCGCTGCCCCACGAACTGAGCGACCGCATGCAAAGTGGGATGACCGGGCTGAACGGAGAAAGTTTATCCTGCCACGTGATGAAATAACATAACAAAAATCACATAACACCCTGAATTCATCTCCAGCCGCATTTCCACCTGAGTACCCGGGCAAACCGCGCTGAATGCGAACGAACGCTGCCAGCATGTTTGCGCACCGCGCCGTCATCAAGGTCATTTGTCAGGTTGTGAAATGATAATGAAAACGGACTTTCCAATTTTATAGCCTGTGCTATAACTTATAGCATTAGCTAATTACCATGCGTGACTTTTTTTTTACAGGAGAACCTTGATGCGCTGTCTGACTGGATTGACTAAATGGTGCTGCGCTGGGCTGCTGGCAGCCCTGTCGCTGACGCCCGCTGCGGCCGCAGAGAAATTCCGCGTGATTACCACGTTTACGGTCATTGCCGATATGGCACAGAACGTGGCCGGAGACGCTGCCGATGTGGTGTCGATCACCAAACCCGGTGCAGAGATCCACGAATACCAGCCCACGCCGGGTGATATTAAACGCGCACAGGGCGCGCAGCTGATTCTGGCTAACGGCCTGAACCTGGAGCGCTGGTTCACCCGCTTCTACCGTCATCTGAAGCGCGTGCCGGAAGTGGTGGTCTCCACTGGGGTGGAACCGATGGGCATCAGCGAAGGCCCCTACAGCGGCAAACCGAACCCGCACGCGTGGATGTCAGCGAAAAACGCGCTGATTTACGTCGATAATATTCGTGATGCGCTGGTGAAGTCCGATCCGGCCAATGCCGCTACCTATCAGCGCAACGCCGAACGCTACCGGCAGCAGATCAGCGCTGCCGCTGAGCCGGTTCAGCAGGCGCTGGCGCAGATTCCGGAAGATAAGCGCTGGCTGGTCAGCAGTGAAGGCGCCTTCTCCTATCTGGCCCGTGATTACGGCCTGAAAGAGCTGTATCTGTGGCCGGTCAACGCCGATCATCAGGGCACGCCGCAGCAGGTTCGTCGGGTTATTGATGCGGTAAAACAGCATCAGATCCCGGCGGTCTTCAGCGAAAGCACCGTTTCCGACAAGGCTGCGCGCCAGGTGGCACGCGAAACCGGCAGCCACTACGGCGGTGTGCTCTACGTGGATTCACTCAGTCAGCGGGATGGCCCGGTACCGACCTATCTGGATTTACTGCGGGTAACCAGTGAGACTATCGTGAGCGGTATCCAGCAGGGGTTGGCAAAATGACGGCCCTCAGCATCCCGCAGCAGCCCGGCGGCATTCACGTCAGTGATGTCACGGTCACCTATCGTAACGGCCATACCGCGCTGCGTGATACCACGCTGGATATCCCCACCGCCAGTATTGCCGCGCTGGTGGGGATTAACGGTTCCGGTAAATCGACGCTGTTTAAGGCGATAATGGGATTTGTTCCGCTCTCCTCAGGCACTATCACCCTGCTCGGCCACCCGGCCAGCCGGGCGCTGAAGCAGAACCTGGTCTCCTACGTTCCACAGGCGGAAGACGTGGACTGGTCGTTTCCCGTGCTGGTGGAAGATGTGGTGATGATGGGCCGCTATGGCCATATGGGCATGCTGCGCATCGCCCGCCAGCAGGACCGCGATATTGTTGCCGACGCGCTGGCGCGGGTGGGAATGTACGACTATCGCCAGCGGCAGATTGGTGAGCTTTCCGGTGGACAGAAAAAGCGGGTGTTTCTGGCCCGCGCTATTGCCCAGCGCGGTCGGGTGATCCTGCTGGACGAACCCTTTACCGGTGTAGACGTGAACACCGAGCGGCAGATTATCAGCCTGCTGCACGAGCTGCGCGATGAGGGACGAACGCTGCTGGTGTCCACCCATAACCTGGCATCGGTCCGCGACTACTGCGACCGCACGGTGATTATCAAAGGTACGGTGCTGGCCTGCGGTCCTACCGCCACCACCTTTACCCGCGAGAATCTGGAGAATGCCTTCAGCGGCGCGCTGCGCGATATCGCCTGGGAGAATCCGTAATGGCCTGGCTGGCAGAACCTTTTCACTATCAGTATATGCTGAACGCGATGTGGGTATCCGCGCTGGTCGGCGGCGTGTGTGCGTTTCTCTCGTGCTATTTAATGCTCAAAGGCTGGTCGCTGATTGGCGATGCCCTCTCCCACGCCATCGTTCCCGGCGTGGCGGGTGCCTACATGCTCGGCCTGCCCTTTGCACTGGGGGCGTTCTTTTCCGGTGGGCTGGCGGCGGCCGGGATGCTGTTTCTTAATCAGCGTACGCGCCTGAAGGAGGATGCGATTATCGGCCTGATCTTCTCCTCGTTCTTCGGCCTGGGGCTGTTTATGGTGTCGCTGAACCCCACCTCGGTCAGCGTTCAGACCATCATAATGGGCAATATTCTGGCGATAGCACCCGGTGATATCCTGCAGCTGGCGACGATCGGCATCACCTCGCTGGCCATCCTGCTGATCAAATGGAAAGATCTGATGGTGACTTTTTTTGACGAGAACCATGCCCGATCCATTGGTCTGAATCCCACCCGGCTGAAGCTGTTGTTTTTCACCCTGCTGTCGGCGTCTGTCGTTGCTGCCCTGCAAACCGTTGGGGCATTTCTGGTGATCTGCCTGGTGGTGACGCCAGGCGCCACAGCCTATCTGCTGACCAATCGCTTCCCACGACTGCTGCTGATTGCGGTGGCCATCGGCAGCATCACCAGTTTTTTCGGTGCCTGGCTCAGCTACTATCTGGACGGCGCAACCGGCGGCATAATTGTGTTGGCGCAGACGACGATCTTTCTGCTGGCGTTTATCTGGGCACCTGAACATGGTATCCGGGCCCGCCGCCGCCTGGCCCGCCAGACGCGGGAGGCACAGCCATGAATCTGACTGAATGGCTGCTCAGCCCGTTCGGGTTTGAGTTTATGCAGAACGCGCTGGCTATCTCATTGCTGGTGGCGATCCCCTGCGCCCTGCTCTCCTGCTTTATGGTGCTTAAAGGCTGGTCGCTGATGGGCGACGCGATGAGCCACGCGGTGTTTCCCGGTGTGGTAGTGGCTTACCTGATTGGCATTCCGGTAGCCATTGGCGCATTTGTCGCCGGGCTGTTTTGCGCGCTGGCTACCGGCTTTGTGGCAGAGAACAGCCGCGTCAAGCGCGACACGGTGATGGGCATTATCTTCTCCGGGATGTTTGCCCTGGGGCTGGTGCTTTATCTGTCAATTCAGTCCGACGTACATCTCGACCATATTCTGTTCGGCGACATGCTGGGAATTGGCCTGTCGGATATGCTCCAAACGGCAACGATCGCCGGACTGATTGCGCTGATTGTGCTGATAAAGTGGCGGGATTTACTGCTGCACGCCTTTGACCCGCATCAGGCAAAGGCCTGCGGCATCAACACTTCGCTGCTGCACTATGGTCTGCTGTGCATGATCGCCATGACCATTGTTGCCACGCTGTCGGCGGTGGGCATTATTCTGTCGATTGCGCTGCTGATCGCACCGGGGGCGATCGCCCTGCTACTGATGCGCCGCTTCTCGTCGGTGCTGATTTTCGCCGTGCTGCTGTCGATGGCGGTCTGCTTCCTCGGGACCTGGCTGTCGTTTTTCCTCGACAGCGCGCCGGCACCGACAATTGTGGTGCTGTTCAGCCTGATTTTTATTGTGGTGTTTATCTGGACGAACCTGCGCGCCCGCGCGGTGACAGCCGGACAAACGGCGCGATAAAGCAGGGGCGGGAGAACCGAGCATTCACCTCCGCTGCGGCGGGGAGTGCGCAGTCCACCGTGCCGCGATACTGCTGGATGCGTTCAGGCTTGTTGCCCCGCGAACCTTGCGGGGCAACATGGATATTCAGCCGAGATCGCGGCCGTTGGTGGCGATCACCTGCTTGTACCAGTGGAAGGATTTCTTGCGGTAGCGGTCGCCGG
>CAJYIY010000113.1 GCA_913775305.1 uncultured Erwinia sp. | reverse complement strand
AACGCATGGATATCGATCACCCGGCACTTCGGGGTAAAGGGTGCGCTGTCGCGACGGTCAAAGCTCAGATCCTTTTTTTCGTGCCCAAGCTGATAGCCAAAGTGGGCGTCGCTCCAGGCGATATCACCCACCAGATCCCGTGCATAGGGGTCGATCAGCAGCTTGTGCGGGTTAAAGCGATGGCCGTTTTCAGGCTCGTAGGGGCCGTGAACGCGATAGCCGTACAGCGCACCAGGCCTGAGGCCGGGAACGTAACCGTGCCAGATCTCATTGGTGTATTCCGGCAGCGTCAGCCGGGCAATTTCATGCTGTCCGCTGTCGTCAAACAGACAAAGTTCAATGCGCTCCGCGTGGGCAGAAAATATCGCAAAATTCACCCCTTCGCCGTCGTAATTTGCCCCCAGCGCGTGGCTGTATCCTGGCCTGATTTCAAATTGCTGTTCGTTGGACATGGTATTCCCTCACTCTCTTAAAAAGGATGTCAGCACACGTCATCACACTGCAACCAGCACAACCATCCGGCCGGGCAGTGTTGATAACGTCAGTTTCTCTCCGGCGGCATATTCCTCGCCGCTGAACAGTTCGCGGTATCGTTTTCCGGCCAGGCGTGGGGGTAATACCAGCGCCGTTTCCTGCCAGAGTTCGTTAGCCGCTTCGGCAAGCGGCTGGTCTGTGACGCTAAAGACCAGCCTCGGCGCGATAACGATCGCCGCGCTGTCATCGTTCGCACGGGCAAAGGCAATAACGTTATCCGCGTGGCGCCCCGTGGCCTGAAGCGGCAGATAATCGCCCCGCCGGAACAGTGTCGGGAAACGCTGGCGTAGTCCGAGCAGCGCGGCAGTAACGTACTGTTTGACCCGCCCGCTGCGCCAGTGTTCATCAGCGCTAAACGGCTCCGGCTCAGCCAGCTGCTGCGCCAGCAGGGGGAAATCCGGCTCGCGGCGGTTGTCCGGATCCACCAGGCTGAAGTTCAGCGCCTCACTGCCCTGGTAAATATCCGGTACGCCCGGTGCTGTCAGCTTGATCGCCGTCTGGGTCAGGCTGTTGATTAACCCGGCCCGGATGAACGGCTGCAACGTCTGATGAAAATCCGTCAGGAAATGCGTGTTCTCCGGGGAGAATAAATGGCGGGCATAGGCGAGCACGGTCGTTTCATACATTTCATTGGTATCCACCCAGTCGGTACGCAGCTTTGCCTCACGCAGCGCTTTTTCAGCAAACGCCAGGAAACGCGCCTCAAGCGCTTCCAGTCCGGTTGCATCGGGGATCTGACCGGAGGCAGGCCAGACGCCCGCCAGCGCCTGGTACAGCATCCAGGTGTCTGCGGCTTTCGGCGCGGTGCCGTCATTCAGGAATTTAACGTGGGTCTGGTTCATCTGCCGCCAGCGGGCAACCCCTTCGCGCCAGATATCCGGTGCTTCAGTAAGGGTATAGAGCCGCGCACGGGCGTCCTCTCCGCGTTTGGTATCGTGCGTTGAGGTCCCCGACAGCGCATCAGGCTGCCGCTGGAGCCGGATAAGCATTGCTTTATGGAAGCGCTCAATCGAAAACGCTCGCTGAACCGGCTCGGCACCCACTTCATTCAGCGCCAGGCCCATGTTCTGACGGAAGAACAGCGTGTCCTCTACGGACTTGGCCATTAGCGGCCCGGTCAGCTGCTGGAAGCGCGTGCGAAACTCGTCAGCATCGTCACTGGCTGCTGCAGAAAGCGCGCCGGTCAGAATGCAGACCACAAAATCCAGCGCCGCATGTTCAGGCGAGTCAGGCTGTGTTTTTATTTTCTCCGCCACCAGTTTCAGCAGGCTGATATCCGCCTCGGGCATGCCCGCCGGGGTACCATAGGTGCGATAGCTCGGGAAGGCCAACAGCAGTTCGCGCAGAGCCTGACGCAGGCTGGCTTTCTCCAGCGCCACCCGCGTCGTTTCCGCCAGGCTCAACGCCAGCCCGAACAGGCGCTGAAACTCTCCGGCGAAATTACGATCGACCATCAGCACCCGCGCCGCGCGCAGTTCAGCGCGCATATCCACTTCGTGCCCGATCACTTCGTGCCAGGCGTGGCGCAGGCGGTCAATGTTTTCATCGTCCACCAGCACTTCCGCCAGCGCGGCAATAAACTCATAGCCGGTCGTGCCGGAAACCGGCCAGTCCGCCGGCAGCTGCTCATTCTGCGAGAGAATTTTCTCCACGGTGATATAACAATCCGGCCCCGCCTCCTGGCGAAGTCGCTCAAGATAGCTTTTCGGATCGGCGAGGCCGTCAACGTGATCCACCCGCAGGCCGTCGACCAGACCGCCTCTGACCAGCTCGAGTATCAGCCGGTGGCAATCGTCAAATACGGCTTTGTCCTCCACCCGCACCCCCACCAGTCCGGTCACTTCAAAGAAGCGACGCCAGGAGAGTTCAGCGGGGGCATCCCGCCACGACATCAGGCGCCAGGACTGGCGCGCGTGCAGGTCGGCTATCGCAGTAGCATCATCTGCCCCCGGCTCCGTCGAAGGCTCCCCCTCCCAGCTCCCCGGATTGAGCGGGTAATAGTTTTCGTAGCAGACCAGCGCAGGATCGCCGGTTTGCGGATCGGCCTGAACGCTGATTTCGCCGCTGGCCAGCACCGCCTCAAAGGTATCCCCCAGGAACGGGAGCGTCAGGCGCTGCGACCAGTCGATATCAAAATGCTGTGCGTAGCGGCTCTTTTCGCCGTATTTAATCACATCCCGCCACCAGGCATTTTCCAGTGAACTGGCCATGTGGTTGGGGACGATATCCAGGATCAGACCCAGACCGGCTGCTTTCAGCGCGAGGGCCATCCGTTCAAAGCCTTCCCGCCCGCCGATTGACGGTTCAATTTCATTCGCATCGGTGACGTCATAACCGTGGGTGGATCCTGCCGTGGCGGTAAAAACCGGGGAGGCGTAAAGATGGCTGATGCCAAGCTGTTTCAGATAAGGGATCAGCGCGACTGCGCGATCGAAGGTCATGCCGTTACGAAACTGAATACGGTAGGTGGCGAGTGGAATCATTGTGCGTTCCCTTCAGCAAGTCGAACGATCATCGTATTATGTCCCAGCTGCGCGGTTTCAGCAGGCCAGGCAAACAAGGTTTTACCCGGCAGCGCGGGCAGCGACAGGGCGTTTTCGCTCAGATTAAACGCCAGCGACAGCGTTCCTGCCGCAAACTGCCAGCGCACCGCCATCCCCCCGGGTGCAGTCATCAGGACCTCGCCGGTCGCAACAGCGGCACCGGCGATCAGCGGCACGATATGCTGCTGGCGCAGCAGCAGCAGCTGACGCACCAGAGCAAGCCAGGCTTTGCCCTCTTCCCCATGCCGTTTTTCCCAGTCGAGCTTCGATCGCTGGAAGGTTTCCGCTGCATTCGGGTCCGGTACGCTTTCGCCACCGTGGCCGGCGTGGCCGTCAAACTCCTTCGCCCGACCTTCCCGCACCGCGCGTGCCAGATCGCCGTGGAAATCGGTAAAGAACAGGAACGGGTGGGTTTCGCCATACTCCTCCCCCATAAACAGCAGCGGAATATGCGGCGACAACAGCAGGGTGGCAAGCAGGATGCGGGTTCTGTCAGCACCGGCCAGCGAGACCAGACGTTCGCCCTGCGCGCGGTTGCCGGTCTGATCGTGATTCTGAATAAAATCGACAAATGCCGCCGGCGGTTGAGCGGTACTGTCTTCCCCTCGCGGCTCACCGCTGTGAACGGAGACCTCGCCCTGATAGGCAAACCCCTCCACCAGCGCGCGGGCAAGCCATTTTTCCGGCTGCTGCGCGAAATCGCGGTAATAGCCCTGGGTTTCACCCGTCGCCAGGACGTGGGCGGCGTTATGAACATCATCATTCCATTCGCCGGTAAACAGCGGCGCGGAGCCATCCTCAGCGCGCGGATGGAGAAAGGTCACATTGCGGCTGTCTTCAGTGGTGAGGTGAATGGGACGATCGGTAATTTCACTGCGGATACGCCCGGCGATCTCTTCCAGCACGTGCTGGTCGGCACGATCTTTGATCTGGTCGATGGCATCGAATCGCAGCCCGTCCAGATGATACTCCGTCAGCCAGTAGAGCGGCGCTTCCACGATATAGCGACGTACGGCGTCATTTTCATAGGCGATACCGTTTCCCCAGGGGGTGTTACGCTGCGGATCGAAAAAATCCGGCGCCAGCTGCGGCAGCCAGTTGCCCTCCGGACCGAAATGGTTGAGGACGATATCCAGTACCACCGACAGGCCGTAGCCGTGGGCAGCATCAATAAACGCCTTAAACTCATCCGGCGTACCGTAGGCCGCGTGCGGCGCATAGAACAGCACGCCGTCATAGCCCCAGCCGCGGTCACCACCGAACTGCGCGACCGGCATCACCTCGATCAGCGTGATACCCAGCTCGGCGAGATAAGGCAGTTTTTCGATGGCCGCGCTGAAGGTGCCTGCCGGGGTGAAGGTACCGATGTGCAGCTCATACACCACGGCTCTTTCCCATGGAATCCCCTGCCAGTCATCGTGCTGCCAGCGATAGCCTGTCGGATCCACGACCAGAGAGGGGCCGTTGACCGTCGCTTTCTGCGCACGAGACGCCGGGTCCGGCACCGCGCTTCCGTCGCTCAGCACGAAGCTGTATTCCGCGCCGGGTTTCACCTCTTCAACCTGCAACTCAAACCAGCCCTCTCCGGCGGGTTTCATTGCCCGATCATTTCCGTCGAGACGCAGGGTGATACTCGCCTGTCCCGGTGCCCAGAGACGAAAACGGACGGTCCCGACGGCAACGTATTCCGCCCCCCAACTGCGAAAAAAAGATTTCTCACTCATTCTTTAGCCCCGTTTAACCCGTTAATCCTGTGAGTCACATCAAGCCGGGCTGTTAAGGCGGAGGGATAGCGTGAAACGGCATCCGCTTCAGACAGCTGACGAGAAACAAGCATAGTCGAAGCTTAAGGAAATGAGGGTTCCTGCCGTCAGTCCGTCAGCTGCCACAGGCACTCATACGGGCGCAGACGACCGGGTGGAGGCGCGTCATCATAGTTATGCAACAGTTCCTCACCGCATGACTCCGCCAGTGTCACCGCCTGCTCTTCTCCGCTCAGGTTCGCCAGCACACGCAGGGTTCTTCCTCCGGCTGTCCGGGTATAGCACCAGATAACTGCATGATCGGGCAGCAGATCCTGGTAATCCCCCTCGGTCAGCAACGGTTCGCTTTTACGCAGCTGAATCAGCCGCTGATAGAGATAAAATACCGAATCATGGTCGGCCAGCGCCTGCTCAACGTGGATCCTGTCGGCGTTGGCGGCCAGCGGGATCCACGGTGTTCCGGCGCTGAAACCCGCCTGTGCACCGGCACTCCACTGCATCGGCGTGCGGCTGTTGTCGCGTGATTTTCGGGCCAGAATGCGCAGCAGCTCCTCGTCGCTCCGTCCGGCGCTTTTCAGTTCCGCATACATATTCAGGCTTTCCACATCGCGATACTGTTGCAGTTCGGTAAAACCGGGATTGGTCATGCCAATCTCCTCGCCCTGATAGATGTAAGGCGTGCCCTGCATGCCGTGCAGCACCATCGCCAGCATTTTGGCCGAGGTCACACGCAGCTCGCCTTCATCGCCAAAGCGCGAAACAATGCGCGGCTGATCGTGATTACACCAGAACAGTGCGTTCCAGGCGTGGCCGTGCATCCCCTGCTGCCACTCGCGGAAAATCTGCTTCAGCAGCACGTAATCCGGGGCGGCGTCAGTCCACTTATTGCCGCCGGGATAGTCCACCTTGAGATGGTGGAAATTAAAGGTCATCGACAGCTCGCTGCCGTCAAGGGCGGCGTAGCGTCGGCAGTCCTCCAGCCGGGTCGAGGACATTTCACCTACGGTCATCAGACCCAGCGGCTGAAAAACGTCGCGGCTGAATTCGTGGAGAAAATCATGAATACGGGGCCCGTCAGTATAGAAACGCCGGCCATCACCCGTCTCATCCGGCAGATAATCCTGCTGCTTGGAAACCAGATTCACCACGTCCAGACGTAATCCGTCGACACCTTTTTGCGCCCAGAAGCGGCAAATGCGCTTCAGTGCTTCGCGCACCGGCGGATGCTCCCAGTTCAGATCCGCCTGTTCAGGAGCAAAAAGGTGCAGATAATACTGCCCGCTCGCCTCGTGCCACTGCCAGGCCCCGCCGCCAAACTTGGAGCGCCAGTTATTGGGTGGACCACCGTTTTCAGCCGCATCCCGCCAGATGTAAAACGGTCGGAACTCGCTGTCACGATCCTGTGATTGCAGGAACCACTCATGCTGTGTGGAGGTGTGGTTAAACACCATATCCATCACAATGCGAAGGCCGCGCCGGTGGGCTTCCGCCGTTAGCTGTTCAAACTGTTTCATGGTGCCATAGGCCGGATCGATGGCACAGTAATCGGCGACGTCATAGCCGTTATCCACCTGAGGGGAAAGGTAAATCGGCGTCAGCCACAGCGCGTCCACGCCCAACGTTTGCAGATAATCCAGACGGTTGATAATACCGCTGATATCGCCCGTGCCGCTGCCGGTGGTATCCTGAAAACTTTTTGGATATATCTGGTAGAGAGTGCCATTTTTCCACCACTGCCTTTCGTTACTCATCACCTGTTCCTTGTTGAAAACGACTTAAACTACGGCCAGCGCCGCAAGGCGGGCTTTGCGCTGACAGACCAGCACGGTCAGCACCATCGGGATAACCACCGCTGCCAGCATTGCCAGCGCATAAACGCTCCAGAACTGCGGCTTGACAGAAAGGATCCCCGGCAGGCCGCCGACCCCGATACCGTTTGCCGTCACGCCTGCCAGACCACAGATCAGCGCCGCCACGGCGGAGCCGATCATCGCGCACAGCATCGGGAAACGGTACTTCAGGTTGATACCGTACATCGCCGGTTCGGTGACACCGAGAAACGCAGAGATCGCTGCCGGTATCGAGATTTCACGTTCGTTATGTTTTTTACTCACGATAATCACGCCAACGACCGCCGCTCCCTGGGCGATATTCGACAGAGCAATCAGCGGCCAGACGGGTGTGCCGCCGGTGCTCTGTACCATCTGCATATCGATCGCCAGCGTGGTCTGATGCACGCCGGTAATCACCAGCGGTGCGTAGAGGAAGCCAAACAGCGTCGCCCCGACGGGCGCAAAGCTGCCGGTCATTACGCTTTTCACCGCGAATGCCACTCCGTCGCCGATCATACGGCCAAAAGGTCCGATCAGCGTATGGGCGAGGAATACCGCAATCAGCAGGGAAGTGACCGGCACGATAACCAGATAGAGGTAAGCGGGGACAATGCGTTTCAGCGCATTTTCCACCACAACCAGCGCCATACCGGCAAGAACAGACGGGATCACCTGCGCCTGATAGCCAACTTTTTCAATGGTGAACCAGCCAAAGTGCCACACTGCCGGCAGCTGCTGCCCCAGGTTATAGGCGTTCATCAGCTGTGGGGACACCAGGGTGATACCCAGCACAATACCGAGAATTTCGGTGCCGCCCATTTTTTTGACCGTGGACCAGCACACCGCAACCGGCAGAAACATAAATATCGCTTCGCCCAGCAGCCACAGGAAGTCGTAAACCGACTGCCACATCGGATGCATCTGCGCCAGGGTCTGGCCGTTGCTGAAGGGAATATCGCCGATCACGTTGCGGAATCCGAGGATCAGGCCACCGCTGATCAGCGCGGGCAGCAGCGGAAAGAAGATCTCCGCAAAGTGGGAAATGCTGCGCTCAAACAGGCTCATGTTCTGCCTGGCGGCGATTTTTACCTGCTCTTTGCCGACGTCACTCTGGCCGATGGTGGCCGTCAGCACTTTGTAGTAATCGCCAACTTCCGGGCCAATCACCACCTGGAACTGCCCGGCGTTGGTGAAGCAGCCTTTGACCATCGGCAGCGTTTCCAGCCCCTGCGGCGAAGCCTTCTTCGGATCGCTCAGTACAAAACGCAGGCGTGTAATACAGTGGGTCACGGTGGCAATGTTGTCTCTGCCACCGACAAGGTCGATCAGCCGATCAACATCCTGTTGCTTAACTTTACTCATAAGAAGTGGCCTTATCTCTGGAGGGGTACGAGCCGGGTCAGGGGCTGCCTGAAGTCGACGAAAGAATATCCAGAATCGCAGCAAACTGTCATGGGAACGTTCCCATTTTTGCAGAAACGATCACAAATTTTCAGCAGCGTGAGGATTCAGTCAAACCGAAAGGCTGCGTTAAAGCGCCAGTTTTCCGTGAATAAGGGTCTGTTTCAGATCGGTCGATCCGTCAAGCTGCGCCAGCAGCTGGCGGGCTGCGGCATCTCCGGCGGCACCGTAGCCCAGTTCCACGGAAAACGATTCCGGGAACAGGAAATGCAACAGCGGCAGGTTGCCAATACTGCATACCAGCACGCCACTTATCTGCTGTTGCTGAAGGTACTTTTGCGCCCCTAACGCAATCGCATCGGAGGCACAGACCACCGCGCGGATATCGTGGGCCAGCAGCTGCGGCAGCAGATCGTAACCGCTTTGCCAGGTCAGCTCGCCCAGTGCGATATGTGGAGTCAGCCCGTGCTGCTGGCAAAAATCCTGATACGCACGGCTGCGCTTCAGGCCGGTGGTGGTGTCGCGGGGAGAGACACCGATAAAACCAGTATCGCTAATCTGCCTGTCCAGCAGCGTTTGCATCAGCAGCTGCACCGCTCCGGCATCGTCATAGCACACCGAAGAGAGGCCTGGCATGTCCCGGGCCAGCATCACCAGCTTATCCCGCCACGGCAACAGCATTTTAGCGGTCAGGCCGGTAAAGCCAAACAGGATCACCCCGTCGATATTACGCTGCTTCAGCACCTGCAAATGCTCTTTAACCCGCTCCACGCTGAACTGGCTTTCCAGCACAATCGCATCATAGCCCTGCTGATAGAACACCGGCAGCATGGCGCGCACCGCCTGATTTTCAGAGGGGGAATCCAGGCGCGAAACGATAATTGCCATGACTTTATCGCTGAAGCCGCGCATCGCCCGTGCCGATTTGGACGGGCTGAAGTGATGCTCTTCAATCACCTGAAGGACGCGCTCACGGGTGTCCGGCCGGACGTTTTCTTCGTTATTCAGCACGCGGGAAACGGTGGATTTCCCCACCCCGCTGAGGCGGGCAATGTCCTTGATCGTCAGGCGGTTTTGCATGTTGTTATCTGTTTAGCGGTCATGCCGGGCAGTTTACCGCTTTTTGCAGCGAAAAATACAGAGTGGGATCGTGCAGAGACAGGGCCGGATGGCAGGATCGATAAGGCGATCCTGCTCCAACAGACGGTCAGCATCACCGGAATGTTATCCTGAATACGTCACCGGTCTACCCCGCCAGTCACACCGCCGGAATATATTCCGCTGCCACCAAGGCCAGATCGCGGTATCCCCGCGCTTTCAGCTGCTCTGCTGCACGGCCTGCACGGATACCGCTGGCGCAGACCAGCACAATGCGTCCCGACGATGGTGGCTGCCAGTTGGCCAGTTCATCGGGCAGAATGCGATGAACCTGCGCGGCAACGCTGACCGGGGCTTCCTCAGGGCTGCGCAGCTCGACAATGCAGTCTTCCGTTGTCAGCATCTGCACGTCGAGAAACGGGATAACGACTTCCATGGGTTCCGGTGCGCCGTCAAAGCGAAACTGACTGAAGCGCCAGTTCACAAAGTCGCAGTTCACCAGGCAGCCCAGCGGTGAAGGTGCCAGTCCGAGCAGCACGCTCAGGGTCATCTGCGCCTGCACAGCGCCCAGTGTGGCAACCGCTGGCCCCATCACTCCCGCCGTGCTACAGCTGGCCGCCGAAGAAGGTAGCTGCGGGAACAGTGCGCGATAGCTGGGTGCCCCGCCACAGAAGCCGCCAACGTAGCCCTGCCGCCCCAAAACCGAGGCCGAGATCAGCGGCAGTTCGCATCTGAAGCAGGCGTCGGAGAGCAGCCAGGTGATGGCGAAGTTGTCTGCCGCATCCACCACGATATCAATATCGTGCAGCACAGCATCCAGACTGCTGCCGGAAAGCCTCAGTTTAACGGCGTCCACCTCGCAGTCCGGATTCAGCGCGTTCAGTGCTCTGCGCGTCGCCAGAACCTTCGGCTGCCCGAGGTCCTCCAGAGTGAACAAGGTTTGCCGGTGCAGGTTATGTATCTCGACCCGGTCATCGTCGCAGACGCGCAGGAAGCCGACGCCCGCCCCGGCCAGCTGCGGTAACAGGGTTGCCCCCAGCCCACCGGCTCCCACCACCAGCACCCGCGCTCGCGCCAGCCGCTGCTGCCCCTGCACCCCGATCTCCGGCAGCATGGATTGTCGCTGATAGCGATCCATCAGTTGAACTCCGCCAGACCAAACACCGGCGTCGATGCCGCCGCCATATCACGGCGCTCCATCGGCCCGGCCAGTCTCGCCTGGTGTCCTGCGTGGATCGCCTCGCGGAATGCACCGGCCATCCGGACCGGATCCTGCGCTTTCGCCACTGCGGTGTTCAGCAGAACAGCGTCGAAGCCCATCTCCATCGCCTGCGCGGCCTGGCTCGGCGTACCTATCCCGGCATCCACCACCAGCGGGACGTCCTTAAACCACGCGCGCATGGTACGCAACCCTTCAATGTTGCGCAGCCCCTGACCGGAGCCGATCGGTGCGCCCCACGGCATCAGCACCTGACAGCCCGCTTCCAGCAGCTTTTCACCCAGCACCAGATCTTCGGTGGTGTAAGGGAATACCTGGAAGCCTTCCTCACAGAGGATACGCGCCGCATCCACCAGCCCGAACGGATCCGGCTGCAGCGTATCGGCATGGCCTGTCACCTCCAGTTTTATCCAGCGCGTATTAAACAGCTCGCGTGCCATATGCGCCGTGGTGACCGCTTCTTTTACCGTATTGCATCCCGCGGTATTGGGCAGCACGCGCTTATTCAGCCGGGTGAGCAGCTCGCGGAATGCACCACCCGCGCCCCCTTCGCGGCGCAGACTGACGGTAATAATCCCGGTGCCGGAGGCTTCAATCGCCCGGCTCAGAACCTCGGGTGACGGATATCCCGCCGTCCCCAGTAAAAAGCGGGATTCAGGAGCGTAATCGTAAAAATGCATCTCAGCCTCCCTGCATCGGCGACAGCACTTCAATCTTGCTGCCTTCATTAATCGGCGTGGCGTCATACCGCCCACGCGGGACAAAGTCGCCGTTCAGCGCGCAGGCCACGCAGCTGCGGTCAATCTGCTGTTCATTCAGCAGCGCCGCCAGGGTAGCCGCCTGGGTTTCGGTCGCCTGACCGTTCAGTAAAATTTTCATCATCACGTCTCCTGTGACAGCTGTTGAATAAGATTTTGCGCCACGACGGGCGCCAGCAGGAAACCGTGCCGGTACATGCCGTTGACGTGGAAGGTGCCGTCGCGGTAGCAGATATCCGGCAGGTTGTTCGGGAAGGAGGGGCGTAATCCGCTGCCGGTTTCAATCACTCGCGCCTCAGCCAGCGCCGGATCGAGGGTGTAAGCCGCGCTCAGCAGTTCCATCAGCGCGCGGGCGCTGATGGGGCTGGCGTCGTTGCTTTCCACCATGGTGGCACCCAGCATAAAGCGCCCTTCACTGCGCGGCACCAGATAGCAGGGGAAGCGCGGGTGCAGCAGGCGGACTGGCCGCGAAAAATGCACCTCAGCGCTTTGCAGGATCAGCATCTCGCCGCGTACGGCGCGCAGTTCAGGCAACTGAGCCGCCGCATGAATGCCGCGGCAGTCGATAACTTTTCCCGATGGTTTACCGTGATGGATGGCCACGCCCGCGGCCAGCAGCTTCTGCCGCAGCTCCCGCATCGCCTTACGGGGATCCAGATGGCCTTCACTGGGGAAAAACAGTCCACGTGCGAAGCGCCCGGCAAGGCGATCTTCCACGCTGCCCGGATCCACCCACTGATGGCCCTGGGTCATCCTGGCAAACCGGTTCAGCTCAAGAGTGTCACGCGGCGGAGCCACTACCAGCGTGCCCTGACGCTCCACGCCGCTGACGTGCGCCTGCCACCAGTCGGCGGAGCCCTGTCCCAGCCTGACGACCTCCTCCGGTGCGCCTTCGCCTTCGCAGAACGGGGCAAGCATGCCGCCCGCGAAGCGGGAGGCGGGGCAGTGTTCTTCAGCGTCGATCAGTTCCAGCTTTTCTCCGGCGTCGACCAGCGCGGTAGCCACGCACAGCCCGGTCACGCCGGCACCCAAAATCGACCAGTGGCTCACCATACCGCCTCGGAGTGAATCTCAGGGAGTGTTGTTACAGATGTCATACCGGCCTCTCAGATAACTTATTGAGACCCGCGATAATGAGAAGGGAGAGTATCGGCGTTCGGCGGTTGCGATCTGCCCGATAAGGAGTGCGGCGAAGCGGCATTCCCGGTCTTCCTACGCCAGTATCAACTGGGTCAGGTTCTAAGGGTCGCTGAGCCGCGATAAATCGCTATCAGCCTCTCAGTCTCTTCGGCGAGACTCCCCTGACAGAGACTTTTGTATTGCATCCTGAACCCAACCGCAAGGGATTGGAGGGATTTATTTTGACTGTCGCTCTCTCCGGATAACCGCGTGTGCCGGGTTCAGCAGGTTATGGAGCACGCCACACTGGAATGATGCAATCTGTTGGCTCCCTTTCAACAATTATTTTCATCATGACATCCGCGAAGATCGCCCCGTCAAAGAGAGGAATCGTGCTAGTCTGAATGCGTTAGCAGCCATCAACTTTTAATGCGAATCCAAACCATGAGTGGGACCTTCAGTAACGATGATGTCAGACGCCTGGCTGCCCTTGAGATGCTCAAATCTGAAGATGCTATCCGCGATGATATTTTGCAAAAATTTACCCTGCTTGCCAGCGAGTTGCTGGCGATCCCGGACTGCTTTGTTTCGGTTCTGAATAATGAAAATCAGTACATCAAGGCAGCCTGCTGCCTTGATACCCCACAAAGTTCGCTGCACGACGCATTTTGCCGCCAGGTGGCGCTGAGAGATAAGCTGCTGATTTGCGGCGACACGCTGCTCGACCCGCGTTTCAGCCAGAATCCTTTTACGCTGGGGACGCCTTTCATTCGATTTTTCGCGGGTGTCCCCCTGCAAACCCGGGAAGGGGTTCCAGTGGGCACGCTCTGCATTACCGACACCCAGCCTCACGCCTTCGATGCACATCAGTCGACGATGCTGGAGCTACTGGCGGACCTGATCGGCGGTTATCTCGACGCCTGGTACACCGCAGGCTACAAAGATGTGGTGACTCAGTTGCCTAACCGCCAGCGGCTGCTGAAGGATATCGGTCTGCTCCAGCGCGCCTCCAGCTTTGATCCCCTGACGCTGACGCTCATTGACTGCATTGATATGCCCCGCGTCTATGAAATCGCTCGCTCAATGGGGGTGGATGCCGTTGAAACGCTGCTGAAAGCCCTGACGGCAACGGTGCGTTGCCGGTTAAATCTGGCTGAAGACGATGTGCTGTATGCCGTTGCCACCGGCCGTTTTGCCCTTGTCAGCCCGAAAAACAGCACGATTAACGCTCAGGCGCTCAGCGAGCGGCTGGAAAATATTCGCGCGCAGGTGTTAGGTGATATCACCATTGACGTGAAAATCCACGTTGGCGAGGTCAGTTTTGTTCCGGCCATCTCTCAGGTAACCGAGGTTCTGCGCCAGGCGGTCAGCGCCCTGCATGAAGCAATCAGCCAGAAGCAGACGGCAATGGCTTACAACGCCGACAGCGACAACCGGCGAAATCTTAACTTTCAGCTGTTAAACGATCTGGCGCTGGCGCTGCGCGGCAGCCAGGGCCTGTACCTGGTCTACCAGCCGCAGCTCTGCCTGCACACCGGAAAGCCCATCGGGCTGGAGGCACTACTGCGCTGGCAGCACCCGGTTGCCGGAAATATCTCCCCCGCCGAGTTTATTCCGCTGGCAGAACATACCAGCCTGATGGATGAGCTGACCGACTGGGTGATTGACCATGCTCTGATACAGCTGAGCATCTGGCGCAAGAAAGGGTTGAATCTGCCGGTGTCGGTTAACCTCAGCGTCAGCGATTTTTCCCGTCCGAAATTCGCCGCAGGCCTTGCGGAGAAAACCCGACGTGCCGGGCTTGATGCGGGCGATCTGACGCTGGAGTGCCTGGAAACTCAGCAGGTGCTGGAAAGCAACGATGCCTGTCAGGGGCTGTATATGCTCAAGCAGTGCGGCTTTCGCATCGCGCTGGATGATTTTGGCTCCGGCTATAACAACATTAACACGCTGCGCCGCATCCCCGTCGACATTATTAAACTCGACCGCTCGCTGATCCAGCAGCTGAACCGCGATCCGGCCAGCGAAGTGATTGCCCGCCATACCATCACCATGCTGAAAGAGCTGAACTACGTGGTGCTGGCCGAAGGCGTTGAAGATCTGCAAACCCTGGCCTCGTTGCAGCATCTGGGCTGCGACGAAATCCAGGGTTTTTATTACTCCCATCCGCTCCCGCCAGACAAACTGGAACACTGGTTCAGTCATATGGCGGTCTGATCTCAGGGCTGTTCAACCCAGACGGTCTGCGGGTTGGTGAACTCACGCAGGCCGAAGTGCGACAGCTCGCGACCAAATCCACTTTTCTTCACGCCGCCGATCGGCACACGAGGATCGGAGAAGCTGGGGGTGTTGATAAAGACACCACCGGTTTCAATGCGCGAGGCCAGTCGCTGCGCGGCGGCCAGATCGCGGCTCCACAGACTGCCGCCAAGGCCGAACTCGGAATCATTGGCCAGCGCCACAGCATGGTCGGCGTTATCTGCCACGATCAGCGAGGCGACCGGACCAAACAGCTCCTGCTTAAAGCTGGTCATGCCGGGCGTGACGTCACTCAGCACCGTGGGCGCATAATAGTTCCCTTCGCCCGGCAGCACGTGGCCGCCCAGCAGCAGGGTTGCCCCCTCTTTCAGCGTGGCCTGCACCTGGGAATCCAGTTCATCGCGCAGATCGTAACGGGCCATCGGGCCGATCCACACCCCGGCTTCACGCGGATCGCCAATTTTCATCGCCTTCACCGCAGCAAGGAATTTATCGCGGAACGTTTCAAAGATCGCTTTCTCAACGATGATGCGTTTTGCTGAAATGCACAGCTGACCATTATTCATAAAGCGGCCAGCAATCGCCCCCTTCACCGCCGCGTCAATATCAGCGTCGGCCAGCACGATAAAGGCATCGGAACCGCCCAGTTCCAGTACGCATTTCTTGACAGCAGCCCCCGCCAGCGCAGCAATCGCCGATCCGGCGCGCACGCTACCGGTCACCGTCACCGCCCTGATGCGGCGATCGTTGATCGCCTGCGCCACGCCGTCATTGTCGGCGTTGATCACCGCAAACAGCCCTTCCGGCACCCCGGCGTCACTGAGGATTTGTTGCAGCAGCAGCGCACAGCCCATCACGTTCGGTGCCGGTTTCAGCAGATAGCTGTTACCCGCCAGCAGAATCGGTACTGCACCGCGCAATACCTGCCAGACCGGGAAATTCCAGGGCATCACCGACAGCACTGCGCCCAGCGGCAGGTAGTCGACAAAGGCTTTGTTACCTTCCACAGTCGTCGGCTCTCGCTGAAGAAAGTCAGGACCGTGCTGCGCATACCACTCGCAAAGCTTCGCGCTTTTTTCCACCTCGGCCATGCCCTGATCGAGGGGTTTTCCCATTTCCGTGGTCATCATTTCCGCCAGTGCGCGTTGCTGCCCACGCAGTCCGGCGGCAACAGCCAACAGCAGCCGGACACGATTATCCAGCGAAGTATGGCGCCAGTTCTGGAAAGCGTTATCGCTTTGTGCCAGTGCGGCATCAACATCGACCCGGCTCGCGAAAGGATAGCGGGCCACGACGTCACCCGTCGCCGGATTACGGGATACAGCAGAATGGACTTCAGTCATGTTTTGCTCCTTCACGGTCATTCAGGACGACTTCACACCCAGCGCGCTGTGCTGAAGTGCGGTATAAAAGGATGATAATCTTGTCAGACTTTCTTTAAAAATGAATAATAATGAAAGTTAGTTACTCGAAAAGAGAAAGATATGGATCTGACCCAGCTGGACGTATTCCGCGCGATTGCTGAAGAGGGCAGCATTACCGCCGCCGCCGACAGGCTGCACCGCGTACCGTCGAATGTGTCCACCCGTCTGCGCCAGCTGGAAGAGGAGCTGGGATGCACCCTGTTTCATCGGGAAAAACTGCGCCTGTATATTACCGACAGCGGCCGTACGCTGCTCGACTACGCCCGGCGTATTCTGGCGCTGGCCGATGAAGCGAAGTTGAGTGTTTCCGGCCAGCATCCCAGCGGGATTTTCACTCTGGGGGCAATTGAAAGCACCGCTGCGGTACGCCTGCCGCCGCTGATTGCCCGCTATCATCAGCGATGGCCGCAGGTGGAGCTGGATCTCTCCACCGGGCCATCCGGGGATATGATCGACGGTATTTTTTCCGGGCGCCACAGCGCGGCATTTGTGGACGGGCCACCCAGGCATCCGCAGCTGGAGGGCGTACCGGCCTTCAGCGAGGAGCTGGTGCTGATCGGAGCGCTGAATCATCCACCGGTGCCGGATGCCGCCAGCATTTCCGGTTCCACCATTTATGCCTTTCGCGCTAACTGCTCCTACCGACGGCTGTTTGAAAACTGGTTCGCCAGAGAGAACGCCGTGCCGGGCAAAATCTTTGAAATGGAGTCCTATCACGGCATCCTGGCCTGCGTCAGCGCGGGGGCGGGGCTGGCGCTGATCCCGGCCAGCATGCTGGAGAGCATGCCGGGGCGCAACAGCGTGCAGGCATGGCCGCTGGGTGGAGGGATGGGGAATATTGACATCTGGCTGGTGTGGCGCAGGGGCACGCACTCGGCCAGTCTGCAGGCGATGATCGCGATGCTGGATCCGGCAAGTGCGACCCAATCTTCTGCTACCCTGCCGCTATCGCGTGAAAGCGCCATTTAACCTCAATCAGGCCGTTTCGGCTTCCGCCGGTCAGATAAGGCGGATCGTCAGCCCCCGGGCAGAAGCGGTTCGCCATCGCCAGATCGGTCATCCCGGCAAACTGGCACGCCATCGTCTCCTGCCGGTGGTTCAGCGCGACCAGCTGTAAGCAGCTGGCGGCGATATTCACTGGGTGAACGCCCCTCCAGACGATGAAAAAAACGCGCGAAATAGGCGGGATCGTTGTACCCGAGCTGCCTGGCAATCTGGTGAACGCTGGCAGAGCTGAACAGCAGCATCCGCCGGGCCTCTCGCATCACGCGCTCAAAAATCAGCCGCTTGGGCGACAGGCCTGCCAGCCGCTGACACAGCTGGTTCAGGCGTGATTCACTGATCCCGAGCTCCCTGGCATAGTCCGGTACCGTGGAATGGTTACGGTACTTTTCGTTGACCAGTTGGTTAAAACGCTGAAATAACCGCATTTCACCGCGCACGCTGACGTTATCGCTGTCATGCAGATCCGCTTCGCGCAGCACCAGGGTAAACAGGCTTTGCGCCAGCAGCCTGAGCTGCATTTGGCGTCCGCTGAGCCGGTGAGTAAATTCGTGCACCATCAGCGCCCATATCCTGTCGCAGGCCACCCGAGTCTGAGGGCGGGAGGCCATTGACAGGCAAAAACCGGGAATATCCACCGACTCACGGCTGCCGGGCCGTATCGCCTGCATCAGCGGCCAAACCAGCTCCTGACGCACCGTCAGCACGTGCCCGTCGCGGCCCTGCCCGGTGCTGAAAGCGTGCGGTACCAGGGGCGGGGTCAGCACCACAAGCGGAGCCTGTAGCGAGTAATAATGCGTATCCATCTGCAGCGTCAATTTTCCACTGGTCAGATAGTGCAGCTGAAAAAAACGATCGTGCCAGTGCGGGCGCATATCGCGGTCAGAGCCTGCCGCCAGCCCGGAAAATGTCGCGTAATGCACATCGTCCTCAGAATACTGCTGCTCGTCAAACTGCTGACTGATATTGATATTGTCCATCGCTGCTGCCCTACCCGCTGGTTATTACTTCAGCGCTGCATCATGCAGCGGGCCAGTCTGGCGGACCGACTCTCGCTGCATCGGTATCCGCCAGACCACCGCAGCACCCAGTACCAGCAGCAGCGCCATCAGCCACAGCCCGCTGTTAAAGCTGCCGGTGACGTCCCGCAGAATACCGATAAAAAGTGGGCTACAGGCAGAACCGATATTGCCCACCGCGTTGATCACCGCAATGGCCAACGGTCTGGCCCGCAGCCCGATGGCCCGATCGGGCGTGGTCCAGAAGATGACCATGGCGCAGAATGAACCCATTGAGGCCATCACGATGCCGCCGAGCTGTAGCTGCGGCTGTGACGTTGCCGACGCCAGCAGCCAGCCTGCCGCGGCGAACAAGAACGGCAGGAGCGTGTGATATTTGCGCTCCTGCCGACGATCTGAACGACGACTCCAGCCGATCATGGCAAAAATGGTGCAGAGTTGCGGCACAGCAGCCAGCAGGCCAATCATGATATGGCTGCTGTGCTGGTTAACGCTTTGCAGGATCTGTGGCGTCCAGATATTGATCGCGCTCAGGGTATTAGTGAGACAGAAATAGGCGAGGGTATACAGCATCACCACCGGCGTCAGCACCTGCCGCCACAGCGGTTTGTCGCTCTCTGCCTGCTGCTGCGCAGTGTGCTGACGGTCGCGATCGAGCATGGTCGCCAGTGCGGTTTTCTCCTCTGCACTCAGCCAGCGCGCTTTTGCCGGCGCATCGTCAAGAAAGAACCAGACCAGAATGCCCAGCAGCACGGAAGGTAGCCCCTCCAGCAAAAACAGCCACTGCCAGCCGCGTAAGTTCAGCAGCCCGTCCAGCACCAGAATGTAGCCGGAGATCAGCGAACCCAGCATCATGGTGACCGGCATGGCAATCATAAACAGCGCATTCGCCCGGGCACGGTAAAACGCCGGGAACCAGTGGGTCAGATAAACCAGAATGCCGGGTAAAAATCCCGCTTCGGTAATGCCAACGATCATCCGCAGCAGATACAGCGAGGTCGGCCCGGTGGCAAACAGAGTACAGGTGGAGGCAATGCCCCACGCCACCATGATGGTGGCGATCCAGCGCCGCGCGCCGATAATACCCAGCATCATATTGCCGGGAATGCCGCACAGCACGTAAGTGACGTAAAACAGCGTGGCCGCCAGACCAAACTGGGTAGCGCTCAGACCGAGATCCTGCCCCATCGTCAGTCCGGCAAAGCCAATATTAATCCGGTCAAGAAAGGAGAACACAAACAGGATAAAAAGAAACACGATCGGGCGACGAAACAGTTTGCTGATAACTTTCTGTTCAGTGGCGGACAGTGAAGTCCCCCTTTCAGACTGGATGAACGAGGTCATAGCGCATCTCCGCCGGTTAACCCTGACACTGTTTTCGCCCGCTGGCGATCAGCGGATCGCCAATAAACTTCGCCGCCAGCGACTCCGCCGTTCGCGCCAGCAGCGTGGTGTCCACGCCAACGGCAACAAACAGCGCCCCCAGCGCCAGATAATGGCGAGCGAGAGCTTCGTCAGCCATCAGGATCCCCGGTGCTTTTCCGGCGGCGCGAATGGTTTCAATCGCTTTGACAATCACCGTCTGTACCTGTGGATGGCGCGGATCACCGGCAAAACCCATATCGGCGCTCAGGTCTGCCGGGCCGATAAACACGCCGTCAATACCGTCAACGGCAAGGATTTCGCTCAGGTTCTCAACGCCCCTGCGCGTTTCAATTTGCACCAGCGTACAGATCTGCTCCCCGGCCTGTTTCAGGTAATCGGGAATACGATTCCAGCGCGACGCGCGGGCCAGCGCGCTGCCAACACCGCGTATTCCCTGCGGTGGATAGTGACAGGCGCGCACCGCGGCTCTCGCCTCTTCTGCGCTTTGAATCATCGGGATCAGCAGCGTCTGCGCCCCAACGTCCAGCAACTGTTTAATCAGCACCGGATCGTTCCACGCCGGGCGCACCACCGGCTGGCTGGCGTAGGGCGCCATCGCCTGTAGCTGGCTCAGCACCGTTCGCAAATCGTTGGGGGCGTGCTCACCGTCGATAAGCAGCCAGTGAAATCCGGCACCGGCCAGCAGCTCGGCGCTGTAAGCATTTGCCAGTCCCAGCCACAGCCCAATCTGCGGCGTTTTCTGCCTGAGCGCCTGCCTGAACGCATTGTTTATCATGCTTATTCCTTATATAAACCGGCAGCCGATGGCTCCCATGACGCCGTAGTCCACGTGGAAGGTATCGCCTCTGCGTGCCGCCACCGGACGGGTAAACGAACCGCTCAGGATCACCTGCCCGGCTTCCAGCTGTACCCCGTGCGCCGCCAGCTTGTTGGCTAACCAGGCCACGCCGTTAGCCGGGTGATTCAGCACTGCGGCTGCCACGCCGGACTCCTCAATCACTCCATTGCGGTACATCAGTGCACAGATCCAGCGCAGATCCAGCGCATCGACCCTGATCGCCCGGCCGCCCATGACCACCCCCGCATTGGCGGCATTATCGGAAATAGTGTCAAAGACTTTGCGCGGACGCTGGCTCTGCGGGTCAATCTGATGACAGCGGGCATCGATAATTTCCAGCGCGGGGATGACGTAGTCGGTCGCATTCAACACATCAAACAGGGTACAGGCAGGCCCGGGCAGCGGTTTTGCCAGCACAAATGCCAGTTCAACCTCTACACGCGGCACGATAAAGCGATCCAGGGGAATATCACTGCCCTCGCTGAAAAACATATCGTCCAGCAGCGCGCCGTAGTCCGGTTCATCAATCTGTGAACTGGCCTGCATCGCTTTCGACGTCAGGCCGATTTTGTGGCCCTTCAGTTCGCGGCCTTCGGCAATTTTCTTCGCTACCCAGCGGCGCTGAATGGCGTAAGCGTCGTCGAAGGTGATATCCGGGTACGCCAGCGACAGCTGACGGATCTGCTTACGGTTTTTTTCTGCCTGATGGAGTTCGGCTGCCAGCCGATCCAGCGTGGCTTCATTTAACATGTGGCCTTCCTCTATCCGTCCTGATGAAACAGGGCATGAACGTTGTTCTGTTTGAAATTCAGCTGCGGATGCAGCTCTTCCACCGCCAGCGACAGCGCCAGATAGCGCCCGGCCATCAGCGCGGCGAAGTGATGCTGAATCAGGGCAAAAAGCCCGTCCATCACCGGCTGCAGCTGCGCCAGGCTGCGGCCATGGCCGATTTTCAGCGTCATATGCACAAAGGCGTAATCCCGCTTGCCGTCGGCCATCTGCCAGCAGTCGATCCAGTGCGCCCTGCTGCGGATGCCGCCGATCGGAAACAGCCCACTGTCAGCCAGATGGCGGTTTACCGCCGCAAACAGGCGCGGCAGTTCGGCCTGCGGGCGAATATTGTCGGTACACTCCACGATAAAATGCGGCATAGTATCTCCGGTGATCAGAGCATGTTGCCGAGCTTGAAGCCCTGCTCAACGTCGCCCTTGCGGGTGTAGGAAAAACCGTCTGCACCAATGGTGACCGCCAGCTCGCTGGGATCGGTGCGTTCCACAACCGGCTGCGGTTGACCGTCAAGGCCCAGCACCAGTGAACCCTCGGTGTACCAGCTGGGCACCACCGGGTTGCCCCACCAGTCGCGGCGCTGATTGTCATGCACGTCCCAGCTGATCAGCGGATTATCCGGATCGCCGGTGTAGTAGTCCTGGGTATAGATTTCAATGCGGTGTCCATCCGGGTCGCGCAGATAGAGATAAAAGGCGTTGGATACCCCGTGACGGCCCGGTCCACGCTCGATCAAATCAGATTTACGCAGCGCCCCCAGCTTGTCGCAGATCGACAGGATGTTATGCTTTTCATGGGTCGAGAAGGCGATGTGGTGCATACGCGGCCCGGCACCGCCGGTCATGGCGGTGTCGTGCACCGTGGGTTTACGACGCATCCAGGCCGCGTACACCACGCCTTTATCATCGCGAATATCTTCGGTTACCCGAAAGCCCAGTCCCTGGATATATTCCACCGCTCGCGGCACATCGGGGGTGATTTGATTAAAGTGATCCAGCCTGACCAGTGCGCCTGGCGTGTAGAGATCGTAACGCCAGGCAAGGCGGTCCACGTGCTGCACGTCGTGGAAAAATTCACAGGGAAATCCGAGCGGATCTTCAACGCGCAGTGAGTCACCGATGCCTTTAACAAAACCGCCCGGGCGCCGTTCCGTGCGGCATCCCAGAGAGGTAAACCAGGCTTCCGCCCGATCCACATCTTCCGGGCTGCGTACCCGCCAGGAAAAGGCGGCGACGGCGGCGACCGGCCCTTCACGCAGCACCAGGTTATGGTGAATAAACTCCTCCATGGTTCGCAGATAGAGCGTTTTACTGTCTTCCTCCGTCACCTGCAGGCCCAGAATATCGACATAAAACTCCCGGGCAGCCTGCAGATTGGTTACCTGTATTTCCATATAGGCACAGCGCAGAATATCCGGTGCGGGTAACGATGATGTGATGGTTTGAGTGCTCATAATGCGGTTCTCTTGTGATTTTGACACGACGAACGGGGATCAGCAGTCTTGCAGCACAGGCATTATCGGGCGGCGGCTGTTGCGCTATCCGACTGACCTACGCGCCCCATTTCGGGATCGGATGATCGCCAAACGAAATACAAACGTTCTTCATTTCGGCAAACACCTCAAAGCTGTATTCACCGCCCTCGCGGCCGGTGCCGGAGGCCTTCACCCCACCGAATGGCTGGCGCAGATCGCGAACGTTCTGCGTATTCACGAACACCATTCCGGCTTCAATACGGCGCGCCAGGCGCATCACCTTGCTGACGTCCTGAGTCCAGATATAGGAAGCCAGGCCATACTCAACGTCGTTGGCCAGCCGCAGCCCCTCCTCCTCATCGCGGAACGGGATCAGGCAGGCCACCGGACCGAAGATCTCCTCCTGCGCCACGCGCATACGGTTGTCAACATCCGCCAGCACCGTTGGCCGCAGGAAGTGTCCCTGCGTCAGGCCTGCGGGCTTATCCGGGCCACCCGCCAGCAGCGTGGCGCCCTCTTCAATCCCAAGACGGATATAGCCGGAAACTTTCTCCCAGTGCTGCTGGCTGATCAACGCGCCGACCTGGGTGTTCGGATCGGCAGGGTCGCCGACGATCAGCCGTTCGGCCCTTTCAGCGAAGCGGCGTACGAATTCGGGATAAATGCTCTGCTGAATAAAAATGCGTGAACCCGCGGTGCAGCGCTCACCGTTCAGCGAGAAGATAGTGAACAGCGCAGCATCCATCGCCCGCTCGATGTCAGCATCGTCAAACACCAGCACCGGCGATTTCCCGCCCAGCTCCATGGAGAACTTTTTCAGTCCGGCGTTTCTGATGATATTGCGCCCGGTCACGGTGCCACCGGTGAACGACACCGCCCGCACATCATGATGGCGAACCAGCGCATCTCCGGCGGTGGCACCAAAGCCCTGCACCACGTTCAGCACCCCCGGTGGGATCCCCGCCTCAAGCGCCAGCTGACCAAGCCGGTCTGCGCTGAGCGGCGACAGCTCGGACATCTTCAGCACTGCGGTGTTGCCCAGCGCCAGGCACGGCGCCACTTTCCAGGTGGCGGTCATAAACGGCACGTTCCACGGCGATATCAGTGCACAGACTCCGACCGGCTGGACCAGGGTGTAATTAAGCATCCTGTCGTCAACCGGATAGCTGCGGCCATTCATCTGCTGACAGATTTCGGCAAAAAATTCAAAGTTGTGTGATGCGCGAGGGATCAGCACGTGGCGGGTCTGATGAATGGGGAGTCCGGTGTCCGCGGTTTCCAGCGCGGCGATCTCCGGCACGTCGCGATCGATCAGCTCCCCCAGGCGACGCATCAGCCGCGCACGTTCTTTCATCGGCGTGTTGGCCCACCGGGGAAAGGCGGTTTTTGCCGCAGCTACCGCCTCAGCAATCTCCTGTTCGCCACCGGAAGCCACTTCTGCCAGGACTTCGCCAGTTGCAGGATTGCTGGTGGTAAAACAGTCACGGCTGGCCACGCTTCTGCCGTTAATCCAGTGGTTAATCTTCTTCATTTCAGCCCTTCCTCAAACTGTTGTTCACTGACAATGCGGTTGGTTAAGCGGCCAATCCCTTCGATTTCCACCACCACCTCATCGCCCGGCCTGACGTCGGCCAGCCCTTTCGGCGTGCCGGTGGCGATCATGTCGCCCGGTTGCAGGGTGAGAAATTCACTGAGATAGGCGATCAGAAACGGAATATCAAACACCATGTCGCGGGTATTACCACTCTGGCGCAGTTCGCCGTTGACGTAGGTTTTCAGCGCAAGGCAATGCGGATCAGGCAGTGCCGAAGGAGGAACGATGGCTTCACGCAAAGGGGTCAGCGTGTCGCGGCTTTTGACCCGCAGATTGGGTCGATAGTAATTTTCAAGATAGTCACGCACCGCGTAGTCGTTGCACAGGGTGTAACCGGCAACACAGTCCAGTGCGTTGTCGCGGCTGACGTGACGGGCGGTTTTTCCGATCACCACCACCAGTTCCCCTTCGTAATGCATGTATTCCACATTGTCAGGCCGCACGGACACGCTGCAATCGCCGGTCAGGGTATTGGCTGCTTTGATAAACACCAGCGGCTCTTCCGGC
>CAJYIY010000112.1 GCA_913775305.1 uncultured Erwinia sp. | reverse complement strand
TGATCGCTCAGTCCACCCAGATTATCTTGCTGTTCGCGGTCGTTGTGCGGTGTCCAGCTGTCGCTGTGCGCCATAACCACTATTTGCTGTGGCACTTCGCCTGATCGCGCGGCAATCACCGATGTGGCGTTGACGTTGCGCCACGTCTGTTGCCCATCCTGATGCTGCCAGGCATAGCGGGTCGTAAAACGCCGTAAGTCACTTTGGTAGCCCAGTTCGGCAAACTGGTGTTGCAGGTAGTCGGCCGTCAGCATTTCTGCCGGGCTGCCCGCCATCCGTCCGGGGAAATAGGTGGCAATATGGCGCAGCTGCTGTTCAGCGATGCTACCTGTTTTCAGGTCGGCGCCTACAGCGGGTAAACTGACCGTACAGCTAAGGAGTGTGGTCAGCGCACCCAGGCGCAAAAGATTCAACATGAACAGATCCTTAGTCCATCATCAGTGACGAGTGGCAGAAAATTTTTTTCCCGGTCAGTATGAAATTGTGCGCACGGTTAGACAATTCCATTCATTCTGAAAGGCCCGAAATATCATCCGTTAAGCACATTTTGTTCGCAGCTTTGCCGTAACGTTATTCCATTCGGTAACTACTCATTCCAATTAGTAATTTCATAAGCCTTAATCCAGGCACGTATAGTCCTGGTAAGGTCATGTGATTAAGACAAGGTTCTCGTGGATTATCTTCCTCTTTTTGCTGATATCAGGCACAAACCCGTGCTGGTAGTCGGCGGTGGTGATGTGGCAGCACGTAAAATTGAGCTGCTGCGTCGTGCCGGTGCACGCGTGCAGGTGGTTTCGCGCCAGCTGTGCGAAGAACTCAGCGCACTGGCCGCAACAAACAGCATTGAATGGCTGGCTACCGCCTATCAGCCTGCCCAGCTGGATCAGGTATTCCTGGTAATAGCGGCTACCGACGATGCCGACCTCAACGGCCAGGTTTATCTGGATGCCACCGCCCGTCATCTGCTGGCTAACGTGGTAGACGATCAGCCAAAGTGCTCCTTTATCTTTCCTTCGATTGTCGATCGCTCGCCGCTTGTGGTGGCCATCTCCTCCAGCGGAACGGCGCCGGTGCTGGCGCGTTTGCTGCGCGAAAAACTGGAGTCTCTGCTGCCGGCCAATCTCGGCCAGATGGCATCTATCGCCGGACAGTGGCGCGACAAGGTCAAAGCCCGTTTTCACATGATGTCTGAACGCCGCCGTTTCTGGGAAAAAGCCTTTAATGGCCTGTTTGCCAGTCAGGTGGCCTCCGGTAACCTGGAGGGCGCAAAGCGCACGCTGGATAACCAGCTGGAGGAGCCGGAAGCAAAGCAGGGCGAGATTATCCTGGTGGGGGCCGGTCCCGGCGACAGCGGCCTGCTGACGTTGCGTGGTTTGCAGGTGATGCAGCTGGCGGACGTGGTGCTGTATGACCATCTGGTCAGCGATGAAGTGCTTGACCTGGTGCGCCGCGATGCCGATCGCATCTGCGTTGGCAAACGCGCTAATGCGCACAGCGTATCGCAGGAAGAGACCAACCGTCTGCTGGTGGAACTGGCTCGGCAAGGTAAGCGGGTGGTGCGTCTCAAAGGCGGTGATCCGTTTATCTTTGGCCGCGGCGGCGAAGAGCTACAGGCCGCGGTGGCGGCGGGGATTCCTTTCCAGGTGGTGCCGGGCGTGACCGCAGCAGCAGGTGCCACCGCCTATGCCGGTATCCCGCTGACGCACCGCGATTATGCGCAGAGCGCCCTGTTTATTACCGGCCACTGCCGTGAAGACGGCAGCAGTATGGACTGGCCATCACTGGCCCGTGCCAGTCAGACGCTGGCGGTCTATATGGGAACAATGAAAGCCGCTGAGATTTCCAGCCAGCTTATCGCCCACGGGCGCGACCCGCACACGCCTGCGGCGGTAATCAGCCGCGGCACCCGTCAGGATCAGCAGGTTCTGACCGGCACCTTACAACAGCTTGAAGAGCTGGCACGCAACGCCCCAACGCCGGCGCTGTTAGTGATTGGTGAAGTCGTCAATCTGCATCAGCAGCTGGCGTGGTATCAACATTCTGCGCAGCAGGACGGACGCGAGTCCGCCGTTGTGAATTTGGCTTGAGGAAAAGTTATGGATCAAAAACGTCTGACTCACCTGCGTCAACTGGAGGCGGAGAGTATCCATATTATCCGCGAAGTGGCGGCAGAATTCGCTAATCCGGTGATGATGTACTCCATCGGTAAAGACTCATCGGTGATGCTGCACCTGGCGCGTAAGGCCTTTTATCCGGGGACCCTGCCGTTTCCGCTGCTGCACGTTGATACCGGCTGGAAATTCCGTGAGATGTACGAATTCCGCGATCGTACGGTTAAAAATATCGGTGCCGAACTGTTGGTTCACCGTAACCCGGAAGGGGTGGCAATGGGGATCAACCCGTTTGTCCACGGCAGCGCCAAGCATACCGATATCATGAAAACCGAGGGGCTGAAGCAGGCGCTGAACAAACACGGTTTTGATGCGGCCTTCGGTGGTGCACGTCGCGATGAGGAAAAATCCCGTGCGAAAGAGCGAATCTACTCTTTCCGCGACCGCTTCCACCGCTGGGATCCAAAAAATCAGCGCCCGGAGCTGTGGCACAACTACAACGGCCAGATTAACAAAGGCGAAAGTATCCGCGTCTTCCCGCTGTCCAACTGGACTGAGCTGGATATCTGGCAGTATATCTTCCTGGAGAATATTGAAATCGTTCCGCTCTACCTGGCCGCAGAGCGCCCGGTGCTGGAGCGTGACGGGATGTTGATGATGATCGATGACGATCGTATCGAGCTGCAACCGGGTGAAGTGATCGAACAGCGCATGGTACGTTTTCGTACCCTTGGCTGCTGGCCGCTGACCGGCGCGGTCGAATCCGAGGCGCAAACGCTGCCGGACATTATCGAAGAGATGCTGGTTTCTACCACCAGCGAGCGTCAGGGGCGGGTGATTGACCGCGATCAGGCCGGCTCCATGGAGCTGAAGAAACGCCAGGGTTATTTCTAAGGAGCCATCATGAATACGATTATTGCACAACAGATCGCCGATCAGGGTGGTGTGGAAGCCTGGCTGCACGCTCAGCAGCATAAAAGCCTGCTGCGCTTTCTGACCTGCGGCAGCGTTGATGATGGCAAAAGTACGCTGATTGGCCGCCTGCTGCACGATACCCGACAGATTTATGAAGACCAGCTTTCCACGCTGCATAACGACAGCAAGCGTCACGGTACTCAGGGGGAGAAGCTGGATCTGGCCCTGCTGGTCGATGGTCTACAGGCCGAGCGTGAACAGGGCATCACGATTGATGTCGCCTACCGCTATTTCTCAACCGAGAAGCGTAAATTCATTATCGCGGATACCCCCGGCCACGAGCAGTACACGCGCAACATGGCAACCGGTGCTTCAACCTGCGATCTGGCGATTTTGCTGATCGACGCGCGTAAAGGCGTGCTCGATCAAACCCGTCGTCACAGCTTTATTTCCACGCTGCTGGGCATCAAGTCTCTGGTCGTGGCGGTTAACAAAATGGATCTGGTGGATTACAGCCAGCAGACTTTTGAAGAGATCAGACAAAGCTACCTCGACTTCGCCGAACAGCTGCCGGGAGATCTGGACATTCGTTTCGTGCCGCTCTCCGCGCTGGAGGGCGAGAACGTGGCAACGCAGAGCGCCGCCATGAACTGGTACAGCGGCCCAACGCTGCTCGACGTACTGGAAACCGTCGAGGTGCAGCGTGTGGTAGAACAGCAGCCGATGCGTTTTCCGGTGCAGTATGTTAACCGTCCGAACCTCGACTTCCGTGGCTATGCCGGCACGCTGGCATCAGGTGTGGTAGAGGTGGGGCAGCGCGTGAAAGTACTGCCGTCCGGGGTTGAATCTGCCATTGCCCGCATTGTGACCTTCGATGGCGACCTGCAGCAGGCCAGCGCCGGAGAAGCCATTACCCTGGTGCTGAAAGATGAAATCGATATCAGCCGGGGTGATCTGCTGGTCGCCGCTGAGGTCGATCTCAAGCCGGTACGGGGCGCATCGGTCAACGTGGTATGGATGGCCGAGCAGCCGCTGATGCCCGGACAGAGTTTTGACGTGAAAATTGCCGGTAAAAAGACCCGCGCTCGCGTTGAAAACATTCAGTATCAGGTTGAGATCAATAACCTGACCCGTCACGGGGCGGAAGCGCTGCCGCTGAACGGAATTGGCCTGGTGGACGTCACCTTTGATGAACCGATGGTTCTGGATCCGTATCAGCAAAACCCGGTGACTGGTGGAATGATCTTTATCGATCGCCTGAGCAACGTCACGGTGGGTGCCGGTATGATCCTTGAGCCGCTGGCGGAAACGCAGCAGGCAGCGGGCAACTACAGCGCCTTTGAGCTGGAGCTGAACGCGCTGGTGCGTCGTCATTTCCCACACTGGAACGCGCGCGATCTGTTGGGGGATCGCTGAGATGGCCC
The DNA here is from genome assembly GCA_913775305.1 of uncultured Erwinia sp. Lineage (GTDB taxonomy): Bacteria > Pseudomonadota > Gammaproteobacteria > Enterobacterales > Enterobacteriaceae > Erwinia. The sequence goes on along the minus strand of CAJYIY010000112.1, from coordinate 28,034 downwards.
TGCATGACGAGAATGTTGTCTGGCACGATCACCCGGTCAGCCGGGAGGAACGTGAAGGGCTGCATGGTCATCAGGGGGCGGTACTGTGGTTTACCGGGCTTTCCGGCTCCGGTAAATCCACCGTCGCCGGTGCGCTGGAGCAGGTACTGCACCGCCTGGGCGTCAGTACCTATCTGCTGGATGGTGATAACGTGCGTCACGGCCTGTGCCGCGATCTCGGCTTCAGTGAAGACCACCGCCGGGAGAATATTCGCCGGGTGGGGGAAGTGGCAAAGCTAATGGTGGATGCGGGTTTGCTGGTGCTCACCGCCTTTATTTCACCGCACCGTGTCGAACGCGACAGTGTGCGTGAAATGTTGGGGGAGGGGCGATTTATTGAGGTATTTGTTGATACCCCGCTGGCCATTTGCGAAGCGCGCGATCCAAAAGGGTTATACAAAAAGGCCCGGGCCGGAGAGCTGCGTAATTTTACCGGTATCGACTCGGTTTATGAGGCGCCGGAGCGCCCGGATATCCACCTTGATGGCGAACAATTGGTAACACATTTAACCGCCCAGATATTAGACCTGCTGCGCCAGCGCGATATTATCAAATCCTGATACTGCGACTGTTAACGCCCTTGCGGGCGTTATTCAGGTGGGGCGTCGTTACGATGGCCCCGCTCAAGCGTTATAGGGTATATCTATGCAAAACGTCACCTCACTGCTGGCAAGAAAAGACAAAAGCGACCAAGATGAGGCTTCCTGGCCATTTCCCGGCGGTGTGGTGGGCTTCGTTTCCTGGTGGATAGCCCTGGCGACAACTTTTGTGCTGTACGGTTCTAACACCCTGTTTTTCTTCCTCTATACCTGGCCATTTTTCCTTGCCCTGCTGCCGGTCTCCGTTTTAGTCGGGATGGCGATAAGCGTACTGCTGCGCGGACATCTGATCTGGACTACGCTTGCAACGGTAATATTGGTGGTGTGCCTGTTCTGGTTGCTGTTCAGCCAGCTAAGTGGCTGGTAATCTTCACGCCTGATGTGCAAACGCATCGCAGCGTTACAAAACTTTTCGTTAACCGGCGCCAAAAAGTGTTGCTCTTTTGGTGCTTTTTGCTGCGCTCACGCGCCATAGTCTGAGAAAACCGTGCTATTTCACTGGCAGAGTGGAGTCGTGGTGAAAGTTATGGGATGATTGAGCCGTTTTTCAGGGGGCGGGGATGGGAAAACTTACGCTGCTGTTACTTGTACTACTCGGCTGGCTGCAATATTCGCTTTGGCTGGGCAAGAACGGCATTCATGACTATACGCGCGTTAATGAGGATGTTGCGGTGCAGCAGACGAATAACGCCAAACTTAAAGCGCGCAACGATCAGCTGTTTGCCGAAATCGACGATCTTAATGGCGGTTCGGAAGCGATCGAGGAACGCGCACGTAACGAGCTGGGGATGATTAAACCCGGCGAGATTTTCTATCGCCTTGTGCCGGATCAAAGTAAACGAAACGCGCAGCGAAGCCAATCAGCTAATCAGTAACGACAACCATGAACATCGCAGACTCCTGCCCGCACGTGATCGCCATTGTGCCTGCCGCGGGCATCGGCAGCCGCATGCTGTCTGAGTGCCCCAAGCAGTACCTTTCAATCGGCAACAAAACGATTCTGGAACACAGCCTGGACGCGCTGCTGGCCCATCACGCGGTGACGCAGGTTATCGTGGCGCTCAGCCCGGATGATGTCCATTTTTCCCGGCTGCCGGTGGCGAACGATCCGCGCATCCTTCAGGTAGTGGGGGGCAGCCAGCGTGCCGACTCGGTGCTGGCCGGCTTGATGGCCGCGGAGAACGCCCAGTGGGTGCTGGTGCATGATGCCGCTCGTCCCTGCCTGCATCTCAGCGACCTGACCCGCCTGCTGGAGCTGACGCAGCGCAGTGAGGTCGGCGGGATTCTTGCGGCGCCGGTGCGCGATACCATGAAGCGATCCGCTACGGATGGCTCTGAGACTATCGCCCATACGGTTGAGCGTGAGGCCCTGTGGCACGCGCTGACGCCGCAACTGTTTCCTCTGTCGCTGTTGCGAAATTGCCTGGAGCGCGCCCTGCGTGAAGGGGCCAGTATCACCGATGAGGCCTCAGCCCTGGAGTATTGCGGCTATCATCCGGAATTAGTCAGCGGACGCAGTGATAATCTAAAAGTAACCCGACCGGAAGATCTGGCGCTGGCCGAGTTCTATCTGACCCAAATTTATAATAAGGAGAACGCATAATGCGTATTGGTCACGGTTTTGATGTACACGCCTTTGGCGGAGAAGGCCCGCTGATTATTGGCGGCGTGCGTATTCCTTATGAAAAAGGATTACTGGCCCATTCTGACGGTGACGTGGCACTGCATGCGCTGACCGATGCGCTGCTGGGAGCGGCGGCGCTGGGTGATATCGGCAAACTGTTCCCGGACACCGATGCCGCCTATAAGGGCGCGGATAGCCGTGAACTGCTGCGCGAAGCGTGGCGCCAGATCGAGAAAAAAGGCTACCGCGTGGGCAACGTTGACGTCACTATCATCGCTCAGGCACCGAAAATGCTGCCGCACACGCCGCAGATGCGCATCAATATCGCCGAAGACCTGGGCATCCACATGGAAGATGTCAACGTGAAGGCCACCACGACCGAAAAACTCGGCTTTACCGGACGCGGTGAAGGCATCGCCTGTGAAGCCGTTGCGCTGCTGATAAAGGTCTGAAGATGGATTTAGCAAAGCAGAACTGGCTATACGGTAAGCCGACAGCGGAAGGCGTACTGAAGGCCTCGGCGGAAGATTTCGTGGTGGTTGAGGATCTCGGTTACGCCCCCGACGGTGATGGCGAACAGCTGCTGGTGCGAATTCGTAAAACCGGCTGCAACACGCGCTTCGTTGCCGAAGCGCTGGCGAAATTCGTCGGTATCCATCCGCGCGATGCCAGCTTTGCCGGGATGAAGGACCGTCATGCCGTCACCGAACAGTGGTTCTGCCTGCGGCTGCCGGGTAAAGATACGCCTGATATGCACAAATTTGTGCTGGAAGGGGTGGAAGTGCTGGAGAGCGCCCGTCACCGTCGTAAATTGCGTACCGGTGCGCTGCAGGGTAATGCTTTCCGGCTGGTGCTGCGTCAGGTTACCGGGCGTGATGCCGTAGAGCAGCGACTGCGGCAGATCGCTGTTGGCGGTGTTCCTAACTATTTCGGCAGCCAGCGGTTTGGTCATAACGGCAACAACCTGCAGATGGCCCAGCGCTGGGCGGCGGATGAAATTCGCGTCCGCGAGCGCAACAAACGCAGCTTTCTGCTCTCTGCGGCGCGCAGCGCGATGTTTAATCAGGTGGTCAGCGACCGTCTGGCGCAGCAGGGCGCGCTGACGAAGGTATTAAATGGCGATGCACTACAGCTGACCGGGCGAGGCAGCTGGTTTGTTGCCACGGCAGAAGAGTTGACCGCTCTGCAGCACAGGGTCGATGAAAACGAACTGCGCATTACCGCTCCGCTTCCGGGGAGCGGTGAGTGGGGCACGCGTGACGATGCGCGGGTTCTGGAGCAGGCTTCACTGGCGTCAGAAAATGCCTTAATCGATCTGATGGCGCGTGAAAAGGTGGAAGCCGCACGCCGCGCGATGCTGGTGATCCCACGCGATCTGCGCTGGAGCTGGCAGGATGATGCCACGCTGGAGATGCACTTCTGGCTACCGGCAGGAAGCTTCGCGACCAGCGTGGTGCGTGAGCTGCTGCTGCCGCAGGCAAGTACCGACGAGGTTGATGAGTAGCGTATTGAACAGCTGTTTCACTGCCGCTCTGGCGGCAGTGGGTTGATGACTGAAACCAGAAACTTACACCTACCACAACCCGCATCATCCAGCTAAAATGGCTGCCAGCCACGCATTTTATTCCGCGTATTTTACCTATGCTCAGCTGCCCTGACGGCCTGCTGACGGAATCAGGCGAACAAAAATTATTAACAGGTTAGGTGTTAAATGCGAATTTTGCTGAGTAACGACGATGGTATCCATGCGCCAGGTATTCAGGTGCTGGCAAAGGCGCTGCGCCAGTTTGCTGAGGTCCAGGTTGTTGCTCCCGATCGTAACCGTAGCGGCGCGTCAAACTCACTGACGCTGGAAACCCCACTGCGAACGTTTGACTATCCCAACGGTGATATAGCCGTACAAATGGGGACGCCTACCGACTGTGTTTATCTTGGGGTGAATACCCTGATGCGCCCAAAACCGGATATTGTGGTTTCCGGAATCAATGCCGGACCGAATCTCGGCGACGATGTAATTTACTCCGGAACCGTTGCCGCGGCGATGGAAGGACGTCACCTGGGGCTTCCTGCGCTGGCGGTATCGCTAGACGGGCATCAGCACTATGAAACGGCGGCGGCGGTTACCTGTTCGATTCTGCGAGCTCTGGAGCGTGAACCGCTGCGCACCGGACGTATTCTGAATATCAATGTGCCTGATTTGCCGCTGGACCAGCTGAAAGGCATCCGCGTGACGCGCTGCGGCAGCCGCCATCCCAGCGACCGGGCGATTCAGCAGCAGGATCCGCGTGGCAATACGATGTACTGGATTGGCCCTCCAGGCGACAAGCTTGATGCAGGCCCGGATACTGACTTCGCTGCGGTCGATGAGGGCTACGTGTCGGTTACTGCTCTTCATGTTGACCTTACCGCGCATGCGGCTCAGGAGGTGGTTTCTTCCTGGCTGTCCACCGTTGAGGTTGAGCAGCAATGGTAAGCGGTGGTCGGATTGATACGCTGCTGGCGCAGTTGCGCAAGCAGGGCATTAACGATGAGCGACTGCTGCAGGCCATTGAAGATGTGCCACGTCAGCGGTTCGTGGATGAAGCGTTTGAACATAAAGCCTGGGACAATATGGCGCTGCCTATTGGCTCCGGGCAGACGATTTCTCAGCCTTACATGGTAGCCAGAATGACGGCGCTGCTGGAGCTGACCCCGCAGTCGCGAGTACTGGAAATCGGCACCGGTTCCGGCTATCAGACGGCGATTCTGGCCCATCTGGTTGAGCATGTTTGCTCAGTGGAGCGCATTAAAGGACTGCAGTGGCAGGCCAAGCGCCGACTGAAGCAGCTCGATCTGCACAATGTCTCAACCCGGCACGGCGACGGCTGGCTTGGCTGGCGTTCCCGTGGGCCTTTCGATGCCATTATCGTGACGGCCGCACCGCCAGAAATTCCTGATGCGCTGCTGGCGCAGCTGGATGAAGGCGGCATTATGGTGTTGCCGGTAGGGGAAGAGCAGCAGTTTTTGCAGCGCATCCGCCGCCGGGGTGGTGAATTTGTGGTTGAAACGATTGAACCGGTTCGCTTTGTGCCGCTGGTGCAGGGCGATCTGGCTTGAGATGAGCCGCTAATAAAGATTAATACAACTGTTTCATGGCACGTTGTGGTTGATATTGCTAGTATCTGGATAATTCGCGCGGGCTGACAGAAGATGCTGTCATCCATCAGCCCGCCCGCAGTTCTGTCTTTAATAAGCATTGCCGTATTGGGGGATGAATGAGCACTGGAAGCCCGAGTTTTAAATTGTGCCGTATTGCGGCCGTGTCATTGTTAGGTTTTTGGCTGGCAGGTTGCTCCAGCGATAATACGCAGGCTCCCATCAGTTCGGTTGGCGGTAATGATTCAGGCATGCTCGGTAATTCACGCGGTGGCGACGGTGGTTTTATTCCGGCCCGCCCGGCGGCGTCTCCAAACGGTGGCATGGTGTCGTCCTCACCGAACGTGGTGACGGAAAACGGGCGCATTGTTTACAATCGCAGTTATGGGAATATTCCGAAAGGTAGCTACAGCGGTGACAGTTACACCGTCAAGCGTGGCGATACCTTGTTCTATATTGCCTGGATTACCGGCAACGATTTCCGTGATCTGGCACAGCGCAATAACATCGCCGCGCCATACGGGCTCAACGTTGGCCAGCAGTTGCAGGTTGGAAACGGTGGCGGTACGCCGATCACCGGCGGTAATGCCATTACCGTTGCCGATGCCACGGCCGGTGGTGTAACGCCACCACCTTCCAGTACACAAATGAAGCCAACACCTGTTGCACGGCAACCGGTTATTACGTATTCTGAGGACTCAGGTAATTCTGATGGAGGCAAGATGCTGCCTTCATCCGGCACAGCTGTTGCAACGACAACAGCGCCGGTTACTGCCCCGACCGTCAGCAGTACAACGGACAGCGCTACCCCAGTGGGAAGCTGGCGTTGGCCGACAGACGGTAAGATCATTGATAACTTTTCCGCTTCTGAAGGAGGGAATAAAGGTATCGATATCGCGGGTTCCCGTGGTCAGTCCGTGGTATCCACCGCTTCAGGTCGGGTGGTATATGCCGGAAATGCACTGCGCGGTTACGGTAATCTGATAATCATCAAACATAATGATGACTACCTGAGTGCTTATGCCCATAACGACACTATGCTGGTCCGTGAACAACAAGAGGTTAAAGCGGGTCAGAAAATAGCCACCATGGGCAGTACCGGCACGAGTTCGGTTAGATTGCACTTTGAAATTCGTTACAAGGGGAAATCCGTTAACCCGTTGCGTTATTTACCGCAGCGATAACCGGCAGAACCTTGGTGTTCTGCCCTGGAATCACGGGTAGGAGCCGCTTATGAGCCAGAATACGCTGAAAGTTAATGATTTAAATGAAGATGCGGAATTCGACGAAAACGGAGCTGAGGTTTTTGATGAGAAGGCTCTTGTCGGAAATGAACCTGGTGATAATGATTTAGCAGAAGAAGAACTGCTGTCGCAGGGCGCTACACAACGCGTGCTGGACGCGACGCAGCTTTATCTCGGGGAGATTGGTTATTCCCCACTGTTAACGGCGGAAGAAGAAGTTTTCTTTGCCCGCCGGGCGCTTCGTGGAGATGTTCCTTCACGTCGCCGAATGATCGAAAGCAACCTGCGTCTGGTGGTGAAAATCGCCCGTCGTTACAGCAATCGCGGTCTGGCGCTGCTGGATCTGATTGAAGAAGGTAACCTCGGCCTGATCCGCGCCGTAGAGAAGTTTGACCCGGAAAGAGGGTTCCGTTTCTCCACGTACGCCACCTGGTGGATTCGTCAGACGATTGAACGGGCGATTATGAATCAAACCCGTACCATCCGCCTGCCGATTCACATCGTAAAAGAGCTGAACGTTTATCTGCGCACCGCGCGTGAACTGTCCCACAAGCTCGACCATGAGCCAAGTGCAGAAGAGATTGCGGAGCAGTTAGATAAACCTGTTGATGACGTCAGCCGGATGCTGCGCCTCAACGAACGCATTACCTCAGTTGATACGCCGCTGGGCGGAGATTCTGAGAAAGCGCTGCTGGATATTCTGGCCGATGAGAAAGATAACGGTCCGGAAGATACCACCCAGGACGATGACATGAAGCAAAGCATCGTTAAATGGCTGTTCGAACTGAACGCCAAACAGCGCGAAGTGTTGGCACGTCGTTTCGGCCTGTTGGGCTACGAGGCGGCGACGCTGGAGGATGTGGGCCGCGAAATCGGTCTGACCCGCGAGCGTGTACGTCAGATTCAGGTTGAAGGTCTGCGTCGTCTGCGTGAGATTTTGCAGGCACAGGGACTGAATATTGAAGCACTGTTTCGCGAATAACCGCGAAACTGACTGAGCTAATGCGAAAAGCGACGATCTCCGATCGTCGCTTTTTTATTGCTCTTTTCAGCTGTAACCGTTTTGCAGCGACCACACCGCCGCTTCAACCCGCGATTTCATCTGTAGTTTCTTCAGCAAATGTTTAACGTGTACCTTCACCGTGCTTTCACTGATACACAGGCGGCGTGCGATCAGTTTATTGCTCATTCCCATGGCAACCAGCTTAAGGATACCGCGTTCGCGCGCCGTAAGCCGTTCAATATCTGGCTGTTCTTTGGGGCGCTGCTGGCGGAGACTGGCGGCCAGCAGCGGCGGTAGCGTTTCACTCAGTACCATCTCTCCGGCCGCGGCGCGATGCAGCGATTTCAGCAACGCTTCCGGTTCCATATCCTTGAGTAAATAGCCATCGGCACCGCGCTTCAGGGCGCGAACGACATCATCTTCATAATCTGAAACGCTGAAAACCACGATGCGGCCGCGAGCATCTGTCGCCCGCAGCTGTTCCAGGGTTTCCAGGCCGTTCATACCGGGCATATGCAGATCCAACAGGATCAGATCGTAGTCATTTTTTTCCGCCAGTAGTACGCCTTCTGCACCATTGCCTGCTTCCCCGATCACTTCCAGACAATCGTCCATGCCGATCAACTGCTTGAGGCCGGTTCGAATCATCGGATGATCGTCAATCAGCAGGACGGTAGCGGGAGCGGTTTTATTGTTCATCCATTATTCCGGGGTTAAGTGCGCTAAAACGTAGGGTACACAGCGGCTGAGGCTATTCTCTGCGATTGGGGTGGGAATACACATACCTCTTTTGGGGTAATACTTAATATCTTGATGGAGTAATACCCCTGAGAAATCATCCCCTCTTATGTTTATCCTTTTGATTTTTCTGTTTTTTAATTTTTAATTCGCCATCCTTCTTCAGGAGTAATCGCGTTCTTCGGCAAACAACCACCGACCTGCTCGTTGATATATGTCAACTCGGCTAAAAACATTCCTGCTCAGGATGGGGACATGATTAATAACGCCAGTGAGAAAAATATGTCCCAGCTGTCCCCTTCACAAGGAAAAAAAAGTCGTGCAATCATTGAGAACTGGCAGCCTGAAAATGCCCCGTTCTGGGCTGCAACAGGAAAGCGCATAGCCAGCCGTAACCTGTGGATCTCGGTTTTTTGTCTGATGCTGGCCTTCTGCGTCTGGATGCTGTTCAGCACGGTCGCCGTGAACCTGAACAAGGTGGGTTTCAACTTTACCACCGATCAGCTTTTCCTGTTGACCGCGCTCCCTTCCGTATCCGGCGCAATTCTGCGCGTGCCTTACTCCTTTGTCATTCCCATTTTTGGTGGCCGCCGCTGGACAACCTTCAGTACCTGCTTTCTGCTGCTTCCCTGTGTCTGGCTGGGTTTTGCGGTACAGGATCCTGAAACACCGTTCAGCGTTTTTATGGTGATCTCTCTGCTGTGCGGTTTTGCGGGGGCAAACTTTGCGTCAAGCATGGGAAATATCAGCTTCTTCTTCCCGAAATCGATGCAGGGCGGTGCGCTGGGGATCAACGGCGGGCTGGGTAACCTTGGCGTAAGCGTTATGCAATGCCTGGCCCCGCTGGCGATTTCGCTGGCTATCTTTGGTTTTTTCAACGACGGCGGTTCTACCGGAAACAGCGGTATCTGGCTTGAGAATGCGGCCTGGATTTGGGTGCCGCTACTGCTTATCGCCACGATGACCGCCTGGTTCGGTATGAACGATCTGGCAGCAGCAAAATCATCGCTCAGCGAGCAGCTGCCGGTGTTGAAACGTGGCCATCTTTGGATGCTCTCGCTGCTCTATCTTGCCGCGTTTGGGTCTTTCATCGGTTTTTCAGCAGGCTTTGCCATGTTGTCGAAAACCCAGTTTCCCGATGTTGCCATCATGAAGTATGCCTTTTTCGGCCCGTTTATCGGCGCGCTGGCGCGTTCCGCAGGCGGCATTATCTCCGACCGGCTGGGCGGTGTTCGCGTCTCCCTGTTTACCTTCATGCTGATGGCGATATTTACCGGCCTGCTGTTCCTGACGCTGCCAGATGCAACTCATTCAGGCTCTTTTATCGCTTTCTACGCTGTCTTTATGGTGCTGTTCTTCGCCGCCGGTTTGGGGAGCGGATCCACTTTCCAGATGATCGCTGTGATCTTCCGCAAATTGACCCTCGATCGCGTTAAAGCCGCCGGCGGCAGTGATGAAACCGCCCAGCGCGAAGCGGTTACCGAAACCAGCGCCGCACTGGGTTTCATTTCGGCTATCGGTGCGCTCGGCGGATTTTTCATCCCGCAGACCTTTGGTATTTCGCTGAGTATCAGCGGATCGCCGGCTGGGGCAATGAAAGTCTTTTTGGTGTTTTACCTGGTTTGTATCGCGATAACCTGGCTGGTTTATGGCCGTAAAAAGAATAATTCAGCGCAATAGCCATCATTCCTTCCTGGAGTATGTAGTATGAGCAAATTTTTGGATCGTTTACGTTATTTCAAACAGCTGGCGGAACCCTTCTCCGGCGATCACGGACAAACCCTGAACGTTAATCGTGACTGGGAGGATGGCTATCGTAGCCGCTGGCAGCATGACAAAATTGTTCGCTCCACCCACGGCGTCAACTGTACCGGCTCATGCAGCTGGAAAATCTATGTGAAAAATGGCCTGGTTACTTGGGAGACCCAGCAAACCGACTATCCCCGCACCCGCCCGGATTTGCCGAATCATGAGCCTCGCGGCTGTCCCCGCGGCGCCAGCTATTCGTGGTATTTATACAGCGCTAACCGCCTGAAATATCCCCTGATGCGTAAGCAGCTGATTACGCTCTGGCGAAAGGCGAAAGCCCTGCACAGCGATCCGGTGCTGGCGTGGCAGTCGATTGTGGAAGACGCCGAACAGGCGAAAAGCTACAAAGCAGCACGTGGGCGCGGGGGGTTCGTGCGTTCAAGCTGGCAGGAGGTCAATGAGCTGATTGCTTCGGCTAATATCTACACGGCGAAAACCTTCGGCCCTGACCGTATTATTGGTTTCTCCCCAATCCCGGCAATGTCGATGGTTTCCTACGCTTCGGGTTCGCGTTATCTGTCATTGATTGGCGGCACCAGCCTGAGCTTCTATGACTGGTACTGCGACCTGCCACCGGCATCACCCATGACCTGGGGTGAGCAGACCGATGTGCCCGAATCTGCCGACTGGTACAACGCCTCCTACATTATGGCGTGGGGCAGTAACGTGCCTCAGACCCGTACGCCGGATGCGCACTTCTTTACTGAAGTTCGCTATAAAGGGACTAAAACAGTCGCTATCACGCCGGACTATGCCGAGATCGCCAAGCTTTGCGATCAGTGGCTGGCACCTAAGCAGGGCACCGACAGCGCACTGGCGCTGGCGATGGGGCACGTGATGCTGACCGAGTTCCATCAGCAGCGTCAGGTGGAATACTTCCGTAACTACGTTCGTGCCTATACCGATATGCCGATGCTGGTGATGCTGGAGCCGCGTGACGGTGGCTACTACGCAGCCGGACGCCTGCTGCGCGCCAGCGATCTGGTTGACGGACTCGGTCAGCAAAACAATCCTCAGTGGAAGACCATTGCCATCAATGAATCCAGCGGTGAGCTGGTTTCACCACAGGGGTCAATTGGCTATCGCTGGGGGGAAAAGGGTAAATGGAACCTCGAATCACGCGAAGGCAGGGATCGGCAGGAGGTGGAACTGCAGCTGAGTCTGCTGGGCCAGCATGATGAGATTGTTGATGTCGGCTTTCCTTATTTCGGCGGCACCGAAGTTCAGGACTTCAACACCGTTGCGCTGGATGAAATTTTGCTGCACAAACTGCCGGTTAAACGCCTGCTGCTGGCAGACGGCAGCACCGCGCTGGTGACCAGCGTCTACGATCTCACGCTGGCGAACTATGGGGTTGAGCGCGGCATGAACGATGCGAACTGCGCGGTAACCTATGATGAGGTGAAGGCCTACAGTCCGGCATGGGCGGAGCAGATCACCGGCGTGCCGCGTCAGAATACAATCCGAATCGCACGTGAATTTGCGGAAACCGCTGAAAAAACGCGTGGCCGATCCATGATCATCGTTGGAGCCGGTCTGAACCACTGGTATCACATGGATATGAACTACCGTGGGTTGATCAATTTACTCGTGTTCTGCGGCTGCGTGGGCCAGAGCGGTGGCGGCTGGGCGCACTATGTTGGCCAGGAAAAACTGCGCCCGCAGACCGGCTGGCTGCCGCTGGCCTTTGGCCTTGACTGGCAGCGCCCGCCGCGCCAGATGAACGGCACATCATTCTTCTATAATCATTCCAGCCAGTGGCGCTACGAGAGCCTGAAGACCGACGAACTGCTGTCACCGCTGGCGGATAAATCGCGCTACACCGGCAGTCTGATTGACTTCAACGTGCGATCTGAACGTATGGGCTGGCTGCCCTCGGCCCCGCAGCTGAACGTTAACCCGCTGCATCTGGCGGCAAAAGCTAAAGCGGCAGGCCTCTCCCCGGTGGATTACACCGTCGCCGGTTTGAAAGATGGCACTGTGCGCTTTGCCGCCGAGCAGCCTGACGATCCGCAAAACTTCCCGCGCAACCTGTTTGTCTGGCGTTCTAACCTGCTGGGTTCTTCCGGTAAGGGGCATGAGTATCTGCTGAAGTACCTGCTGGGAACCGACAGCGGCGTGCTGGGTGACGATCTGGCTGAGCAGGGGGCACCGCAGCCGGAAGAGGTGGAATGGCGTGATAATCCGGGCGAGGGCAAACTTGACCTGGTGGTCACCCTCGATTTTCGCATGTCGAGCACCTGCCTCTACTCCGATATCGTGCTGCCAACCGCTACCTGGTATGAAAAAGACGATATGAATACCTCGGATATGCATCCGTTTATTCATCCCCTGTCTGCCGCTGTCGATCCGGCCTGGGAATCCCGCAGCGACTGGGAAATCTACAAGGGCATAGCGAAGCGTTTCTCGGAACTTTGCATCGGGCACCTTGGCGTGGAAACCGACGTGGTGACGCTGCCTGTGCAACATGACACCGCCGCCGAACTGGCGCAGCCGCTGGGCGTGCAGGACTGGCATAAGGGCGAATGCGATCTGATCCCGGGGAAAACCGCGCCGCATATTATGGTGGTCGAACGTGATTATCCGTCGACCTTTGAGCGCTTTACCTCCCTTGGACCGCTGCTCGATAAGCTGGGCAACGGCGGAAAGGGCATTAGCTGGAATACCCAGACTGAAGTCGATTTCCTCAAAAAACTCAATAAGGTAAAAATCGACGGTCCGGCAGCGGGCCGGCCTGTTATCAACAGTGCCATTGATGCCGCCGAAGTCATTCTTTCGCTGGCGCCGGAAACCAATGGTCAGGTTGCGGTAAAAGCCTGGCAGGCGCTGGGCGTATTGACCGGGCGGGAACATACCCATCTGGCGCTGAATAAAGAGGATGAGAAAATCCGCTTCCGCGATATTCAGGCGCAGCCGCGCAAAATTATCTCCAGCCCGACCTGGTCAGGTCTGGAAGATGAGCACGTCTCCTATAACGCCGGTTATACCAACGTTCACGAGCTGATCCCATGGCGAACGCTGACCGGCCGTCAGCAGCTGTATCAGGATCATCAGTGGATGCGTGATTTTGGTGAAAGTCTGCTGGCCTACCGCCCGCCGATTGACACCCGAACCGTACAGCCGCTGTTGAACCGCAAACCCAATGGCAACCCGGAAAAGGCGCTGAACTTCATCACCCCGCACCAGAAATGGGGGATTCACTCCACCTACAGTGAAAACCTGCTGATGCTGACGCTGTCGCGCGGTGGCCCGATTGTCTGGCTGAGCGAGGACGATGCGAAGCAGTTAGGCATTGAGGATAACGACTGGATTGAGGCGTTTAACGCCAACGGTGCCCTGACCGCCAGGGCCGTAGTTAGCCAGCGCGTACCTGCCGGAATGACCATGATGTACCACGCTCAGGAACGTCTCGTTAACATTCCGGGGGCGGAAACCACCCGGCAGCGCGGTGGCATTCACAACTCGGTTACCCGCGTCTGCCCGAAACCAACGCATATGATTGGCGGCTACGCCCAGCAGTCTTACGGCTTTAACTATTACGGTACCGTGGGTTCTAACCGCGACGAGTTCGTGATCGTCAGAAAGATGAATAACATTAACTGGTTAGATGGTGAGGGCAACGACGATTGCCAGGGCAGTCAGCAGGAGATTGCAAAATGAAAATTCGCTCACAGGTCGGGATGGTATTGAATCTCGACAAATGCATCGGCTGCCACACCTGCTCAGTGACCTGTAAAAACGTCTGGACCAGCCGCGAAGGGATGGAGTACGCCTGGTTCAACAACGTCGAAAGCAAACCGGGCCAGGGCTTCCCTAACGCCTGGGAAGATCAGGAAAAATGGAAGGGCGGCTGGATCCGCAAGATCAGCGGTAAGCTGGAGCCGCGTATGGGGAGCCGGATGAGCGTGCTGTCGAAGATCTTCGCTAACCCGCACGTGCCGGAGCTGGATGACTACTACGAGCCGTTTGATTTTGACTATCAGCATCTGCATAACGCACCTGCTGGTAAACACCAGCCTATCGCCCGCCCGCGCTCGCTGATTACCGGTGAGCGGATGAAGAAAATTGAGAACGGTCCTAACTGGGAAGAAATTCTCGGCGGCGAATTCAGCAAGCGCTCGAAGGATACCAACTTTGCGCACATTCAGAAGGAGATGTACGGCCAGTTCGAAAACACCTTCATGATGTATCTGCCGCGCCTGTGTGAGCACTGCCTGAACCCCTCGTGCGTGGCGACCTGTCCGAGCGGTGCGATTTATAAGCGCGCCGAAGACGGCATTGTACTGATCGATCAGGATAAGTGCCGTGGCTGGCGCATGTGCCTGACCGGCTGCCCTTACAAGAAAATCTACTTCAACTGGAAAAGCGGCAAATCGGAAAAATGCATTTTCTGCTATCCGCGTATCGAGTCCGGCGAACCGACCGTGTGTTCAGAAACCTGCGTGGGTCGCATTCGCTACCTCGGCGTGCTGCTGTATGACGCCGATCGCATTGAGCAGGCCGCCTCGGTAGAAAATGAAAAAGATCTCTATCAGAGTCAGCTGGATATCTTCCTCGATCCACACGATCCGGCGGTGATTGAGCAGGCACTGAAAGACGGCGTGCCGCAGAGCGTGATCGATGCGGCACAGCGTTCACCGGTCTACAAAATGGCGATGGACTGGAAGCTCGCGCTGCCGCTGCATCCGGAATATCGCACGCTGCCTATGGTCTGGTACGTGCCGCCGCTGTCTCCGATTCAGTCCGTGGCGGATGCGGGGCAGCTGCCCCATAACGGCGTGCTGCCGGACGTGGAAAGTCTGCGTATTCCGGTGCAGTACCTCGCTAACCTGCTGACGGCTGGCGATACCGCTCCGGTGCTGCTGGCGCTGAAACGTATGCTGGCCATGCGTCACTACAAGCGCGCTGAAACCGTCGACGGAGTTCATGATATCAGCGCGCTGGAACAGGTAGGGCTAACCGAGGCGCAGGCGCAGGAGATGTATCGCTATCTGGCGATCGCCAACTATGAGGATCGCTTTGTGATCCCGTCAAGCCACCGTGAGCAGGCGCGTGAAGCTTTTCCTGAGAGTAAGGGGTGTGGCTTCAGCTTTGGCGACGGCTGCCACGGCAGCGACGTGAAGTTCAATCTGTTCAACAGCCGCCGTATCGATGCTATCGACGTCTCGATCAAAACTCAGCGGAAGGAAGATGCCTCATGATTGCGCTATGTCTTATCGCCCGACTGCTCGATTACCCGGAGCAGGAGCTGTTTGATCATCAGGACGAGCTGCTGGCAGCCCTGCAGGAAGCCGACGAACTCCGTCCTGAGCACAAAACCCGGCTGGCGGCGTTTATCCGCCGCTGTGCAGAGCGGCCGCTGCTCGATCTGCAAGCCGATTACTGCGAGCTGTTCGATCGCGGTCGCGCAACTTCGCTGCTGCTGTTTGAACATGTTCACGGTGAGTCACGCGATCGCGGTCAGGCGATGGTTGATTTGATGGAGCAGTACCGTGCTGATGGGCTGGAGCTGGATGCCCGCGAACTGCCGGATCATCTGCCGCTTTATCTGGAATATCTGGCGCAGGGAGGGCTGGACCGCGTCCGTCAGGGCTTGCAGGACGTGGCACCCATCCTGGCTCTGCTGGGCGCGAGGCTGGAACAGCGTGGCAGCCCTTATGCCCAGCTATTCCCGCTGCTGCTGGATCTCTCCGGCAGCAGCGCCAGCCCGACGTCGCTAAAGTCGCAGGTTGCCGGTGAAACGCGGGACGATACGCCGCAGGCACTCGACGCGGTGTGGGAAGAGGAGCAGGTGTCCTTTATTGCCCGCATGAATCCACAGGGCGAGGGCTGTTCTGCCGCTCATCAGCGCCGTTTCGCGGGCGCCGTCACGCCGCAGTATCTCGATGTTTCGTCACTCAGCCAGACAAGGGGAGAGTAGAAAATGCAATTTTTAAACAGGTTCTTTTTTGATATTTACCCTTATCTTGCCGGTACGGTATTTCTGGTGGGAAGCTGGCTGCGCTACGACTATGGGCAGTACAGCTGGCGGGCGGGCTCCAGCCAGATGCTGAGTAAAAAGGGGATGAGACTGGCTTCTAACCTGTTTCATATTGGCATTATTGGTATCTTCTTCGGTCATATTGTCGGCCTGCTGACGCCGCACTGGGTATATCAGTCCTTCCTGCCGATTGCCGCCAAGCAGCAGCTGGCGATGATTGCCGGGGGCATCTGCGGGGCTATGACGTTGATCGGTGGCGGGCTGCTGCTGAAGCGTCGGCTGACGAACGCTCGCGTGCGTGCGACCAGCAGCGCGGCTGACATTATGATCCTGACATTGCTGGTGGCGCAGGCGGCGCTGGGACTGCTGACCATTCCATTCTCAGCACAGCACCCTGATGGTCTGGAGATGATGAAGCTGGTGGGCTGGGCGCAGGCGGTAGTGACTTTCCATGGTGGTGCATCGCAGTATCTCGACGGCGTGGCACCTGTCTACCGTGTACATATGGTGCTGGGCATGACGCTGTTTCTGCTGTTCCCGTTCTGCCGCCTGGTGCACATATGGAGTGCGCCAGTGGAGTATCTCACCCGTCGCTATCAGCTGGTGCGTAACCGCCGCTGAAAACAGACGGTAAAATTAAAACGGGCGGGTAAGATACCCGCCCTGAAAGAGTCTGTGAAGTGATTGGTTAGACTGACCCCACCGATCTCTATACACTTCGGCTCTCTTTAAATAAAAGAGAGTTCTGCACCTGTGTTTAACACCAGCCAGCAATCATAAGATGATTGAAATCTAATCAGTTCCTGAGCGGCGTCGTACAGTACATGACGAATTGCCATTATTCAGCAAACGATGGAGCCCGATATGATCGTGTTCCATATCGCACAGCAACTGCCGGTTCATTAAGTATGGCAATAGTGGACTGCTGTCTTCGTTAAAAATTCCATGTGCTTATCAAAACCGGAATCGGTCACGCAGTAAAATACCCAGTCTCAGGAAGATATACCCAGCCGTGACCTGGATGGATTCAGATACAATCATTAACAATGTCAGATTTCTTCCAGATAAATTCCCTGAGATTCAGATTCACGGATTATTTTGTAATCCCGCCACAACTGTTCTTTGTCAGCACTAACAAGATATACCGTGCCCGGCTGGCTGAAAACATCCCGGGTTTTGCTGACGGGGGCTCCGGAGGAGAGATAAAACTCTATTCTTTTAAAGCTGGGAAGTTTTTGCACGAGCTGCTCAAAGACTTCTCCCCTGAACACCCCGGAACGGGGACTTATCAGGCATACATTAAAGGAATGATTCTTCAGCTTATAATGAGGTAAGCCAGCCTGGAACATAAACTTATCAGGATCAGTCATTGATAAGACCGTGGCAGCCAGCTGACCAAGTCCAGTTGTAACAGTTGCAACATCTGGCCGGAGAATACCATCACTTCTCGCCGCAATCTCAACGAGGCAAGGCCCATTATCTGTCAGCATAACCTCAGCATGGCTGGGACCATTTTTGATTCCTAAACAGCTACAGACTTTGGCGGTGTATTCAATCAGTGTTTTAAATTCTCGGCTTTCCGCATCAATAATTTCATCAATGTCGTAAACCACATTTCCGGTATCAAGTTTTCTCTTATGGTATCTGACTACTTCAGTAGGAACAAAAAAACCATCAAGGGAAACAAAATTGACAACGTATTCGGTTCCCTTTAAAAATTCCTGCAGTAAGACTTTGTCGTTATTCAGGTTAAGTTTATTCTTTATATTAAAAACTTGATTAAAAGCGTCCCTTACAGCATCTTTGTTGTGACAAATAAAAACTCCGTCTGACCCTGCGCTTTCCAAAGGTTTTAAAACCACTGGGTATTGTTGTCTTTTTAGCCACTCTGAGGCCTCTTCAACAGAAGATATCTGGATCTGGTCTGCAGCATTCAGCCCGGCGGCTCGCAGCGTTTCTATCATGTTAAACTTATTACGGCGCGAAGATGATTTTTCTGCGGCATTTCGGTAGGGTAGGCGTAATTCACGGTTGATAAGGTCGGACAGCGTTACACCGCTTTCCGTACCGGCAATCACATAATCTGCTTCGAACTCTCTGATAAGACGTAAGGTTTCACCTAATTCATTGTGAACAACAGTCTTATTGTAAATGCTGAAGTCGAAGCCCTTGTAATAATATTCATCCAGTTTGTCGCTGGAGGATATGTGGATCAGTTCACAACCCTTTTCATGGAGTCCTTTGGCAATAAATTTACCTGATGAAAAACCGTCAACAACAGCTACTCTTTTCATTTGCAAGAACCTCTTCTTTTTTCCTGAACTTTAGTTACACAAAGGACGATCAGGAGGCATGTTATTGCTAAAACAGCCGAAATACTTTCCCAGGAAACGACTATTCTGCTGTCTGTAAACTGGAACGCCAGGGTAAAAACGGGCAGCAAAAGTAGCAGTAGTGATACGTGAATTGGGTCCAGTTCACTAATCGACTTCTGGATAAGGAAAACGGGTATGATGTGACCAACCACAGAAAGCAATACTACAATCAGAAGCAAGTCGTTTTCCAGCAGCAGTGGAATGCTTTGATGGATACAGTATATGAAGGAAACTAACAGCATAAGAATGTTTCTGAATCCTAAAATTTCATACGCTTTCCACCCCTTTTTGCTGAGGCCCCTGGAAAAGAAGGTATAAAGAACAGTCCCGACAGCGCTGAACAGGACGCTTACAATCCCAGCAGTTCGACCTATATAGTCCGTACTGGTCAATCCGCTTTTTCCGAAGTACGAATTAGCAAGCATTACAATAACGCCAGCAAGAATAATCCAGGCAATTACTGTCTCAGTCTTACCGGGAGAAGATGTGTCTTTTAAAAAATAACGTGAAATCACGATTGTTAATGCCGGGCCGCACGCCACCGATGCGATTCCGACAACAGCCGGCTCCAGGAACTTGAGTGAGACTATTAACCCTCCCCAGTTCAGCATTACGGCAAGATTCACAAGAGAAAGTAACTTACGATCTTTTTTGGTTCTGACAAGATAGGATTTTCCATTGTTTATCATCCCTAGCGTAAAGAAGACTCCCGTTGCTATCATAAAACAATAAAAAATAAATATGGCTGGATCTAATTTTTGTGTGATATTCCCCACAAAAACGTCGAAAGCGGCACTCATGCCGCAAAAGATGATGCCAGAAACCATCCCCGCAGAGAGAAGATTATTTTTCATTAACCGACCTTTCACCGAAAATATAATTTCCAACTCTAACTATCGTTGCGCCATTACGCAAGGCATGTTCGTAGTCATGACTCATACCCATACTAATCTCACTGAAACTGTATTCATCAGCAATTTCTTTCATTTTTGAAATAAAAGCTGGCATTTTCATTGCCCGAGGGACAGCTACCCCCCTAAATGGTAAGTGTTTTTACTCCATTAGCTTCTTTATATAGTCCACTTTAAAAAGATAATTTTCTGATTTTTATCTTTTTTTTGGTGTCGAAAATTGAATGTTGCAGGCGGTTTTTCCCCGGGGTATGTTATTCAGTGATTCGTCATGGCGTTCATTGTTGTATTCTGATAATCATCTTTCCGATACTTTCTGCAATAAGTTAGTGTTCTGAAAAGATAAGAGCTAAGCATCTCTGTTCGTTAAATTCGGTTAAAACGTTCGATAAAAGCATTCTGAGTTGTTTTACTCGGCTTGATAATTCCAGCTAGACCGCGTACTTCTCTGCTCATTCAGCCAGCGTCAGAGAGATAAGTTTGGAACCATTATCCATGCGGAGCAGTGCGGATAGCCTCAGCTGACTGCCATTCTGTCGAGTATAAGAACGACTTATCGGGCAGGAAGATTAAGATTTGTACCGTTCGATGAGACCTTACGATTAAAGCCATCAAGGACATTAACGACATGGAACGTGCGAAAACGGCGACAACCAGACAGAGTGGTCTTACCCCCAGAAAACAGATGGTAAGTTAAAAAGCCACCTCTTCAAAAGGTGGCTTCATTTGACTTTACGCCCGGTCAGCGTTCAGAACGCTCTGTCACAGCGGCTTAAACCAGTGATTTCAGGCGGTAAATCCATTCCAGCGCCTGGCGCGGGGAGAGCGTGTCGGGATCGAGCGCTTCCAGTGCCTCTACCGCGGGCGAGGTCTCTTCCACCAGCAGCGGTAGCTGTGAGCCATCGGCCCGGGTGGCGGCCGCGCTGCCGGAAAGGGCTTCAAGCTCTTTCAGCTTCTGCCGTGCACGTCTGATAACCTCCTTCGGTACACCGGCCAGCGCAGCGACCGCCAGCCCGTAGCTTTTGCTGGCTGCACCATCCTGCACGCTGTGCATAAAGGCGATGGTATCGCCGTGCTCAACGGCATCAAGATGGACGTTAGCCACGCCTTCAATCTGATCCGGCAGTGTGGTCAGCTCGAAATAGTGGGTGGCGAACAGCGTCATCGCTTTGATACGGGTGGCCAGACTTTCCGCGCAGGCCCAGGCCAGCGAAAGGCCATCATAGGTGGAAGTTCCGCGGCCAATTTCATCCATCAGCACCAGGCTGTACTCTGTGGCGTTGTGCAGGATATTGGCGGTTTCGGTCATTTCAACCATAAAGGTGGAGCGGCCTGATGCCAGATCGTCTGCCGCGCCAACGCGGGTGAAGATTCGGTCTACCGGGCCGATTACCGCCTGTTCTGCCGGAACAAAGCTGCCGATACTGGCCATCAGCGTGATCAACGCCGCTTGGCGCATATAGGTACTTTTCCCCCCCATATTAGGCCCGGTGACAATCAGCATGCGGCGCTGTGGTGAAAGCGACAGTGGGTTAGCGATAAACGGCTCTTTCAGTACCTGTTCAACAACCGGATGGCGTCCGCCGGTCAGTTTAATGCCCGGTTTGTCGCTCAGCGTCGGGCAGCTGTAGTTCAGTGTCCAGGCCCGCTCGGCCAGGTTACTCAGCACATCGAGTTCGGCCAGCGCTGCGGCACTCGCTAACAGTGCGTCCAGGTGCGGCAACAGCTTATCGAACAACTGTTCATACAGGGCTTTTTCCAGCGTCAGCGCTTTGCCTTTGGAGGTCAGAACCTTATCTTCATACTCCTTCAGCTCGGGGATGATATAGCGTTCGGCGTTTTTCAGCGTCTGGCGTCGCACATAGTGGATCGGCACCTGGTGGCTCTGACCGCGGCTGACCTGAATGTAGTAGCCGTGAATGGCATTAAATCCGACCTTCAGCGTATCCAGGCCGAGTTTTTCACGTTCGCGCACTTCCAGCCGATCGAGGTAGTCGGTTGCGCCATCGGCCAGCGCCCGCCATTCATCCAGCTCTTCGTTATAACCTGGCGCGATGACGCCGCCATCGCGCACCAGTACCGGCGGGGTTTCGATGATCGCCCGCTCAAGCAGCTCACGCAGTTCAGCAAACTCCCCCATCTGACTTCGCAGAGTTTGCAGATGCCCGGTTTGATTCTCTGCCAGCACCTGGTTCAGCAACGGTAGCTGCTGAAAGGCATGCCGCATGCGAGCCAGGTCGCGAGGGCGGGCGGTACGCAGTGCCAGACGTGCCAGGATTCGCTCAAGATCGCCGATCTGCCGCAGCAGCGGTGACAGTTCATCAGTGAGATCCTGCAGGGCGGCAATACTTTGCTGACGCTGGTTAATCACCCGGGCGTTGCGCACCGGGCTGTGCAGCCAGCGCTTCAGCATGCGGCTACCCATAGGCGTTGCGGTTTTATCCAGCACCGAGGCCAGCGTATTATCCGTGCCACCGGCGAGGTTCTGGGTGATTTCAAGATTTCGACGCGTGGCTGCATCCATAATGATGTTGTCCTGCTGGCGCTCCATGGTCAGCGAACGGATATGCGGCAGCGACGTGCGTTGGGTATCTTTCACGTATTGCAACAGGCAGCCAGCGGCACGCAGCGCCTGCTGGGCCTGCTCGACGCCGAAGCCGCTGAGATCGCGGGTAGCGAACTGCAGGTTCAGCTGCTGACGGGCGGTATCCAGCTCAAACTCCCACAGCGGGCGGCGTCGCAGGCCGCGACGATTTTCTATCAGCGACATCGACGGAAATTCTTCCGGGTACAAAAGCTCAGCCGGATTGGTGCGCTGCAGTTCAGCCGCCATCGTTTCCTGGTCGTCCGGCTCCGCCAGGCGGAAGCGGCCTGAGCTGATATCCAGCGTGGCATAGCCAAACCCGCGCGCGCTCTGCCAGATTGCCGCCAGCAGGTTATCCTGGCGCTCCTGCAACAGCGCTTCATCGCTGATCGTGCCCGGGGTGACAATACGCACCACCTTACGCTCGACCGGACCTTTGCTCAGTGCCGGGTCACCAACCTGCTCGCAGATCGCCACGGACTCACCCAGCTGCACCAGCTTAGCGAGATAGTTTTCCACGGCGTGATAGGGTACGCCTGCCATCGGGATCGGTTCTCCGGCTGACGCTCCACGTTTAGTCAGCGAAATATCCAGCAGCTGAGCAGCACGCTTGGCATCGTCGTAAAACAGCTCGTAAAAGTCACCCATGCGGTAGAACATCAGAATGTCCGGATGCTCTGCTTTCAGCCGAAGGTACTGCTGCATCATTGGGGTGTGGTCTGATAGATCCTTGCTTGCAGACTCTTTCATATTGATTTTACTCATTTTTGAAGTCTTCTGAGTACTTATGTGGCCCCAAGTGAAACCCCTTTAAACTCACATAACCCCGTAAATTTGTATACCAGAGGTATTCTAGCTACTATCCGGTATACACACTTGAATCACTGGTATACATTGATGAAAATGACACTCAATCAGTCGATTATAATCAATAAGTTATCTATCGACGTTAAACCGAGCCTTGATCCGCAAGGCAGAGTAGTCTACTTACCCAATCCAGAGCGAAAACCGTATCTTATCACTGATAATCACCGGGATTCACCCGTTGGTTTTGGTGTCAAAATCAGTGCCACAAAAAAGACCTATATTGTTCAACGGAGAGTGTCCTCTCCTGGCAACCGTCCTAAGACAGGTGGAAAATCCCCATCCGAGGTTATCAGGTCTACAATTGGCAATGTCTCTGATTTCGCTAACATCGATCAAGCCCGTGAGGTTGCTCGCAATTTAGTTCAAACCATGAAGTTGACCAAAAGGAACCCTAACAAAATAAAACGGGAGGCCGATGCTTCTGAACTCACTATCAGTGAAGTGTTTGCTCAATATCGTCAACACCTTCTTGGCAGGTCTAAACCAGCTAAACCCAACACACTTAATGTCCTGAACAAAGCAGAAAACAGGCTTTCTGAATGGTCAGGGCTTCGAGTGAAGGATTTAACCGGTAATGAAATTCTTCGTAAGTTTGATGAAATCGCAAGTAGAGCAAGAACCGCTGCTGAACAAACCTTCCGTTGGGCCAATGTTGCTGTCAGACATGCAATCGAAATTGAAGCCAGCAATGCCCAGACACAACAACGACAACCTTCATTGTCATATAACCCTTTTTCCATTTTAAAAGTGCAGAAGAAGTTCAGGACTCGTTCTGAACTGGAAGATAGCTATCGTGCGAAAGGTGTAAGAAACCCACTTTCTCCAAAAGACACCTTAGGTAGGTTTTTGACTGCATTGCATAACAAGAGAAGCTTCAACCGCCTTGGGTGCGATTATCTGCTACTCACCGTTCTCTTAAGTGCTCGTAAGGAAGAAACAGCATCTTTATGTTGGAGGGAAGCTCTCACCAATGAAGAAGCAAAAACGACAAGCTATGTTGACCTGAGTAACAGAACTATCCGTTTTTACGACACTAAGAATCGAAACGATCACGAGCTTCCGATTTGTGATGCCGTCAAAAGAATTTTGGAAGATAGAAGAGACATAGTAAACGATACGGTAACCCGGAAGGACAAACAGAAGTGGGTTTTCCCGGCCCATTCTTCTCGAAGTAAAGTTGGTCACTATTCCGATAGCAAAAGTCTAAGGGAATATATCTGCCAAGAGGCGGGAATCCTGAAGCTTGGTATGCACGATCTACGAAGGACATTTGGTAGGGTTGCTGAAGAACTTGTTTCATATGCCGTCGTTAAGAGACTGCTCAATCACAGAAGTACAACAGATCCAACAGAAAGGTATGCAGAACCTGATCAAGAACGGATTTTTGAAGCATTACAAAGGATTGAGTTGCATATGCTTATGACTGCTCCTAAATTATACAATGTGTTACTTGCTTCGGCTAAGTATCCTCCATTACCTGAAACGAGGGAGTGAAGATGAGTGCGGTGGAAGTTTTGCGGGAGTATTCAGAGGTATGGAAACTATTTGGTCAAATGCCTGATTCTGCCACTGTAAATAGTGAGCTTGCTTCTGCCTTTCTTGGCATAAGCATCAAAACCCTTGCCCGATATAGACAAAATGGGGGAGGACCACCTTATATCCAATACCAAGCAGAAGATACGAAAGCGAGAAATCAGCGGGTTCTCTATGTATTAGGTGACCTGCGAGTTTGGAGAGATATCCATAAAGTAAGTAGTTCAATGCATGGTGCTCAGGTTCGTGGTTTGGCTTTTACATCATTGACCGATTTTATAGAAGAACAACCTTTTATTGTTAAAAATAAAATCATCCAAAAAAGGAAAATAAAAAGGTTAGGAGTTAGAGATTCAGATACTGAGATATACGATGATGTCATCTTAGGGCATATCCTCTGTGTGGAAGAAACAGTTTTAACAAGCCAAATATCTAATAACGACTTGCAAGTTATTTGGATTTCAATTGAAGAAGCTTTGAAAAAAAATTGGGAACATAACGATAATAAAAATATATTTTTAGAATGTTTTAAGCAGTGCTCACAAGAAATCATTACAAATGCAGAAGTAATTAGTGATTATAATTTTTTAAAACAGCAATTGAGGTGATAATGAAAATTACTGAAATGGAGATCAAAGGCTTTAAGAGCTTTGATAATGTAGGACAAACTATAAATATAAATTCATTCACCAGCTTAATTGGAGGGAATGGAACAGGTAAAACGGCTGTTCTCCTCGCATTGACAAGGATGTTTGGTGTCAAAAGCTCAGATAGAATTATTCAAGTTGATGATTTTTATGTTCCTCCTGGAGATGAAATTGATACTCAAGATGAAAGAGAGCTATCAGTTCGTGTAAAATTCGAATTTGCAGACCTAAAAGACGGTGAGGACGACTCGGTTGCAGATTTCTTTAAGCATTTAATTTCAAGTGAAGCAGGAGAGATCCCATTCTGTATAGCAAAATTAAAAGCAAAATGGACAAAGACTAATCTTGCTGAAGGCGATATAGAAAGCGATCTGGTATGGGAAATAGGGGAGTCTGAAAAAAATATAACGGCATATGAAAGATCAAAAATTCATATCCACTATGTCCCTGCTTACCGAGATCCTGCCCAACAACTGAAGCAAACAGCCGGAACCATCATGCACCGTTTGATAAATGCAGTCGAATGGTCTGAACAAATGGGGGCAACAGTTGATGAGGTTGCTGTTTCAATCGGAAATCAATTCCAAGAAGAAGTAGGAGTCCAGACAATAACATCTTCATTAGGCAGAAATTGGAAATCTCTTTTCACTGGTGGTTACTTCGAAGAACTTCAAATCAAGCCAGTAGTGAATGGAGTTGAAGATGTATTAAAACATATCGATACTGTATTTTTACCCAGTCCAGATACTCAACCATTACCAACTGAAAGATTGAGTGATGGTATGAAATCATTATTTTATTTATCTTTAGTTAAATCTGCATTTGATATTGAAGATGAGATAATAAATTCTGAGGGCAAACATTTATCGATATCAGTAGAAGCATTAGATCCTCCAAATTTAACGATAATATTAATAGAAGAACCCGAAAACCACCTTTCACCACAATACTTAGGAAGAATAGTTAAGCTGTGTGAAGAGATATCAGAAAATGATCGAGCACAAGTTGTTTTAACAACACATGCACCATCTTTACTTAATCGGGTAGAACCTGAGAATATAAGATATTTCCGTCTTAATGATAATAAAAATACAGTAGTCAAGGAAATATTATTACCAAGCAAAGGTGAAGGTGATGCGGAAAATGTTGATACCTTCACATATGTTAAGGAGGCCGTAAAAGCATATCCAGAAATATATTTTGCAAAAGTTGTCATACTTGGTGAAGGGGATAGCGAAGAAATTGTAATACCTAAAATAGCACAAGTAAATGGGATAGAGCTTGATACTTCATTGATAACATTTGCGCCATTAGGTGGGCGATATGTTAATCATTTTTGGAAGCTTTTAAATGAGCTTTCAATTCCTCATGTAACTCTTCTTGATTACGATTTCAGAAGAGGCGGTGGTGGATGGGGAAGAATTAAATATGCAGTCAAACAATTAATTTCTATTGGTGCGGATAAAAATGAATTATTAAGAGTCACTTCAGGAACTTTAAGCGATGAAGAACTTGAAGAAATGCATACATGGGATGAGAATC
Source organism: uncultured Erwinia sp. (assembly GCA_913775305.1). Taxonomy (GTDB): domain Bacteria; phylum Pseudomonadota; class Gammaproteobacteria; order Enterobacterales; family Enterobacteriaceae; genus Erwinia. Next base: position 1,404 of record CAJYIY010000112.1, on the reverse strand, counting down.
CAGATAGTGAATCGGGATGGATAGAGTGTCTGAAAGATTATAATGTTTATTTTTCCTATCCCTATGATTTAGATTGGATAATGCTTAATAAATTCTTTGAGGATTATAAGACATTTGTTCCAGTAAATGGAGGCCCAAGATTGCCAAAGGATGATGACCCTGAATATAACAAGAAAGTGGAAGCAGCAATAGCTTCAGTTTTGAAAAAAGAAGAAAAAGACATTGATATTAAGAAGTTCGATGACTTTGAAAAATACTTTTGGTATCGCTACTTATTTTTAGGAAGAGGTAAGCCATTATCGCATAATTATGTTCTATCCAAAATGGAAGACGATAGGTTAAGAGATAATAGTCCTGAAGTTCTTAATGAGCTTATCGAAACTGTTAGAGGATTACTTTAATGCCGACTATTAAAGATGCAGATTGGGTTTTAAAGGATATCCAAGAAGTTGAAGACGAGGCTATGAAGGTAATTCGAAATAGCACAGAACATAACCTCGTTCTTGCTGGACCTGGTGCTGGTAAGACAGAATTATTAGCTCAGAAAGCATGTTTTTTAATTGAAACAGGAAAGTGTAGAAGCAAAAAAATAATTGCATTATCTTTCAAAAAGGATGCGGCCAAAAATCTTCAAGATAGAGTAAACTCACGGCTTGATACAAAATATAGACACAAATTTGAATCAACAACATTTGATGCATTCTGTAAAAGTATTGTTGATCGGTTTAAAAGTTCTCTTCCCGCCTTTTATTGTCCATCAGACGATTATGAAATTTTTTTCCCTAACAATAAAGACTTTATAGCAGAGATAAAAAGAGAGGCAGTAGGCTTTGAAGGTTTAACATCAGCAGAGTTGAATAAATTAAAACCTTCAAAATTTGAAGAAAACTACCTTGTAGTTCCTTATAAAGAAGAAACAAGACATACAGTTAATGGCAGAATAAGATATTTTGTCTGGACCCATCTATTAAAAGGAAAATCAAGGGTTTCTTTCAAGATGATAAATTATCTCGCTAATAGGATTATAAAGAAAAACGTATTTTTATCAAATGCAATAAATTCGACATATGAATATGCTTTTATCGATGAGTTTCAAGATACAACGTCAAAACAATATGAAATTTTTAAGAATATATTTTTCGGGAAGTCAATAAAAATAACAGTCGTTGGCGATACAAAACAAAGAATAATGGGGTGGGCAGGGGCATTGCCTAATGCTTTTGATGTCTTCAAAAAAGATTTTGAAGTTGGTGATCATAATGAATTAGTAAGCAATAGAAGGTCATTAAAAAATTTGATAATTTATCAAAGATTGATGGAATCCTTCATGAATAAAACTGAAAATAAGACAGAAGTCATTTTTTATAAGGGGGAGGGTTTAGCCAGGTTAATGCAGTTTGAGGA
>CAJYIY010000111.1 GCA_913775305.1 uncultured Erwinia sp. | reverse complement strand
GCTGGTGGCCATAGCACACGCCCAGCAGCGGCAGTTTTTCTGCCACCAGATGACGGATCCAGGCAGCCGTGCGCTCGCTCCAGTCGGCGTGGTCGGTCACCATCGCCCAGGAGCCGCTGAGAATGGCGGCGGAAAGGGTTGCCGGCGCGGGCAGCGCCTCGCCGAGGTCCGGCCGCACCACAATATATTCACCGGCTGACAGGCCCAGCGCCTGCACAAACCACAGCTGCTGATCGCCCACCCGGTCGCTGACCGGCAGCGGCGGCGTTTCAAGTTGGATAATGGCTAAAGGTCGCTTCACGCTTATCTCTCCTGGCTGATAACAATTCCTGGTCTGTTATCCTGACACTTTGCCTGCGAACTGTCTTATAACTTTTTGGCAAACACTAACCAAAGCATCAGCTTAAGCAGGCGCCTGCTGGCTGCGTTGGCGCGAAGGCGTAGTAAAAAAAGTGGCGCATCGATACTTAATTTACTGTGTTTCATGCCATGATAATCAGGAGTGAAACGTTTTTTTAAGGATTTTGCGGTGGCGCTGCGGCATTTTTTTCTGATACTTCTGGTGGTATCTATCTGGGCATTTAACAACATTGCCATCAAATGGGGCCTGATGGACCTCCCCCCTCTGTTGATCACCACCCTGCGATTTGTGGTGGTGGCGCTGATTCTGGTGCCCTTTACCCGCGTGAACCGCCAGCAGCTGCGCTATCTTGTTGTCCTCGCCTTTACCTTCGGCTTTATGCACTTCTCGCTGCTGTTTATCAGCCTTAACAATACCGATGCCGGAACGGCAGCGGTCATTGTCCAGCTCGGAACACCGATTGCCATGCTGCTGGCGATGGTGGTGCTCAAGGAGAAGCTGCGGTTGATTCAGCTGGCTGGCATTGCGATTTCACTGAGCGGCGTGGTGGTGCTTTCCGGCAGTCCGACGATCCCGAACGGGTGGGTGCTGGTTCTGCTGCTGCTCAGTGCGCTGGGCTGGGCGATCAGCAATATGATCGTCAAAAAATCACCGCCAATCAGCCCGCTGACGATGACCGGCTGGCTGTCGTTTCTGGCGATTCCCATCGTTGGCTGCGCCTCCTGGCTTACCGAATCTGACCAGCTGACGCTGCTGGTTCATGCCTCCTGGCGCGGCTGGTTCGGCATTCTGTTCAGCGCTATTGGTTCGTCGATCGTGGCCTATTCGCTATGGTACAGCCTGCTGAAGCACTACAACGTCAACCTGATTATGCCTTATTCCCTGCTGACCCCGGTCCTGGCAGTGATTATGGGCGTGCTGGTGCTGGGTGATGAGATGAACGGCTTTAAGACCATCGGCTCGCTGCTGGTGATTCTGGGGACGGGTATTGCGGTCATCAACCTGCGCAACCTGCGCATGCATTCAAAACTGGCGCGGTTGCGCTACGCAGGGCGCCGAAAATAATGCGGCAGTCTCCTGCCGTCAGGAGTGGAAGCGCTGCACGGCGGGCGCCGGGCAGCGGTGACGCAGCACTCCGTGCCGCCAGATAATTTTGTGTCGCTACTCGGAGGCGTCGCCCTGCTGCTCTTCCAGCTCGGCCAGTTCATCGCGCATCGCCTGTAATGCTTCTCGGCTGATCGCTGCCAGCGTGCGGTAAAACGGCGTTGACGCGTGTGCCTCAACCTTACCGAGAAACGCACCGCACCACGGCATCAGGAAATCATCAAACAGCGTAACCTGCGCCAGGTACTCATCGGCTTCGGACTGATCTTCCAGCCAGGAAGAGGCCAGCAGCAGTGCGCCGAAATGATCCGCCGGCCCTTCTCCCAGCGGCATACCGCGGCTGGTCAGAAAAGCGCGCACCGCCACCTCCTGCGGCCCGTTCGGCCACTGTGAACCGTACGGCGGCACCTTACACTCGCTGCCGACAAACAGCGCGTTATAGTCAGCCGCCAGCAGCTGCGGATCGCTGTTTTCCTGCAGGCGGGTCAGCAGTTCATCCTGCTCCAGCGGCCAGTGCTGCTGTAACTTACCTGACTGAATCAGGGTGAACAGCGGCACCAGCAGCGGATCCTGCGGCTGGCGATGATACAGCGAGCCGAGGATACGGCAGATGACAGAAAACTCATTCATTAGTTGGGTTCCGAAAGTATGTCAGGGCTGAATCATACTACAGATTTGCGCCGGACCACTGACCCATCTCGCATCCTTATCGCAAGCTAAAACGCCGCAAACTCCTCAATGGTTTTCCCGGTGCGCAGCGCGAGGAAATCAAGCAGCCGGCGCGGCGTCACATTCAGCACGCGATCTTCGGGGAAATCCACCTCACGCAGAATACGCAGGCAGTGCTCGAAGTTGCCGAGCGTAAAAGCGGTATGGGAATCTGAACCCAGCGCCAGCCAGCCCCCCGCTTCCTTTACCGCCGCGGCAATCGCCCGACAGTTCGGTTCGCTGCCTTTACGGGACGTGGTAAAGGAGGAGTTATTCAGCTCCAGCGCCACGTTGTACTTCGCCGCTGCGGCCGCCACCGCTGGAATATCAATCGGGTACTTGGGGTTGCCCGGATGGCTGATAATATGCACCAGGCCATTGGCCATGGTGGCAATCATCGCCTGAGTATTATTCTCTTTATCCTGCGGTGGCAGCACCGGCTCGTGGAACCCGGCCACGATAATATCGATCGCTTCCAGCATTGGCCCACCACAGTCAATCTCACCGTCATTATTTTTAATATTGGCTTCAATGCCGCGAAGAATGCCCACGCCGTCGATCACCCGCGGCCAGACTCTCATGTTAACGAAGTGCCAGTAGTGCGGTGCATCCGCCATATCCGGGCCGTGATCGGTAATCGCCAGCAGGCGCACGCCGCAGGTCTGCGCCTGTAATACATAGTCACGCAGGGTACTGTAGGCGTGGGTACTGGCAACGGTGTGCATATGAAGGTCAACGGGATACATGAAGGGTTCCTTAATATTCAGAGCCGTACCGCTCACTGGCCGGCCCGTTAAGTTTAGTAACCGCGTGCTAAATCAACGCGGCCTTCCGGCATCTGATGATGCTCACACTGCGCGATCGCCCCCGCAATATAATCCATAGCTTCCTCGGGTAAGGTGACAGCAGCATTATGTGGGGTGATGGCGATATCAGGATGCGACCAGAAAGGATGATCGGCGGGCAGCGGCTCAACGTTGAAGACGTCCAGCGCGGCGGCTTTCACTTCTCCTGCCGACAGGGCCGCCAGCAGATCGTCGTCAACCACGTGCGGCCCGCGTGCCAGGTTAATCAAAAATGCGCCGGGCTTCAGCTGGCTCAGCAGCTGGCGATTGATGATACCTACGGTCTGTGGCGTATTGGGCAGCAGGTTAATCAGGACCTGGGTGCCGGAGAGAAACTCGCTCAGCTGTTCCGGACCGTGGAAGCTGGTCACGCCACTGATGTGCTTAGGCGAGCGGCTCCAGCAGCGCACCGGGAAGTCCCAGGCCAGCAGGCTTTTCGCCACGCTGCCGCCCAGCACGCCCGCGCCCAGCAGGCCGACTGAGAACGCCTCACGCGCGTTGTTGCGCAGATGCTGCCAGCGGGCTTCCCGTTTCAGCTGCTGGTACTCATTAAAACGGCGGAACCAGCCCAGCACGTGGTAGACGGCATACTCCTGCATCTGGCGGCTCATACCGGTATCTTCCAGACGGAACAGTGGCGTATCAGGTGCCAGCATTTCCGGGTGCGCCTTTAACTGGCCGAGAATATCATCCACCCCAGCCCCCAGCGCGAACACCCCCTTCAGCTTGCGCCCCTGTAGCATGGCGACAGGCGGTTCACGCACCAGCGCATAGTCGGCGGGGAGGTCATCGCCCGGTTGCCACTGGCGAATTCTGGCATCCGGCAGGCGGCGCTGAAGTCCGTTAATCCAGGCTTCAGCATTAAAAAAGGGATGGTAAAAGAGGATGTCCACGTTTTTTCTCCTGTTTTTCTTTAAGGCTCGGGGAAAATGCAACGTCTGGCAAGGAAAAAATCGTGGTAATGGCGTATTTTGCGGCAGACTCAGCCCTTTCCCTGCCGATTTTATCGGCAAAGTGATTTAAAACTGATTAAACGCACGCAAAAGCGTTGAAAGTCAGTTGACCACAACGAGGCTTTTCCCTACATTAGCGCCCGTCGACAACGCTGGTGCGACAACAATATGGTGAGGTGTCCGAGTGGCTGAAGGAGCACGCCTGGAAAGTGTGTATACGGCAACGTATCGAGGGTTCGAATCCCTCCCTCACCACCATATTTCAAGAGAGAGCCTGAACGGAAGTTCAGGCTTTTTTTTGCCTGTTTTGGATGACGCCATGATAACAGGCACCTCGCATTGCATAAGGGCACCCTCCATCTGCTCAGGAGTTAACCGAACGGAACCACAGGGAAAAATACTGCTTGACCCGTTACAGCTGACTGCCTATAGTAGCGCCCCGTTGCCCCCTACGGGTGATGATTTGACAATATGGTGAGGTGTCCGAGTGGCTGAAGGAGCACGCCTGGAAAGTGTGT
>CAJYIY010000110.1 GCA_913775305.1 uncultured Erwinia sp. | reverse complement strand
TATTCCGCAGAAGGAAATCGGTATTGTCATGCTGGCGAACAAAAGCTATCCAAACCCGGTTCGGGTCGAAGCCGCTTACCGGATCCTGACAGCGCTGGAGTAAGCTTGCCGTCTGTACCAGCCGTGTTCACGTGGAGGATTGCACGAATGCCATCCTCCGTTCAGACAGCCTGCCGCGATAAATCAGACAATCTCTTTCACTAACGCCATCAGCCTGACCACATCTTCAGGGCGCGTGCGGCCCGTTTGGGGGTCGATAATCGCGCTGTAAATATGCGGCATCACGCGCGGCACGCCCGCCTGCAGGCAGGTTTGCAGAATGATGCCGATGTTATCCAGATCGATGCCGCCGGTGGGTTCAATCAGCATCATACCGTTGCGCGCGGCGGCGGTGGCCAGCGCATGCAGTTCGGCCAGCGATCTCTCGCCGCCCATCGGAAAAAACTTCGCCGCATGCGCGCCCATATCCTGCATCATCCGCACGGCGGCATCACAGGAGACACGGGCGGGCGTTCCCCGGCTGCTGCTGATCCCGGTTGAGATCAGTACCTCGCCCGGCGTACCGGTGGGACTGACCAGCGCATTGATCCGGGTCTTCTCACCGCCGGTTGCCGCCAGCGCACCTGCGGCAAAACCGCAGCCGGTAAAGGTCTGGTTGACGTGTGCCGGATGCACGGCGGAGGCGATCATCGCCGCCCTGGCAGATTGCGCTGGATCGCCCGCTCCCAGCCCGACGGAGAGGGAAGGTACTTCTGCCGCCCAGCGTTTCACTTCGCGCACCCCCTCCTCAACGGAGGCAAACTGTGCGGAAAGCACGCCGATGACCGCATGGCCTTCGGCGGCTTCACCGATTTCCCTGGCGTTGGCGATATCTTTTGCCAGCACGTTAATTGCCACGCGCTGGCGATAAAAATTAATCTGCTGCATGTTCAGCAATCTCCTTCAGTCGCGCCACAATCAGCGCCATTTCTCCCTCTGCCAGCGTGCGGGGATCGAGGCTGAAAACGCCCTGGTGCAGGTTATAGCGGCGGGCATAAATGGCGATTTCACCGCCGCGCAGCTGGGCCTCCACCTCACGCGCATCCATGCCCAGTACGCTGGCATCTACCCTGACGCGGACGCGCCAGATGGCCCGGCCTGCTTCATCCTGCTCGATATCGGCCGCCAGTCCGCGGATGGCGGAAATCGCCTCCGCAACAGGCCGGAGCCGGGCGGCAGTGATGGCCGTCTGCCCCGGACGATTGTTCTCCAGCGCAAAAACCAGTCCGACCATGTTCTCCTTGCCAATTTTCATCGCCCTGGCAATACCGTTATGCTGAGCTTTACAGGCGTCAATCCAGCGCTTATTGCCGGTGACAAAGCCGGACGTAGGCGCGTTCAACGCCTTCGCGCCGCTGTAAATCACCATATCGGCGCCGCTCGCCACCCAGGCATGCAGATCTTCCTCAGCGGCGGCGTCAACGATCAGCGGCAGGTCGTGCTGGCGGGCGACCGCCACAAAATCCGCAATGCTCAGCATGCCCTTCTGCACGCAGTGATGCGATTTCACAAACAGCAGCGCGGCGGTAAGCGGGGTGACTGCACTTTCCAGCTGCCAGCGGGCCGCCAGATTGCTGGAGCCGACCTCCACCACGCGCCCGCCGCCGAGACGGATAGCGCTGGTTATCGGCGCGCCGTAATCAACGTTGTGCCCGCGCAGCATCACGACCTCGTTCGCCATGCCCGCGCTGTCCGGCATGATCGCCACCCGGGCCGGATCGCCCCGGGTAATAGCAGCAGCAACGGCGATGGCAATGCCGGCTGACGCGCAGGAGGTGATGTAGCTGTCTTCCGCGCCGGTATAACGCGCAACCCGCTCGCCGCAGCGATCCACCAGCCGGTCAATCTCGACAAAAGCCGTAGCCGCCTGCGCTGTGGCTTCCATTACCTCGGGGGCCACGCTGGATACGCCAAGAAGGGTCATTTTGCCGCAGGCGTTAATCACCCGCTTCAGCCCAAGACGTTGATAGATATTCTGCGTCATGATTTACAGTATCCCCAGCAGCGAACAGACCACGCTTAGCGCCACAATCGACAGCAAAATGGTGGTATAGCGCGGCCCTTTTTTCACCAGATAGAAGTAGACCGCGAACACCGCCGCCAGCGGCAGCAGGCCGGGCGCAATCGTATCAAGGACCTGCTGTACCACCACTTGCGATCCTTCCAGGGCGCCGATCTTCAGTGGGGTAGTGATCTTCACGTAGCTGGCAGAAAGGGCGCCCATCATAATCAGGCCCAGCACATTGGCACCGTAGATCAGCTCTTTGATCCGCCCGCCCTGAAGCAGGCCGGTAATTGAATCCCGCCCCAGGGTGTAGCCTTTGTGGATCATGCCGTAGCTGACTGCCAGCGTTATCGCCGGATAGAGGATCAGCGGAATCAGCCCTCCCATCGCGCTGCCGCTGGCGGCGAAGGGAATAAAGATGGCGATCAGCAGCGGCATCACCGCCGCCCAGATAATGGCGTCGCCCATTCCGGCCAGCGGCCCCATCAGGCCGGTTTTGATCCCGGTGATCGAGGCATCGCTGATCGGCTCGCCACGGTGCTTTTGCTCCTCCATTGCGATAGCGATCCCCTGGATCACCGCGCCGAAGGTTTGTTCGGAGTTAAAGAAATTCAGATGGCGTTTCAGCGCGTCTGCCTGATCCTCTTTTTGCGGATAAAGCTTCCGGATAATTGGCGTCATCGAGGCGCAGAAAACCAGGCTCTGCAAACGTTCATAGGAACTGGACACCTCCGCCCCCAGCCAGTAAATCAACCAGGCTTTGGTGATATCCCCCTGAGTCAGCACCCGGCTCTTCCGCGCGCGCTCCACCAGTTCATGCTGCACTGCGTCGTTGTTCATGATGCTGCTCCTTCATTTTTCGCCAGGCCTTTAATCAGGAAGGCCACACAGGTACCGAAGATCGCCATCGCCATGATGTCTAACTTGAGGTACAGCACCGCAAAGAAACCGCCGATAAACCACGGCAGCAGGCTCTTTTTCCCAATCACCATGATGGTGATGGCGAAGCCCAGCGCCGGGAGAATGCCGCCCATGATTTCAAAGGAGTGGGTCAGCCAGTGCGGCATCAGCCTGAGAAAGCTTTCCACCACGTTCTGGCCGTAGTAGTTGGCGGCAAACACCACCGGGAAGCGCAGCACCAGCCCAAGCAGCGCCGGATACAGAAAGGCGCAGCGCATAATGCCGGACATGTTGGCGGTCTCGGCGTGCTTATCTGCCATATGTACCCAGGCGGCGTTCAGCGTGCGGCGCAGCTGGTCGAGAAACACGCCGATCACACCGAACGGAATAGCCAGTGCAATCGCCAGGTTCGGATCCATGCCGGCCTTAACGGCGATAGGAATCGAGATACAGGCGGCCAGAGCCGGGTCAGAGGGCACATTGCCGCCAGGCGTGGAGGTGACACCGAGGTAAACCAGCTGCATTCCGGCGCCGATAATCATCGCCGTCTGCATATTGCCCAGCAGCAGGCCGACAAAAACGGCAATCACCACCGGCTGAAGCAGCATGGCGGAAAGGGTATATCCGAGGCGTAAACGGGCAAACCAGTAATACAGGCCCATCAGGCTTGCAAAGAGTAAGGTATCCATCGTGTTATCCTTGACACCTCTCCGTCAGGCTGGCTTTGCGTGACGGAGGGGGGCAGTCAGTGAGTTAGAATTTTTTCAGGACATCGTCCAGCGACTGTGGCTTATCTTCCGGAATGGTCTGGAAGAGCACCTGCACGCCGCGAGCTTTCAGGTCCTTCAGAATGCCGACGTCTTTCTCGTCCAGGGTGATGTTCTGGAATACCGCCTTGCGGTCAGGTCCACCGCCCAGCCCGCCGACCTGTACGGTGCTGACATCAAACCCCCGCTGTAGCGCATCCTGGATTGCTGCCAGCGACGGGAAAAGCACCAGTACTTTGCCATCGCCCAGTTGATTCTCCTGCCAGGATGCCGCAAAGCGCTGATTGCTGTAGCAGTCCACTTTGATATTTGGCGGTGCGGCCATCAGATAGATGTTTTTCATAAACGGATCGGCGTCCAGTTCATCGCTGACCACGGCAATACGGTTAGCCTGGGACTGTCCGACCCACTTGGTCACCACCTGTCCGTGAATAAGACGGCTGTCAATGCGGCATAAAACGATCGTTGCCATGCTGTTCTCCTTTTTATCGTGGTTGTTTTTGACGAACGTGGGCGACAACGTCCAGGCAGCTGCTGCGCCCGGCGTCGACCAGATCGGATACGCAGTCGGTCAGTGGCCCCGCATCGCGGCGGTCCAGCGCCTCCAGCAGCAGTGAGGCATTCAGCCCGGAAATGACGGCTACCGGATAGTCAGCGCTGAGGCGTGCTGCCACGTTGGAAGTGGTGCCACCGATAAAATCGGTAAGGATTAGCGAGCCGCGCGGCATCGCTTTCACCACGGCCTCCACCCGCTGGTAAAACTCGCCAAGTGTGTCTGACGGCATCAGCGCAATCTCCGTGACGCCGTGGATTTCACCGATCACCATGCGCAGGCTGTTGCAAAGCGTTTCTCCCCAGCCGCCGTGGGTCAGCAGCAGGATATCGGGCAAAGGTTGAGTCGGGACAGCGGTTGTCAAAATGGCCTCCTGGCTTAGTGACGTTTACAGACCTGTTATGAGCAAGGGCTGTGCCAGGATTTGTGTCACGCGGGTGAGGGCATCGGCACTGCGGGGCGCAGTGCCCCGCCGGACAGGGGATTAACCGTAGAGCAGCTGGTAGAGATAAAAATATTCCGCGTCGGATAAGCGGATGGCATAAGCCTCTTCAATCGGCAAAAACGCGGTTTTAATGACACTGAGTGCGCGGTGGTCGAGATCGGGCCGGTTTTCCAGCGCCATCTGTAACGGTTTTCGATTAATGACGATACGCTCGACCATGCAGCAGCAGTGGATCAGGAAGCGCAGTGTCACCTGGCGACTCGGTTTAAGTGAAAGAGCGGAGATCAGATGGTCAAATACGCTCTCCATCTCTTTCAGAATGCGCCGGGGATTGAGCACTGAGATATGGTTGATGATGCTTTCCATCGTCAGCGCACTGATAAAACGCAGGGCGCTACGCTCCTTCTCCAGACGGCGTTCGGCGCTGGAGAGATCCGGCGTCAGCAGACTGAGCACCAGTTCCGGCCCCTGTTCGGAGAACAGTTCCTCCAGCGAGATAAAGGGAATATCCGGCAGCCCCGGCTGGAAGGTACCCACGATGCCCGCCAGCCGTTCACCGGGATTCAGCGCCTGCTGTATGCGTTCCAGGCTGCGCACCTCGTTATAATCGAGGATCGCCAGCCGGGTATCCTGTGACATCAACTCGCCAAAGCTTTCTTCCAGCACGGTTTTGATCTTTTCAGCGGTGCCCATGCCGGTGATACAGGAGATCGCCAACACTTTGCCGTCGTTTTCCTGCTGCGGTGTGCAGAGCTGGCTGGCAATGCCTTTCTCCTGCATCAGCCGAGCCAGCTGCGGGAGATCGCTGGTTTCATAGCTTAAGTCCAGCCCCACTTCCAGCAGGCTGGTCAGGGTGATGTCTGGCATCAGCAGTACATCGATCTGAAACAGCTTGCTGATGGTGCTGCCAAAATGGACCAGCGATCCGATATCTACCATCAGGATCAGCCGCCGGTACTGGTGGGTCTGGATCCTCTGCGTCAGCGTTTCCAGCGTATCGTGCACCGACTGTTCAAACGGCATATCTATGGCGCTGAACAGCTCACGCTCCAGTACGCGGTTAACATACTGTGCCATGCTGGTGGCGGTGGTGGCGCCGTGAGCAATCAGGATCGCGCCGCAGTCCGGGCTGGCGTCGATGCGCTGACGGTAGTGGCGGCACTCTTTCAGGAACAGGCACAGCCAGACCACTTCCGTCGCCGGGCACTGAATATGCAGCAGATCGTTAATTTTACGGCACAGCAGGGTGGCGTTTTCATACTCGTCCTGACAGCGATCAAGGATCAGACTGGATGAATACAGCTGCGGTATCAGCCCGCGCTGCACATAGCCAATCAGCGCCAGAAAGTGTTTACGCAGCGGGTTAAGCAGGTTCTCCGGTAACGTAAAGCCCAGCACCTGCTCAACGCAGCCAATCAGCAGCGTGACGCGCTCCTCAATCCGATCGCCATAGCGCGGTGGGTGGGCCACGCTGCTGTCCCGGCTGTAGAGTCCGTATTCAAAAATTGAGCTGAGCTTGTTTTTCAGGATCGCCAGGGTTTCTGCTGGCGGCACGTTGCTGTTGCGCAGGTTGACGTATTCGCGGGTCAGGAAGCGGTAGAACAGATCGCTCTCTTCGACAGCCATCTCGCTGGCCAGCGTGGTTTTGAGTATCGGCAGGGTGTGCGCATCCACATTCAGCCACTCCCTTCCGGCAAACAGGCCATCTACCCGTTGGCGCTGTTCCGCCGTGGCGTTAAATGAGATCTCCACCAGCCGCCTGTCCAGCTGAAGCGTATCGTGATGTTCCGCCATGCCTGTCGCCCAGGCCTGTGCGCACAGAAACTGAATATCGCTTTTCAACTGGCCGATATTGCCCTCAAGCGGCTTGTTCAGCAGCCAGAGCAGCAGCGTTTTATCTATGCTGACGGTGCGTTTGATCTTGCGGCTTTCACGCTGTAAAAACCCGATGATCAATTCCACCTGTTCCTCAACCGAGCGCTGGCGGATGCCCGGCAGATCGATGCAGACCTGAATACGCCGCTGGAAGGTGCGCAGCAGGGCGGAGCTGACCGCTTCGGTGGTGGCGCAGATCAGCCGGAGCGCTATCGGGCGCGGCGGGCTGCTGGTTCCCAGCGGGCGATACTCGCCCTTATCAAGGATCGAGAAGAGCTTTTCCTGGCCCTCATAGGGCAGGCGATGCACCTCATCCAGCAGCAGATAGCCGCCGTTCGCCTGCTCCACCAGCCCGGTTTTATGCTCGCTGGCTCCGGTAAAAGCGCCCTGGCAATGCCCGAACAAATGGGAGGAGAGCAGTTCCGGGTTATGGGCGTATTCCGCGCAGTTGAAGTAGATCAGCGACGGTGGTGTGCCCGTCGCCTGCTGGCAGGCAAAGCGGTGCATCAGCTCGGCGAAAAAGGTTTTTCCCACCCCGGAAGGCCCGGTCAGCATGACGTGTAGCCCATGCGGATAGAGTACGGCGGCGCGGCCTTTTTCTACTGCATCGCGCAGGCTGCGATCGTAACCGGTCAGTGCGGTAAAGGGGTCGTCCGGTGCCGGGTTTTCCTCGCACGGCAGCAGGTCGGCTAGTGAACGGACTTCACGTTCGGACGCCTCCAGCGTCCGGCCCAGCAGGGCCTCTGTCGCCTTGCGATGCAAAAAGAACACCGGACGTCCCCGGCTTTTAATCGCCAGTCCGTCATGCCAGAGCTGGTTAAGGTCCTTGCTTACCGAATTCCGCGCCAGCCCGAGGTTAAATCCCATCGCCTCCGCCGTACAGGCCTTCTCGTCTGCCAGATCGGTAAGGTTAAGTCCCTGCGTTAACCGCTCCAGCTCCCCCAGTACGATGTCAATCCGTTTCATCTCGCTACCGCTGAAAAATAAATGTTCAGGCAGAACATACACTAATCGGCGGCGGGATAAAGAGACAAGGGTTACAGATGCGGGCGTGGAACTGAGATCAACCCGCCCTCTGTGGGGCGGATGATGCGAGAAAAGAGAGGCAGTATCTGCACTTCCGGTACATCGAATTAACGATTCAGTTCATTTCTCTTCTTCCTGATAATCGGTGCAGCGGAAGGAAGTTGTTCAATCAACTTACGTAGCCCGGCATTGCGCTGGCTGTAGCGGGTTGAAATCGCACTGCTTTTCTGGCTGTAAAGCGGTTCCTGAATGCTTCTGCCGCAGAAAAAGTCCAGCACGCAGTCATATTCGCGGCGGGTGAGTCCGTTCATGGACTGCCCGGTAGCAATCTCTTCTCTGCGAGCCTGAATCGGCAGGCAATATTCTCCAGCGGTGCTGTCTTTCAGCTGCCTGAGAATATCCTCCAGGCAGAGCGATGCATCAATGGCCCTGATCTTACGCAGCAAATCGGGGCTGACTAACGGTCTTAACGTATGATAAAGCCAGTTAAAGGAATACGGCGTAATAATAATAACTTCCGAAGGCGCCTGCGACTGTTTTAAATAAACAGCCGTTTTTTTCAAAGAGATGAACAGCGATATCGGATCGCGTGGAAGATAGACAATTAAACGTTCACATTGCACGTCATCGACATGTTCAATGCTCTGTGATAAGTCATCTTCTGACGTGATTTTAATAATAACCTCACGTTGACCATGTTTGATTAGCTGACTGATGCCAACCGCTGCCATGGAATCTGAAGAAAAAATATAATCCTTACAGGAAGAATAAATATCATCGACCATATAGCCTTCCTTTTATTAATGCCTGGCTGTAAAAACCAAACGGTTATCCGCTGGAAGAAATAATCCAGAATCGAAATTGCAGATCACAGTTTCATGTTCGAGTGGGATGTTTATATCAGGAGGTTTCCCTGTCCTCCCCGGGATATTACCGCTGGCGCTGCCTTACGGGTGGTAATATCTCCGGGCAATCATTGATAAATAAATGTCACGCCGATAACGGATTGAACATTGCCGGACACCACCTGCGGTCCTGTTCGTTCATAGCGGGCGACCAGATTCAGGCTGGTGGACGATGTGCCAACGGTTCCCATCGAAACGTTCTGGTTGGTTTTCAATATCCCGGCATTATTGCGCAGCTGGATACCGATGCCCTGGGCCGGAGAACTGGAGGCCGTGTTGGCAAAGATGGTCGCGCCGGTGTCGGTTGTGGTGCCGGTAAGGTAGTAGGCCAGCTGCTGATTTGCCGCGCAGCGCACTGTCAAAGGTACGCTTTGCGTGGCCGGATAGTCAGGCAGATTGACCGTGACATTGCGGGAGGAAACATCGCAGCCACCGGTTGGTACGACTACCGAGTTCGCCGCATATAAGTTCCAGGTAATGACCTGGACATCGCTGCCTCCTTTTTCTAACCTCAGGCTGGCAATCAGGCTTCCCTGAGGGATCACCACCCCGCCTGCTGCACCTGTCGCCGTCAGATACAGCACGGTATTCCAGGGCTGATAAGTGCCCCAAGTATGGTTAACATACTTCGTTGCGGTCGTCGTGGGGAACGGATAGCTACTGCCGTAATAGCTCATGCTGCCGCGAAAATTGGCCAGCGCACCGCCGAAGGCTGAAGCCACACCGACCCGGATAGGGTCAAGATAAAATTGGGGCGCATCGTTTTTACACTGGATACTGTTACCCAGGTTGACCACCAGGTTTTGACTCACCTGGATCTCGGGTGTCAGCGTGACCGGAACGTTCACCGTGCCCGAGCCACTCAGCACCACACCCGCCGCCTTACAGGTGAAGGCGCTGGCCCCGAAGGGCAGCAACATCAGCAGCAGCGCTGCGCACATCAGCGAGGGGTTTTTTCCTTTTCTCATCATCCTGGCGTCTCCAAATTTATAACCACGTATAGGTAACATCGATGGTGGACTGAATCGTTCCCTGGGTCGCACTGCCCGCAGGCGAAATGGCTCTGACCTGCAGGGCAAAGTAGGCAGACCGGCTGGAATCATTTACCGTGGTTGTCAACGAACCGCCGTTTTGAATGTTTTTACCGCTGCTGTCGCCGAGTTGCAGGGCGATATTTCCCGCATTGCCGGCGTTTTTGAAATAATTACCCGTGCTGTCCGAGGTGCCGGTAAATTTTGCCGTGACCCGGCTGGTGCCGATGGGGCAGTTGGTCAGGCTCAGATTCACCGTTTGCCAGGAGGAGGTTGCACCGGCGCTTACCAGTGAAAAGGTATTAAGATTACCGAGCGCTACGTTGGCATTCACTGTGCCGATAGTGCAGGCGTTTGCCACCACCCGGCCATTGACCGTAATGGTCACATCCGCGGCGGTGGCGGTACTGATGTGGCCCAGTAAAATCGCTGCCAGCCAGAAAAAGCGGTGTCGTTTCATACTCTGCCCCTGGGTTACTGAAACTCTAACGTCATGGTAGCCGTGGCCCTGACCAGACCGGCTGTCACCGGATAGTCATTCGCCACCATGCGCGCATAAAAGTTGATGGTGCTGGGGCTTCCGGCATTCACCGGGCTCCAGTCGATACTGTTCGTTTCCTGATTCACTACAATCACGTTTTTATCGGCATTCAGTATCTGGATACCCATCCCGCCTGCGGCATTGACGGCAGCATCATTTTTCAACAGCGTATTATCGCTGGCGAGGGTCACGCCGTTGAATCCCACCCTGACACCGGTCGCGGCGCTGCCGCACGAGGTGAAGATCAGACTGAACGGCACCATTTCTGAAGCGCTACCCTGCTTAAAAAACCGCTTTGTGCTGTACTTCTGGAGATCGACCGTAAAGTCCTGCGATGCTGTCGATACCCGGCAGGTGTTATCAATCACGTTACCGGTGATAGTGATGGTGCTGTCAGCGGCCTGTGCAACAACGGTTGATATGCCGCTCAGCAGACCCAGTGCGAAGAGAATTTTTTTCATCATCAGCCCTTAATTCTGCCTTTTGCAGTCCAGCGACGCATAGCTCAGCGCCTGCGACTGACTGGCTGGGGGAAGGGTGTAGGCTGCCGAACAGTGCTGTTCAGCGCCGTCTCCCCAGCGAACGTGGATGACTCCGGAAAGCGGTAATCCGGTCATATAGGTCTGCCCACTTTCGCCGACGATGCTGCTCGTTTCGCTGCCTTCCAAAGACGTGGTCGAACCAAACGGCACAGGCTTGCCGTTGCTGGTCAGCGTCAGCAGGGCTTTGAGTCCAACGTGAGTTTTAAAGTTGGCCCGAACCACCGCGCCGTGCGTGGGAACGACGCTCAGCACGGCATCGTCAATATCAACGTTATCCGGCAGCGTATTGGTATCCAGCGCGATGCGATTTTCACGATATTCGCTGGCAAAAGGCTGAACCGCATAACCGCGCCAGTCGGTCCGGACACCCGTCTGATTCTCCAGGGAAACGTTGTCGGCACCCGGTGCTGCAACCAGCACGACCGTATCATTCAGCGGCTGGCTGAGCGTTACGCCGTTAGCGTGGGCCAGCACGCCACCGCTCAGGCCGTAATAGACCTGTCGATAGTCATCACTGCCGCTGTAGCCAATATTGGCGTTGCCATAGCCACCTTTGTAATAGAGCGAGGCGGTCCCGGTTGAGCTCTCCTTATACTGTCCGCCACCGGCGTAGCCGACCTGGGCGCTGTAGCTGAGGTTATTGTCCTTCAGCAACGTGCCGTAAATACCGGTCTGGCTGGTGGTTCTGCCCCTCATGTCATTCGACATGCTGAAGCTGGCGTTGGAGCGTTTGAAGGCTGAGGTGCTGTCAGACCGCATCCAGTGGCTGAAAGGAATGCTGACATTCAGCGCCAGCAGCTGATCTTTATCCTGCTGCCACGCGTTGCGGGTGATGCTGTAGTTCAGCGACAAAGTAATATCCTCAATGGCGCTGCTGAAGCCAGCCTGCCACTGCAGGTCGCTGTTGCCGGTATTCCAGTAGGTTTGTTCGCTGCCCGTCAAATAGAGGGTGGACATATCGCCCATTTTTTGGGTGACGGTGACCTGCAGTTTCCCGCGCTTGTTGTAGTTGAGGTTGTAATAATCCGTAATTTTAGGGGTGACCTGAAGCGTCCCGTCTTCCGTCAAAATGCTGTAGCCACTCATCCGCTGCCAGGTGGTATCCGTCAGGGTGTAATAGCCCTCAGTGGAATAGCGATAGCCGACAACCTGTAGGTTGGTACTGGTGTTTGAGAAGGTCTTACTGTAAAGAAAGCGCAGTGACTGCCCGCTGTGCGAGCTGTCGTCAGAGAGCGTTGCTCTGGCCTGGGTGATATCGAATGAAGCGGCCCCGAGGATGCCGAGGTTTTTCCCCAGCCCCAGATTGAAGGCGTTGTAGCGATCGGACAACTGGCTGCCGCCATAAAGCGTATACCCCGCCGGAAGACCCCACATAGCGGTTCCCTGCGCAAAACTCGGGCTATTTTGCTGCGCGTTACCGCTGCGGTATTCTGCACCGGTCAGCGCATATTTCAGCCGCCCTTCTCGCTGTAGCAGCGGTACAGAAGAATAAGGAACCGGGAAAGTCTGAACGGAGCCATCGGCTTCCTTAATCGTGACCTGCAGGTCGCCGCTGTTACCGGCAGGATAGAGATCGTTGATGGTGAAGGGGCCGGCAGGCACCGTCATTTGATAAATTTCAAAGCCGTTCTGCCGCACCGACACCCGTGCAGTGCTGCGGGCGATACCGTGGATCACCGGCGCAAATCCCTGCTGGCTGTCAGGCAACATATTGTCGCTGGAAGCCAGCTGTACGCCGCGAAAGTTAATCCCCTCAAAGATGTCGCCGGGGGTATAGCTGTCACCCAGCGTCAGGCGGCCTTGCAGCGGAACAATATCCCGTTCCAGCCAGGTATTCACATGCTGCCACCTGTTCTCTTTCATTCCCCCCGCGCTGTTGCTGCTGTAGCTCCAGGTGGAATTATCTCTCAGCCGCCAGGCGTTGAAATTCAGCCCGCTTTGCAAATTCAGGTAGGCGTAATGACTGTTGCCACCGTTTGCAGCATGCGCGTTATTGCCGGTAAAGGTGTAGTTGACAAGACCGGCGGTTACCCCGTTATCCCATAATTCAGGAGGAATATAGCCGTGCGCCTGATTCTTCATCAGCGCCTGGGGAACGCTCAGATAAAGGCGCTGCAGGCCAACGTCCAGTCGGCTGGATGCGTCCTTTCCCAGCATGGCAATGGGCACGCAGGCATCCGTATCGACAGCTGCGATACCCGGGACTGACAAGGTGCTGACGCCCATTGCGCTAAACTGGCTGCGGGTAAGACAGGGTTCCAGCACTTTTCCGTCGCCGCTTATCTGGAAGGTGACGTTACGCGTGAGCATGAAACCGTCATTCATATAGATATCGACGCGGTAGGTCCCGGGAGGCGCCTCCAGCCCGCTTTCAAATGTGGATAAATCAGCCACCGCCGCCGGATCGTCAGAAAGAAAGCGCGGGTTGAAATAGACCTCAGCATACGTCGGCACCGCGCCGCTGATGAGCAAACACAGGGCAAGCGGCTTGATCGTGAATCCCCCAGAGGATTGCTTTTTCTTGTTATCTTGCATGTTATCACCAGGACCAGTTTAGGCTTGCCAGGCAGGGTTCATGACCTTCCGTTGCGGTTTATCACCAATAATCTCGGCGCCTGCTGTGTTGTGAATCAGTGGCACCTGGCGAGCTTATTTCACGCGAACCTGAATAGCGGGCGTTAATGCACCAAAATCATTAATGGTCTGATAGCTGACAGTATTATCAGCACCGTCTGGCAGGTTGATACGGGTATTACCCATGGGGGAAACCATGAAGCTTTTCAGCTCTTTTTTATTCGAAGTAATATTTGTGACCGTCACATAATAGGGAGACGTATTCGTGACATTCAGAGTTTGCCCCGAACGGCTGAACGTCAGGGCCCCAGGGGCTTTTTCCGGTGGCATCGCTAAACCCGTTGGACGATAAAACAGCTTTATTCGGCTGACGATTGCAAACTGCAAGGTGTTTTTATCTTCCTGACTCTTTTCCATTGACGGAATCGCTTTAACATTAATCCAGAACAGCGTTTCTTTGTCCTTCGCCAGACTTTTATTGGTGCCATCAATAATTCTCAGGGTATTCTCTTTTTTCCCCTTCATGACAAATAACGGTGGAGTGATAACAAAGCTGTTCGTTTTTTCACCGGCTTCATTTTCTACCCATGACTGAATAAGAAACGTGCCTTTATCATCATTGTTACTGATCCCCAGCGAAACCTGTTTTTGGTCGGCAGGATAAACAACTCGCGTTGAGCCCAGTGCGACACCGGCCTGCGCCTGATTCAGTCCGCAAGTCAGGCTGAGAGTGAGGGCAGTAAAAAATAAACGTAGACGCTTCACTTTAATCACGAACAGCTCCTGAATTTTTGATAAATAAGTACTGACTCCACCGGGGACTGGAGCATAAATGGCAATATTCAACGGCCGGATAAAATTTCCTCAGGGAAATTTTTACTGATAAACGAACGTAAACCACGCCTGTGCATTCGCATAACCACCGGTCACTGCCGTCTGCGTAGCGCGATATTTAGCGACCAGGTGAAGCGTGTAGGGGCCGGAAATATCCGGCCTGACGGGAACCTGACCGGAATTTAGCGGAATGAAATTCCCCTCATCGTCAAACAAGGCAATCGCTATCCCTTTCGCCGCATTTTCCCGATCCTCAATAGCCAGCAGATCGGCATTTCGCACATCAGACACGCCGCGAAAGACCACGGCCATATTACGACTGACGTTTTTATTGCAATGTTTAAATTTGATATCGAACGAAACGCCTTCGGCATAGTCTCCGGGCTTTTCAAATTCGCTGGTGCTGATTCGTCCCATCGGTATGGTCAGGAACCTGTCGCCGTCGTTAATCGTGCAGGTATCGGAGAGCACTTCTCCCTGGAATCTCAGCATCCCACCATGCAAAGTGACACTTTGGTCGTCCGCGAGGGCCGCATTCATTAAACATAAAAGAATGATAAAAATGGCATTTTGCATAGCACCTTCCCTAATTCCTGAAATAAAGACAGGTCATCCATGACCTGATATTCACTCCATGTCATCCGGGATTACAGGTACTGCACCTGGAAGGTCGCGTCTGCATTTGCTGTACCGGCAGTGGCGGCGTCAGTAGCGTAGTAACGAGCCTGGAATGGCAGAACGTTTGTGCCATTGATCAGCGTTTTGGCGGTACTGAAGGTTGCGCCATCCAGGCCCAGAGCAGTTCCGGCGCTGTCCAGAATCTGAACACCCACGTTGCTGGCTGAGCCTGCCGCAGAGCCCTGCAGAGCCAGCACGGTTGGATAGGTGGTAGTGGAACCGTTCGCGGTTTTCGTTGCAGCTACGCCTGAGAAGCTGATAGCGGCAGTCTTAGAAACGGTAATATCACAGTCATTCAGTTGGATGTTAAAACCGACTGCATTACTGGTATCACCTTCAGCGGCCAGCGTACTGGATTTGACCTGGCCCAACTGCACGGTTTGGTTGACAGAACCGGCGTCAACTGCGCAGGCTGCGTTAACGATTTCACCTTCAAAATGAACGGTACCGCCGTTCACGGTTACCGCGTGAGCAGAAGACATGGCCAGGCTTAAAGCGGACAGAACACCTACTACCAGAGATTTATGATTCATATAACGCCCTTTCTTTCCAAATTTAAATGTGAGAGTGGTGCTTAAATCCCAAAAAATAACTCGGTATCTTCAGGACAAAACAACCATACTGTTGTAGTTAACTTAACATCCTGTCCTGTAAAGCAATGGCTTGACATCCCTGCCGTTTCAGAGATATGAAGTTAAACTTTCATACTTGATTCCTCTTCTTTTCATAGCGATAACGAAAATAAGAACTCTGACGATCAAGATTTATATACAAATGGCTTTTGTGATTTTTTAGTAGTGGCGGCGTAGGGCAACCACAAAAATCACCGTTCTGTGAGTGGTGTTTCTGGATTTCAGGGCGATGCCATGGTTATTTCTATCCCTGTGTTGGCTGCTTATATTGTATTTCCCACAATCTGCCTGGTTAAATAGCTGGCGATTTTTCTTTGCGCCGAGTCAATAATTTTCATGAGTATTATTCTTAAGCCAGACTATAGGATATTTCTCAATATAATGGAAAATCGTTTATATCATTTTATAAATTGTTATACATAGGCTGCGCCTATCATAAAATACATTTTTATCGTAATTAACGATCAATTTTTTTGTAATATTATGATTTATAGAATAAATTTTTTTTACGGGTTTGTGTGTTAATTGAACAGCTGTCGGGAGACTGACGCATTTCATTTTTTTAAGTTTTTGAGGTTGCTGAGAGGTGCTGGTCGATATCAGCCCTTACTGCTAATCGCCATTTTAATTTTAAATAATTGAATTTGTTGATTTATTTTTCCTGGTTACCACATTTTTACTGCGTTTTTTAAGGTTCGTAAAATTGCTTACCGTCTGAATTGTTAATTTTTTTAATTTATCATCAGCCCGCTATCGGAATAGTGTTGTGACTGTGCAAGAGTAATTTTTTTAATGATAAGTGTGTTTTTTATACGGTTTGACAAGAGGTGTTGAAGGGGTTTTATTCAATTTATGACAGGTGACTACCATCTTTCTGATTATTTTTTCCTGAAAAAATGCATTAAGAAAAACCGGGGTCGGTGAATATTCATTGGGAATGTTTCAGGTGATGTTAATATGATTTAACTTGAAGGGCAGATCGCAGTGATATCCGTTAAAATAATAATGGTTATTATTGTGGTGCGATCTTGAAAATGGGCATCAGGCCCGCATGAAAGCTGTCAATGCTGAGTGAAATGAGTGGCAGGAAAGCGGTGGCTGTTGACTGGTTTTATTTTTTATTGAGAACGGTTAAAAAAATTATTCCTTCCGCTTCTGAATATCTCGTAATGGTCTTTGCTTATTTTCAGGGAATAAAACATGTTAAATGACAGGTGAGCGTTCAGAATATCTTTCGTCACCTGACATGCTGGCTGTCAAATTTCCGTCCGCTATTATCGCCCGTCATGATGGTTGACATCATCCCTGAATAAAGCTTAGAACAATTATCCAAATTCAGTGCCCGACTCTTAACACCGGAACCCACTATGCTGCTGCGCCTTCTCCTGCTGCTGACCCTTATCAGCTTCTCTCCCTTCGTCTCCGCCAGTAAGCTGATCCCCGGGGAATATCTGCCGCCGGTCGGCGTGGTGGATCGCGGCGAGCTGATCGTGGAACAGGGGGATACTCGCTACCAACGCTGGGGCAGTACGCGACTGACAGGAAAAGCGGGCATCGTGCTGCATATGGCCGGGCGGCTGACAGCGAAAGAGCACAGTGCCGCGTTAATTCAGGCTATCGAAAACGCCCGCTTTCCCGCGGCCACCATTCAGTTCATCACTATCGTGAATACCGATGATGCGATTCCCGGCAGTGCAATCTTTGTACGAAAAAGCCTGGAAAGTAGCAAAAAGCAAACCCCTGCTGCCCAATTCGTTATCGATGAACGCGGATTGGTCAGACGCGCCTGGCAGCTGACAGAGGGGGGGGCTGCGGTGGTGGTGCTGGATAAGCAGGGCCGGGTGAGATTTGCCAAAGACGGGGTGTTAACCGATGAACAGGTCCGGCAGGTTATCGCGTTAGTCCGCCAGCTTGAGGTTTGAATCTCCATAAAAGGACGGTGATGAATCTGTACGGGCAATCATTTTTTGTAAAATTTTGTCGTATACCCTGATACTTAGAGAAATTTTTAGATATTGCACTAGGCTTTGCAGATAAAGTCATACGAATGCCAGGGGTAGCCTGTAACGATGAGTGTCAATCATGAAGACGAACTGCAAAAGCTACGTGAAGCCCTGCAGCACCGGCTGGATCAGCTACTGCCCGCCGGAGAGCAGCAGGATCTGGTCTTCACCGCTATGCGTGAAGGCACGCTGACGGCGGGCAAACGCGTTCGCCCCCTGCTGCTGATTCTTGCGGCCCGCGATCTGGGCTGTACGGTGGAGCAGCCCGGTCTGCTGGACCTTGCCTGTGCGGTAGAAATGGTGCATGCCGCATCGCTGATGCTGGATGATATTCCCTGTATGGACAATGCATTACTGCGTCGGGGTCGTCCAACTATTCATTATCAGTACGGCGAGAACGTTGCGATCCTCGCCGCCGTCGCGCTGCTGAGCCGCGCTTTTGGCGTGGTGGTTGAAACGCCGTCATTAACTCCTGACTGCAAGAACCAGGCTGTTGCGGAGCTGTCCCTGGCGGTCGGCTCGCAGGGGCTGGTGCAGGGCCAGTATCTCGACCTGAGTGAAGGTAGCCAGGCAAGAAGCAGCGAGGCCATCCTGCTGGCTAATGAACTGAAAACCAGTCGCTTATTCGATGCTTCGCTACAAATGGCCGCCATCGTTGCGGACGCTTCGCCGCAAACGCGGCAGCGGCTGCGTTGTTTCGCCCAGGATCTGGGGCAGGCCTTCCAGTTAATGGACGATCTCTCAGATGGCCTGAGCAACACCGGCAAGGACGCTAATCAGGACAGCGGTAAATCGACGCTGGTGGCGTTACTCGGGGCCGAAGCCGTTCATCAGAAGCTGCGTGAACATCTGCGCAGTGCGGATGAACACATTACCAGCGCCTGCCATCGCGGTATCTCTACCCGGCATTTTATGCACGCCTGGTTTGATAAGCAGATGGCGCTGTTTGGCAAGAACAGCACCCAGTCGCAGCCGGGGTGATAATGACCGATCTGATACAGCGCAAAAGCGATCACCTCGATATCGTTCTGAACGGACCGCGCAACGTTAAAACTCGTACCACCGGCTTTGAACGGTGGCACTTTGAGCACTGTGCGCTGCCGGAACTGAACCTCGATCGTATCGATCTTCAGACGGTGCTGTTGGGTAAAACGCTGAAAGCTCCCCTGCTGATCAGCTCAATGACCGGCGGCACTCAACGGGCAAAAACCATTAACCGTCATCTTGCGGAAGCCGCTCAGGCACTGGGGCTGGCGATGGGGGTGGGCTCCCAGCGCGTGGCGTTGGAAAGCGAACAGGACTGGGGGCTGACGCGGGAACTGCGTCAGCTGGCAGCGGATATTCCGCTACTGGCAAATCTCGGCGCAGCGCAAATTGCCGGAAAAAACGGCACCGATTATGCGCAGCGGGCGGTGGACATGATCGAAGCAGACGCGCTGATCGTCCACCTCAATCCACTTCAGGAAGCGCTGCAGCATGGCGGTGACCGCGACTGGCGCGGCGTGCTGGCGGCTATCGCTCACGCGGTTGAAGCGCTGCCGGTGCCGGTGATCGTGAAAGAGGTCGGTGCGGGCCTGTCAGTGCAGGTTGCGCGTCAGCTGGTGGATGTGGGCGTGTCGATGCTGGATATCGCCGGCGTGGGCGGAACCAGCTGGGCGGCGGTCGAAGGGGAGCGTGCGGCCTCACCGCAGGCCCGCGCAGTGGCGATGGCCTTCTCTGACTGGGGGATCCCCACCGCCCAGGCGCTCACTCAGCTGCATCAGGCGCTGCCTCAGATTCCGCTGATTGCATCGGGCGGCATCGCCGATGGTATCGACGCGGCGAAAGCGCTCTGCATGGGCGCAGACGTGGTCGGGCAGGCGGCAGGCGTGCTGGACTGCGCTACCCGGTCCAGCGAGGCGGTGATTGACCATTTTCAGGTGATTATTGAGCAGCTGCGCGTGGCGTGCTTTTGTACCGGCAGCAGCAATCTGCGCGATCTCCAACAGGCTAAACTGGTGCCCGCCGTATGACCGCACCGCACTGGGATTTGATACTGGTTGGTGCCGGCCTGGCGAACGGTCTTATCGCCTGGCGTCTGCGCCAGCGGCGGCCGGAACTGCGCGTGCTGGTGCTGGAGGCGAATGCGGAGCCGGGGGGAAATCATACCTGGTCCTTCCATCACCGCGATCTGCAACCCGCGCAGCACCGCTGGATTTCCCCGCTGGTGGCACATCGCTGGTCGGGCTATGACGTGCGCTTCCCGTCGCTGAACCGCACGCTGGTGGGTGAGTATCTTAGCGTGACCTCCGGGCACTTTAACACCCTGGTCAGCGAGGCGCTGGGCGACAATCTGTGGACCGGCAAACGCGTCGTGAGCCTGACGCCGGAAACGGTGACGCTGGACGACGGACAAACGCTGAGTGCGGGGGCGGTGATTGACGGGCGTGGCTACCGCCCCAGCCCAGATCTGATAACGGGTTGCCAGGCCTTTTTAGGCCAGCAGTGGCGGCTGAGTCAGCCCCACGGTCTGACCCGACCAATACTGATGGACGCAACGGTCGATCAGTCGGCGGGCTATCGTTTTGTTTACACGCTGCCGCTGTCTGATCATCAGTTGCTGATTGAAGACACGCATTACATCGACCGCGCCACGCTGGATCTCGATCTCGCGCGGGGTCAGATCCGCCAGTACGCGGAGCGTCAGGGCTGGAGCCTTGAGCAACTGGAGCGGGAAGAGCAGGGCAATCTGCCCATTACCCTGGCCGGCGATGCGCAGGCATTCTGGCAGGCTCAGGCGGGTCAGCCGGGCAGCGGTCTGCGCGTCGGGCTGTTTCACGCCACCACCGGATATTCACTGCCGCAGGCAGTCACACTGGCGGATCGAATTGCGGCCGCGCCCGATCTTCATGCCGGTGCGCTGTTCACGCTGATTGAGAACTACGCCCGGATGCAGTGGCGACGTCAGCGCTTTTTCCGTCTCCTCAACCGCATGCTTTTTCTCGCCGGGCGTCCACAAGCGCGCTGGCAGGTGATGCAGCGATTTTATCATTTGAACCAGGGTCTGATTGCCCGCTTTTATGCGGGCCAGCTGACGCTGCAAGACAAGGTGCGGATTCTGGCAGGTAAGCCACCGGTTCCGGTTGGCGAAGCCCTGCGCGCCGCACTGAAATATTCTCCCCGGCTGCGAGCTTTCCACGATGAGTAAAACAGTAGTTATCGGTTCTGGCTTCGGCGGCCTTGCCCTGGCAATACGCCTGCAGGCTGCAGGCCTCCCCACGTTGCTGCTGGAGCAGCGGGATAAACCGGGCGGCCGCGCCTATGTCTATCAGGACAGTGGATTCACCTTTGACGCCGGACCCACGGTGATTACCGATCCAACGGCGATCGAAGAGCTGTTCAGCCTGGCCGGTAAACGAATTGAAGATTATGTCGATCTGATGCCGGTGACGCCGTTTTACCGGCTTTGCTGGGAGGACGGTGAAGTCTTTGATTATGACAACGATCAGGCACGACTCGAAGCCCAGATCCGGCGCATCAGCCCGCGCGACGTTGAAGGCTATCGGCAGTTTCTGGCCTATTCGAAAGCGGTGTTCAAAGAAGGATACCTGAAGCTGGGCAGCGTGCCGTTTTTATCCTTCCGCGATATGCTGCGCGCAGGGCCCCAGCTGGCGCGGCTCCAGGCATGGCGCAGCGTTTACGGCATGGTGGCGAAGTTTATTGAAAACGAGCAGCTGCGCCAGGCGTTCTCTTTCCACTCGCTGCTGGTCGGCGGCAATCCTTTCGCGACCTCATCCATTTACACGCTGATTCACGCGCTGGAGCGCGAATGGGGCGTATGGTTTGCTCGTGGAGGCACCGGCGCGCTGGTACAGGGCATGGTGAAACTGTTTGAGGATCTCGGCGGTACGCTGGAGCTGAACGCTGAAGTGACGAAGCTGGAGACGGAGGGTGACCGTATCAGCGCGGTTCAGCTGAAGGACGGGCGGCGCATTGCCGCCGACTCGGTCGCCTCTAACGCCGATGTGGTACAGACCTATGCCAAGCTGCTGGGGGATCATCCTGTCGGCGCGGCACGCGGGGCCTCGCTCAAGCGTAAGCGCATGAGCAACTCGCTGTTTGTGCTCTACTTCGGATTAAACAAACATCACAGCCAGCTGGCGCACCACACCGTCTGCTTCGGCCCGCGCTATAAGGCGCTGATCGACGAAATTTTTCACTCCCCGACGCTGTCGGAGGATTTTTCCCTTTATCTGCATGCGCCCTGCGTGACCGATCCCTCTCTTGCCCCGCCCGGCTGCGGCAGTTATTACGTTTTAGCGCCGGTGCCTCATCTGGGTACGGCGGATCTTGACTGGACGGTGGAAGGCCCGCGCCTGCGCGATCGCATCTTCGCCTATCTGGAGCAGCATTACATGCCCGGCCTGCGCGATCAGCTGGTCACCCACCGCATGTTTACGCCGTTTGATTTCCGCGATCGGCTGGGAGCCTGGCAGGGATCGGCATTTTCCGTCGAACCCATTCTGCGGCAGAGCGCCTGGTTCCGGCCCCATAACCGTGACAGCCGAATCGCTAATCTCTATCTGGTTGGTGCGGGCACGCATCCGGGAGCGGGGATCCCTGGCGTAATCGGTTCGGCGAAAGCAACGGCGGGGCTGATGCTGGAGGGTCGGCTATGACTAGTGGCACGCTGATGGATCACGCCACCGAAACGATAGCGGCAGGTTCAAAAAGTTTTGC
>CAJYIY010000109.1 GCA_913775305.1 uncultured Erwinia sp. | reverse complement strand
CTCGTACATCCAGCCTTCGCCTGAACTCCATTTCAGATTAGCCACATAGGCAGCAAATGCCAGCGCAGCGCCAACAAACGTCCATGGATTGGGCTTCACAAACAGGGCCTTAATGGCCGGATATTTCCAGGCCATCGCCCCGAGCATAAAGAACGGCAGATACATTAACGACTGCAATACCGCTATATTGAACAGGCCGTCGGCGGTGACCTGGGGTGCCACATACAGAATCAGTTGGCGAAATGCCCCCCATCCCAGTGCGCACAGCAGGATAACGACGCTTAATTTGCCCCAGCTCAGATCGGAATAGTCTGTTTTTTCCCGTTTGCCATCGCGTAACAACCGGAACAGCCAGAAACCCGCCACGGTCAATACCAGCAGCACCAGCAGGAACCAGAGGTGAGAAATCAGATCCCAGACCAGCGCATTGTATTTCTGGTAGGGACTCATCCGGCTCCAGTCGCCGATTTTACTGGTCAGCTCTTTAAGGATGAAGAACTGAGGCAGAGTAATCAGCGGAATGGCCGCAAGCATCGGGATCCCGACACGCTCAGCGCGGATCTTCAACCAGTGGCCCGGCGTGTAGCGCATGTACAGCATATAGGAGAAATAGCCCGATATGACAAAGAACACCTGCATGCGAAAAGCATGGATAAACTCATTCAGCAACGTCAGCCAGTCCGACGGTGTCGGACTGTTTACCGACCAGTTTTGTGCAGAATAAATTAACGACAGATGAAAGGGGACACCCAATAACATCAGCCAGGCGCGAATCGAATCTAAGAAGTATTCTCGTTGCGATGAGTTTTTAGTCATATTTATCCGGTTTTCAATGCGTTACGACACTGGCTCACCCTGAACCAGCCTAAAGCTTGCTGCTTACTGTAATAGAGTAATCACTGGTATACTATCAGTCGAATCTGTATCCGCTAACCACTTGAGATTACGGCGCTTGCGCGTTCGGAATAGTGGAACAAAAACGCGGTCATGCTGTCGGAATGCTTGATTATCCATTAAGATGTTTAGGATTGATTTTTGCACCCGTAAAGGGGGGGTTGTGCTAATTAAAATGAACAAAAAACCAAAGCAAATGCAGCGACGTTGGATCGGTGCTGCAGTTCTGCTTGCCATGTATGCCAATTCTGGATGGGCGTTTAGCATTGACGACGTTGCAAAACAGGCAAAGGACCTGGCTGGAAAGGGGTTTGAAGCGCCGAAGAGTAATCTGCCTTCTCAACTGCGCGATATGAAATATGCCAGCTACCAGCAGATTCAGTTCAATCATGACAAAGCATACTGGGGTAAGCTGAAGACGCCCTTCAAGCTGGAATTCTATCATCAGGGAATGTATTTCGATTTGACGGTCAAACTCAATGAAGTGACCGCCAACAGCGTTCGCGCTATCAAATACTCACCTGACTACTTCAATTTTGGCGATGTCCCGCACGATCCGGATACGCTCAAGAACCTTGGCTTTGCCGGGTTTAAAGTTCTGTATCCGCTGAACAGTAAAGATAAAAAAGACGAGATTGCCAGCTTCCTGGGCGCCAGCTATTTCCGCGTCATCGGGGCAGGGCAGGTCTATGGTTTGTCCGCACGGGGTCTGGCGATTGACACCGCTCTGCCATCCGGTGAAGAGTTCCCGCGCTTCAAAGAGTTCTGGATTGAACGTCCTAAGCCGCAGGATAAGCACCTGGTTATCTACGCGCTGCTGGATTCTCCGCGTGCCACCGGCGCCTACCGTTTCCTGATCTCACCGGGGAAAGACAGTACCGTTGACGTCACCTCTAAAGTCTATCTGCGCGACAAAGTCGGCAAGCTGGGCATCGCGCCGTTGACCAGCATGTACCTCTTCGGCGCTAACCAGCCGTCTCAGCAGACCAACTATCGTAAAGAACTGCACGACTCCAACGGCCTGTCGATTCACGCCGGAAATGGAGAATGGATCTGGCGTCCGCTGAATAATCCTCGCCACCTCGCCGTCAGCACTTTCACCGTGGAAAACCCACGCGGATTCGGTCTGCTTCAGCGCGGGCGTGATTTCAGTCAGTACCAGGATCTGGACGATCGCTACGATCTGCGTCCAAGCGGCTGGATTGAGCCAAAAGGCGACTGGGGCAAAGGTCGCGTCGAACTGGTAGAGATACCCACCGCCGATGAAACCAACGATAACATCGTGGCATTCTGGAGCCCGGAAAGCCTGCCGGAGCCGGGTAAAGAGATGAAGTTCTCTTATCGTCTGCACTTTACGCGGGATGAAAGCCTGCTGCATTCACCGGAAACGGCCTACGTAAAAGACACGTTGCGCTCTACCGGAGATGTTAAGCAGTCTAATCTGGTGCGGCAGCCGGACGGTACCGTGGCCTTTATCGTTGACTTTGTTGGTCCGGAAATGAGTATGCTGCCGCAGGATACTCCGGTCACGCCGCAGGTCAGCATCGGTAACAACGGCGAGCTGGTTGAGAACAGCGTCCGCTATAACCCGGTCACGAAAGGCTGGCGTTTGGTGATGCGTCTGCGCGTGAAAGACAACAAACAGCCGACTGAGATGCGTGCTGCACTGGTGAACGGTGATAAGACGCTGACAGAAACCTGGAGCTATCAGCTGCCTGCCAATGAATAAGTCTACAGTGATACCCGATGAATACATCGACGCGCTGCCGCTCCCCGCTGAGCAGCAGCAGAAACTGCGTGATGAAGAGAGCTTCAGCCAGCTGCATTTTGAGCTGGCGGGCGAAGCGCCTTCTGAAATCCGTCCTGATGATGCACCTCAGCAGTCGGTCAAAGCGCGCGTTGAAATGAGCTGGCCGGAATCGGTTGATGAAGGACGCCAGTTCGATCAGGATGCGCTGGGCCGCAGCACCCTGAAGGCAATGCCTCCGCATACCCGCTCCTCAATGTATCCCGAGGAGTGGCGCACCAACCCGGTCGCCAGGGCATGGGATTCGCTGCGTGGGCGCAAGAGCACGCATCGTTACGCCACGAAGGAAGAGCAAAAAAGCGAAGATAACTGGCGCTATGTCGGCTCCATTCGTCGCTATATTTTGCTGTTCCTCACCGTTTTCCAGACGGTGATTGCCACCTGGTATATGAAGACTATTCTGCCTTACCAGGGCTGGGCACTGATCGACCCGATCGAAATGATCAATCAGAACTGGCAGCAGTCGCTGTTGCAGATCCTCCCTTACGTACTGCAAACCGGGATCCTGTTCCTGTTCGCTATCCTGTTCTGCTGGGTTTCGGCAGGATTCTGGACCGCGCTGATGGGCTTTCTGCAATTGCTGATCGGTAAGGATAAGTACAGTATTTCCTACAAAACGACCGGCAACGAGCCGATCAACCCGGAACACCGTACCGCTCTGATTATGCCGATTTGCAACGAGGATGTGGAGCGCGTGTTTGCCGGTCTGCGTGCGACCTGGGAGTCAGTCGTCCGTAGCGGTGAACAGCAGCACTATGACGTTTACATCCTCAGCGACAGCTACAATCCTGATATCTGTATGGCCGAGCAAAAGGCATGGATGGAACTGGTTCGTGACGTCGGTGGCGAGGGGCGCATTTTCTATCGCCGCCGCCGCCGCCGCGTGAAGCGTAAATCCGGAAACATCGATGACTTCTGCCGCCGCTGGGGCAGCCAGTACAGCTACATGGTGGTACTGGATGCTGACAGCGTGATGAGCGGTGGCTGCCTGAACGGCCTGGTGCGAATGATGGAAGCGAACCCGAATGCCGGGATTATCCAGTCTTCGCCAAAGGCTTCCGGTATGGATACGCTCTATGCGCGCTGCCAGCAGTTTGCCACCCGGGTATACGGCCCGTTGTTTACAGCCGGTCTGCATTTCTGGCAGCTGGGTGAGTCCCACTATTGGGGCCATAATGCGATTATTCGCGTTAAGCCGTTTATCGAGCACTGTGCGCTGGCTCCGCTGCCGGGCGAAGGCTCATTTGCCGGTTCGATCCTGTCGCATGACTTCGTGGAGGCGGCTCTGATGCGCCGTGCCGGCTGGGGCGTGTGGATCGCATACGACCTGCCGGGTTCTTATGAAGAGCTGCCGCCAAACCTGCTTGATGAGCTGAAGCGTGACCGCCGCTGGTGTCACGGTAACCTGATGAACTTCCGCCTGTTCCTGGTGAAAGGCATGCACCCGGTACACCGTGCGGTGTTCCTGACGGGAGTGATGTCCTATCTCTCAGCGCCGCTGTGGTTTATGTTCCTTGCGCTGTCCACGGCGCTGCAGGTAGTACACACGCTGATTGAGCCACAGTACTTTATGCAGCCAAGGCAGCTGTTCCCGGTCTGGCCGCAGTGGCGTCCTGAACTGGCCATCGCGCTGTTCTCGACTACTCTGGTGCTGTTATTCCTGCCGAAACTGCTAAGCGTGGTGCTGGTGTGGTGTAAAGGGGCCAAACCTTACGGTGGAGCCCTGCGCGTGCTGGTATCGCTGTTCCTGGAAATGCTGTTCTCGGTGCTGCTGGCACCGGTGCGCATGCTGTTCCATACGGTGTTTGTGGTCAGTGCTTTCCTCGGTTGGGAAGTGGTCTGGAATTCACCGCAGCGTGATGATGATGCCACTCCGTGGAGCGAGGCCTTCAGGCGTCACGGTTCGCAAATGCTGCTGGGGCTGGTGTGGGCCGGGGGGATGGGCTGGCTGGATCTGAACTTCCTCTGGTGGCTGTCGCCGATTGTCTTCTCACTGATCCTGTCGCCGTTTGTTTCAGTATGGTCCAGCCGCCGCACGCTTGGCCAGGCCTCTAAGCGACAGAAACTGTTCCTGATCCCGGAAGAGTATCAGCCACCGCAGGAGCTACTGGATACCGACCGCTATGTGGAACTGAACCGTGAGCGTGCGCTGGATAACGGGTTTATGCATGCGATGTTCCATCCATCGCTTAACGCGCTGGCCAGTGCGATGGCGACCTCGCGTCACCTGAAAAGCGATATTCTCGACTATGCCCGCGACCGCCGCGTTGAGCAGGCGCTGAGTCAGTCACCCGCCAGGCTGGATCGCGACAGTCGTCTTGCACTGCTGAGCGATCCGGTTACGCTGTCGCGTATGCACTATCGTCTGTGGCAGAACGCGGATAAGTATCACGACTGGCTTGACCATTATCATACGCTACAGCTTAACCCGCTGGCGTTAAACAATGCGAAGCCAGTGAGCGATAGCGCGTCGTAATCGACAAGGGTTATCAAAAGCCGGGACAGGGTCCCGGCTTTTTTTTCCCCTGATGCCGGGAGATTGACGCATAATTTTCACCGGAGGCTATGGCGGATGGTATAACTGTGGGTAGAATAGTGCGTTTTTTACCCTGAAATGTGATGTGGTGGCTATGCTGTTACGTGGTTTAACTGTAGGTTTATGCGTGCTGGTGCTGAGTGGCTGCGGCAGTATCATCAGCAGAGCCGTGCCCGGACAGGGACACGGCAATCAGTATTATCCGGGCGTGCAGTGGGACATCAGGGATACTCCCTGGCGTTTTCTGACCATCATTGACCTGCCACTGTCGCTGGTTGTCGATACGCTGTTACTGCCGGTAGATGCACAGCACGGACCCTATGAGTAAACTCTTACCATCCGTCCCGACACTTGTCTATGCCCAGCGGTCGGACTCGCTGTTGTCATCTTCCCACTCCTCTGCGGCGGCATCGGCCTCTTCACTGCCCTCTGGCGGCACCAGCTGAAACTCCCCTTCATCCCACTCGTGCAGGGTGTTTTCAGCCAGCCATTCCTGACGTAGCTCGATCTCGTCGAAATCACCGTCAAAAATCGCCTGAGCGGCTTCGCCGCTACGCAGCGGCAGGCATTCACCCTCATCACCTTCGTTAGTGAAAAACTCCACCTGCCACATGATGTCACCGTCCTGCATTACATATTTCTGCATCGCAAACTGTTCTACGGAAGCCTCTTCCTCATTCACATCAGGGTTTGCGACAAGATACTCTTCGCGAGCGGCATCAATGGCTTCTTCCAGAGTTGCATAAAGGGTCATGTACTTCTCCTTACTGGCGTATAGGTAAAAAACATCGTTAAGTGTTGTCGCTGTGCATCAAGATGCAAGGAGGCAGCGAGGAAATATTTTCCTGCCAGGCTGAGGGGGCTGCGCTGCTGTCATCCGTTTGCCGGTCGAACAGCGTCTTAACGCGGCCAAAAGTCGTAACGCGCGGTCAGAATTGTCGCGTCCTGTACATCATGAGCGATCATCATACACCCGAATGGGCTGACTATCAGTCGCAGGTTCTGACACGGGGCGGAATCACTTCGGAGCAGTATGCGCTGGTAAAGGGGGCTTGAGAAACAGGGGGTTGTGAAACGGCAGGGCTGCGGTAATGCCTGTCAGACCCGGGAGTCAGACAGGCAGAACGGGGACTCAGTAGAGCGAAGGCGCTCCTTCCGGACGCGTTTTAAAGCGGCGGTGCAGCCACATATACTGTTCCGGAGCCATCAGCACGCCGTGTTCAACAATCTTGTTCATTCGGGCTGCGGTGGCGCTTTCATTTTCCAGCGAGATATCCTGTTCTTCCGGCAGGATCACCATCTCATAGCCTTTACCAGAGGGCAGCCGGCGGGGTACGAAGGGAATAACCGCCGGATTACCGCTGCGGATTAACAGATAACTTCCTTTCGTCGAGGCGGCCTGCTCAACGGCAAAAAAGGGCACAAATACACTGCTTTTGGGGCCGTAATCGTGGTCAGGGGCATACCAGATAATGTCGCCATTTTTGAGTGCGCGGATCATTCCCTTGAGATCTTTGCGGTCCAGCATACTTTTATTTGAACGCATGCGTCCCCAGGTTTGCAGCCAGTCCAGCAGGGCATTGTCGTTTGGGCGGTAAACACCAATGCCGGGATTATGGATACCGAAAATACGAGCTCCCAGCTCCAGCGTCAGGAAATGCATGCCGATCAACAGCACCCCTTTTTTGTCCGTTGCTGCTTTAGTAATGTGCTCCAGACCGCTGACCTGAAACCAGCGGCTGACTCGCCAGTCAGGCCAGAACCACGCCATGCCGGTTTCAATCAGCCCCATTCCCAGCGATTCAAAATTGCGCACGATCATCGCTTCGCGCTCCGCAGCGGGCATATCAGGAAAGCAAAGCTCCAGATTACGTCTTGCAACGCTGACGCGACGTTTAAGAAAACGCAGGGAGAGGCGTCCAAGTCCACAGCCGATGTAATACAGCAGTGGGTAAGGCAACAGAACCAGAAGATAAAGCAGGGCAATACCCAACCAGGTAAACCAATAACGGGGATGCAGCAATGCGCGGCTAAATTGAGGCAGCTGAGTCATGAGTTTCCAGATCGTAAAAAGAGGGATGTTATCTTGTCCCTGAGGGTTTATTAATGGCCTATTGTGCCATTTTTTACATATCCTGCGAAATAAAGTCCTGCCCGGGTGATTTTTATTCGGTTAAGCAGGAGTTGATTCCGTTATTTCTGTTGAAAACTTACCCGTAAGGTTGCCCTGAAAACCAGAACAACACACCTCATCAGCAGGCGAAAATTGGCTTCTGCCAGACCCGAACGGATACGATCATAGCACGTGTTAACGGATTTTTCCTGGCCTTGAACTGGCGGCTCAGAAAGTTTATCCGACTGAATAGACTTAGAAAGTCGGTAGCGAGAAGTTCAGCCCTGAGCAGGCAGGGGCAATATCGGGCAGTGCATTTCAGCGTAATTCAGGTATGATAGCGCCGCAAAAAATTTCACTCTTTCAGAATTCAGGAACGAACACCATGCCAGTGTTACATAACCTTGTTTCCAATGAAGAGCTGAAGGCACGCATGTTGGCTGAAACCGAGCCGCGTACCACAGTTTCTTTCTATAAGTATTTCACCATTGACGATCCGAAAGCCTTTCGCGACGCGCTCTATATTGAGCTGACCAGACTGAAGGTTTTTGGTCGTGTTTATGTTGCCGCTGAAGGCATCAACGCTCAGGTCAGCGTTCCGGCCAGCCAGTATGAAAGCATGAAATCCATGCTGTACGCTTTCCATGCGCAGCTGGATAACCTGCGTATGAATATTGCGCTGGATGACGACGGTAAATCCTTCTGGGTACTACGTCTTAAAGTTCGCGAGCGCATCGTTGCCGATGGAATTACCGACGAGACTTTTGATGCCAGCGACGTAGGGGCCTATCTGAAAGCGGCCGAAGTCAATGCCATGCTTGACGACCCGCAGGCGGTTTTTGTTGATATGCGTAACCACTATGAGTATGAAGTGGGGCACTTTGACAATGCGCTGGAGATCCCGGCAGACACCTTCCGCGATCAGCTTCCGATGGCCGTGGATATGCTGCAACAGGACAAAGACAAAAAAATCGTGATGTACTGTACCGGCGGGATCCGTTGCGAAAAAGCCAGTGCATGGATGCGCCACAACGGTTTCAAAAACGTCTATCACATTGAAGGCGGCATTATTGAGTACGCGCGCCGTGCCCGTGAGCAGGGGCTGCCGGTTCGTTTTAAGGGCAAAAACTTTGTCTTTGATGAACGAATGGGGGAGCGTATATCAGAAGATGTGATCGCCAACTGCCATCAGTGTGGCGCGCCGTGTGATACCCACGTCAACTGCCTGAACGATGGATGTCATTTGCTGTTCATCCAGTGCCCGAGTTGTGCCGAGAAATTCAATCACTGCTGTAGCCCGATGTGCATGGAAGAGCTGGCGCTGTCACCGGAAGAACAGCGTGTCCGCCGGGCCGGGCGCGAAAATGGCAATAAAATATTCAATAAGTCTCGTGGTCTGCTCAGTACCACCATGCATATTCCTGAAGAGTAAGCGCTGGTACAACGCCACCTCCCGGACGGTGAGGTGGCGAGTTATACGCTTACTGACGCACGCCTTCTACAGAGATAATCAACTCCACCTCCTGCGAAGCCGGCCCTAAGTCCGATTTGATGTTAAAATCCTTCAACGCAAACTTGCCTGTTGCTTCAAAACCGGCACGCTCACCGCCCCACGGATCCTGACCTTCGCCGATCAGTTTTGCCTCCAGCTTCACGGGTTTAGTCACGCCGTTCAGCGTCAGATTACCCTCGACGTCCAGCACATTATCCTTCTCAGAAACGGCGGTTGAGGTAAAGGTAGCCTGTGGGAATTTTCCTACATTAAGGAAGTCGGCACTGCGCAGGTGCTTGTCGCGCTCGGCATGATGGGTGTCCACGCTGCCAGTATTAATCGTCACGTTGACTTTATCTTTAGACGGATCGGCCTTGTCCCAGGTGAAACCCCCGTCAAAATCTTTAAAGCTGCCGTAAAGCCAGCTGTAGCCAAGGTGCTTAATCCGGAACTGAACGAAGGCGTGCTGTCCTTCTTTGTCAATTTTGTAGTCTGCCGCTGCT
>CAJYIY010000108.1 GCA_913775305.1 uncultured Erwinia sp. | reverse complement strand
GCCGTCCGGCGGTCGCATGGCCGCATACGGTGCTCTATGAAACGCACGTCAAAGGTTTCACCCAGCTGAATCCGGCTATTCCGCCGGAACTGCGCGGTACCTTTGAGGGGATGGGGCATCAGGCCTCAGTGGATTATATCAAAAGCCTGGGGATCACCTCGGTAGAACTGCTGCCGGTGCACTGGTTCCCCGACGACCAGCACCTGCTGGATAGAGGACTGAAAAATTTCTGGGGCTACAACTCGCTCGGCTTCTTCGTGCCCGCCAGTCGCTATTACGGTCCCGGAGGTATTCAGGGCTTCCGGGAGATGGTGCGGGCGTATCACGATGCCGGAATCGAAGTGATCCTCGATGTGGTTTATAACCATACGGCAGAAGGCAATGAGCTCGGGCCAACACTGTCATTCAAAGGCATCGATAACTTTTCCTATTACCGCACCCTGCCGGATCGGCACCGTTATTACATCAACGATACCGGTACCGGAAACACGGTGAATACTTCGCATCCCCGCGTGTTGCAAATGGTTATGGATTCCCTGCGCTACTGGGCAGAAGCGATGCATATCGATGGTTTTCGTTTTGACCTCGGCACTATTCTGGGGCGTGAACCGGAAGGTTTTGATCAGCGCGGGGGCTTTTTTGATGCGGTGATGCAGGATCCGGTGCTGGCAAAACTGAAACTGATAGGTGAACCCTGGGATATCGGGCCGGGTGGCTATCAGGTCGGTGGCTTCCCGCCAGGCTGGGGAGAGTGGAACGATAAATATCGTGACACGGTGCGTGAGTACTGGCGGGGTGAAAATGTTGCAACGGATTTTGCTGCCCGCCTCCTTGGCTCCGGCGATCTGTACGATTTGCGCGGGCGTCGTCCCTGGGCGAGCGTCAACTTTATCACCGCGCACGATGGCTTCACGCTTAACGACCTGGTGTCGTACAACGAGAAGCACAACGAGGCCAACGGCGAAGAGAATAACGACGGCCATAACGATAACCGTTCTTTCAACTACGGCGCAGAGGGTCCGACGAACGACGCAGACATTAATGCCGTGCGCGACAGTCAGAAGCGTAATTTTCTCACCACGCTGCTGTTTTCCCACGGAACGCCGATGCTGCTGGCCGGGGATGAGTTTGGCCGAAGTCAGCTGGGCAATAATAACGGCTACTGTCAGGACAGTGAAATCTCCTGGATACACTGGGAAAATCTGCCGGAAAGCGCCGGGGCGCTGCGTGATTTCACCCGCCGGCTGATTGCGCTACGCGCCAGCCAGCCGCTACTGCGTCGTGAAAGCTGGCGCGACGGCATGGTGATCCAGTGGTTCAACGCCGGGGGGGGCCCGCAGCAGTCCGGCCAGTGGGATGAGGGGGCGACTATCGGGCTCTACCTGACCCGGCCTGACCTGCAGGGGCGTGAGGGGATCTGGCATGACGTGCTGATGCTGTTTAACCCGTTTGAGGGCAGTGTGCCGTTTCGCATTCCACAAATCGGTGATGGCGGATGGATACTGGAGCTGAACACGGCCAGTGCTGAATGTCAGAAGCAGGTGATCACTCAGGAGGAGGACTTCGAACTGGCGGGACGCAGTCTGGTGCTGTTTCGAAGACCGTAACGCCTGATGACAGCTCGAACGGTAAGCCATCAGGCTGCATGGGGCGACGAGTGTATCGACCACCGGTGGAGGAACCGGTGGTCTGCCTGTTTTATCCTATCCGGTTTTAATCGGCCTGCTGAAACTCGCTGGCCATCAGCTGCTGACAGCCTTCGGCAGATTTTGCCTGCTGGCGCTGTTCCGGCGACAGCGACAGCCAGCTGTTAACCACTTCTTCCGCGATCTCCTGATCGAACGGTTCCTGGTTCGGCACCGGGGATGATTCACCGCGCAGGCTCATCTCCTTGATTTTTTCCAGGTAAAAATCAGCCGATGCCTCCGGCTTCTGTACCACCACCTTGCACAGATGAGTGATATAGCTGGCCTCGGTTTGCCGATCGTCCGCTGCGCTGGCTGAGGCGGCAGCGAAAAGTATGACGGCGGAAAGAATAATTCTCATGGCATCTCCTGCATTGGCCCGTCTTCTGGGCATTTTCATCGTTGATCGGTGTCAGTAGTCACAGCATCAGGTATTGAGTCAGCCGGGTGAAAAGGCCCCCGCACCACTGCCCGGCTCGCCAGCCTCAGTGGTTCATTTCATCGCGTTCGCGCGGGGATGACTTCTCTTCGTTTTTGTCGTCTTCTTTCACCGGTTCAGCCGGTGCCGCATGGTTATGTGCCGGTTTCAGCAGCTGGATATCCAGAATCACGTAGGTCATGGTGCTGATAAACAGCGAGATCACACTGCCTATCACACCGCTGGTGGTGAAGGTAAGGTAGTTATAGATCACCAGCCAGGTCAGGCCGATAAACAGCGCCAGGGCGGTGGCGATAGCCGATGGAGCATAGTCGCTGGCTCCAACACTGCGAACGTTAACGGCAGTGAACAGGCTGCCGGAACCCTGTGCTTCCAGCGCATGAATCGCCCGATCCCAGCTTGCCGTGCGGCGGGCGCTGGTTTTACAGTGAAACAGATACAAAATGGCAATAAAGTAGCCGGAAAAGGCGATCAGCACCGGGATAGCTTCCAGCGCATATTCAATACTTTTATGGCCGTGGCTGGCGTTGCCGGAAGAGAGATCCAGCGTCAGCGAAGCGCCCAGCGCGGTATAGAGAAAAACAAACAGCGCGAGGAAGGTAACGGCGTGCTGCCAGAACAGCGTCAACTCGCGATTTTTCTGTGCCACGGCGGCGATCAGCGCCTGTTGGATCGTTGCCGCTCGCTGCGCGTTGTATTCGTCCTCAGCCGGTTCGTTTTGAAAAAATGCCTGCATAAACTCTGCGTCAGCCTGCTCTGTGACTACTTTCATCCCTTGCCTCAATAACCGTGAATTCACCTCTACAGGGTAGCAATGGGAAGGGGCATTGTGGAAGCTGTACCGTTACCGGGCGTCATAACCCCGTTCAGCACAGCCAGCTCTAGCGGCGCTGGGTGACAATATCCAGCTGATATTTCTGCCTGACCAGCGTCCTGCGGGTATCAGGCGACAGGCCATCGTCGGTAATGATCTGGCTGAAGGTATGTTCCGTTGAGATAGGGTAGGGGTGTACGCTGCCAAACTTGGAGGAGTCCGTCAGCGCGATGGTCCAGGTTCCCCTGGCCATCACCGCATTCACTACGTCACAGCGCATCATATTGCGACCGGTAAAACCGGTATCGGGATGCCAGCCATCCACGCCGATAAAGGCCTTGTGGAAGTTAAGCTGCTGTATGCAGTAGCGGGTTAACGGACCGACTACGGACTCACTGCTTTTCTGATACTGGCCGCCCAGGATAATCACTTCGCACTGCGAGTCGCGCAGGAGATGAGCAATAAAATGACTGACGGTGATGATGGTCAGATCGCGGCGCGACGCCAGTTCGCGAGCCAGCAGGGCATTGGTACTCCCGCCTTCAATAAAGATGGCTTCACCGTCACCGATCTGCGAGGCCGCAAACTCGGCCAGCCCCTGTTTGGTCCGGTAACGGGTCTGCATGCGGGAGTTCACGTCGTCGCTGTCCGGCGCCACGGCGGAACCGTGAACCCGCCTTAAAAAGTTGTCGCGCGCCAGCGCGTTGAGATCCTGGCGGATGGTCACTTCAGAAACACCGGTCAGCTGTGACAGCTCGCTGACGCTGACGCTGCCTCTTTCATTCACCAGCTGGATGATTTGTTCGTGTCTGCTGTTCATTCAGTCTTATAATCAGGCGGGATCTATTCGGATCAGTCTAACAGATATTCTGAAGGGCACACCTCGCGGTGCCAGCTGGCTTCAGTAGCTGGCCCACACTCAGGCCAGCCGCCCCGACGCTTATGCCAGTCCCAGACTGCGTTGACCAATGTCATTCAAATCCGCGAGGGTAAAACGCTGCTGCCAGTCGCGTTCATAGTCCTCT
>CAJYIY010000107.1 GCA_913775305.1 uncultured Erwinia sp. | reverse complement strand
GGAGACGGGCGGAGGGGAGGAAAGTCCGGGCTCCATAGGGCAGGGTGCCAGGTAACGCCTGGGGGGGAAACCCACGACCAGTGCAACAGAGAGCAAACCGCCGATGGCCCGCGCAAGCGGGATCAGGTAAGGGTGAAAGGGTGCGGTAAGAGCGCACCGCGCGGCTGGTAACAGTCCGTGGCACGGTAAACTCCACCCGGAGCAAGGCCAAATAGGGGTTCATCAGGTACGGCCCGTACTGAACCCGGGTAGGCTGCTTGAGCCAGTGAGCGATTGCTGGCCTAGATGAATGACTGTCCACGACAGAACCCGGCTTATCGGTCAGCTTCAACTTCTTCGACAAAAAACCCGCTTCGGCGGGTTTTTTGCTTTTTGACGATCAGTACCCGACTCTGCCGGAATCACTGCCGGTGATACGCCAGCACAAACAGGCGATGACAGCCGTTGTTGCCAGCTGTCTGCCTGACGATGAGCATAACATCCGGCTGGCGCAACGACTGACGCTAATGATTGATGGGGCGATTGTCATGGCGCAGCGCGAGGGAAACGGGGAACCGGCCGTGGCGCTGCTGCAGGAATCTCTCTCAGAAGGCCCGCTATACCGGTAAATCAATCACCAGCGCACGCAGCGGCGTTTCCGCCGTTAACAAAACACACTCTTCTTCACGCACAAAGGCACCGTCGCCGCAGGTCAGGATTTCCTGTTCGCGTGAATGGGTAACCGCCCTGAAGGACCCGTGAATCGACTGCAAATAGGCCCGTGGCCCGTGCAGGTTCATCTGACAACTTTCGCCCGGCTGTAATGCAATATGGTAGATCCATACCTGTTGCCGCAGCTGCAGGCTGCCTTCGCTGCCGTCCGGAGAGGCCAGCAGTGAGCAGGTTTGCCGTTCAGGCACGCTTATCCGCTGTACGCGATGATTTTCTCGTTCCGGGCAGGCATCCAGCCACAGCTGAAGCCGCGTCAGGTCGCTCTCTTTGCTGATATTGTGTTCGCTGTAGCTGATCCCCGGCTGCGTTGCCAGCAGCAGCGCCTCACCGGCGCGCGCCGTTTCGTGATGGCCTGCGCTGTCCCGATATTCCGCCTCACCGCGCAATATCAGGTTCAGCACATCGACTTTTGGATAGGTTCTGGGTTGAAAGGAAGCCCCTGGTGCCAGCACTTCCTGATTGAGTACGCGAAGCGAGGCGTACCCTAATAATTTGGGATCGAAATAGTGGCCGAAGGAGAAAGTATAGCGAGCCTGAAGCCAGCCGTAATCGGCTTTGCCACACTGTTGCGCTGTACGACTGACAATCATGCTGTTCTCCTGGATAAGTCGGGTCTGGGCCGACCATTTATTATCTGGTTATGGTAAGTTTCTGGACGGGTGAATGCCAGCCAGTTAATCTGCTCGGCATATTCAAATTTCCTGACAGAGAAAGGCTATGGCTAAAGATCGTGCTCTGACGCTTGAAGCACTACGTGTTATGGACGCTATCGATCGTCGCGGAAGTTTTGCTGCCGCGGCGGATGAGCTGGGTAGAGTCCCTTCGGCTTTAAGCTACACCATGCAGAAACTGGAGGAGGAGCTGGACGTGGTATTGTTTGATCGCTCCGGCCATCGCACCAAATTCACCAACGTCGGGCGGATGCTGCTTGAGCGAGGCCGCGTACTGCTGGAAGCCGCTGACAAGTTGACCACGGACGCCGAAGCCCTGGCGCGCGGCTGGGAAACGCATCTGACGATTGCCATTGAAGCGCTGGTCTCTACCGAACTGCTGTTTCCGCTGGTGGACAAGCTGGCAAATAAAGCCAACACTCAGGTTTCGCTGATGACCGAAGTGCTGGCCGGAGCCTGGGAGCGGCTGGAGCAGGGGCGTGCCGATATTGTTATCGCGCCCGATCTGCATTTTCGTGCGTCCTCAGAGATCAATACCCGCAAGCTCTACTCGCTGCTGAGCGTCTATGTCGCCAGCCCGGATCATCCTATTCATCAGGAGCCGGAACCGCTTTCCGAAACCACCCGGGTGAAATATCGCGGCATCGCGGTGGCGGATACCGCGCGTGAAAGGCCGGTATTAACCGTCACCCTGCTGGATAAGCAGCAGCGCCTGACCGTCAGCACCATCGAAGACAAGCACCGTGCCCTGCTGGCGGGGTTGGGCGTGGGCACAATGCCTTACCCCATGGTAGAGCAGGACATCGCTGAAGGACGTCTGCGCGTGGTCAGTCCGGAATACACCCGTGAAGTGGACATTATCATGGCCTGGCGGCGCGACAGCATGGGTGAAGCCAAGGCCTGGTGCCTGCGGGAAATCCCTAAACTGCTGGCGAAGCGCCAGGGATAGTGCCCCGCAGGGATGATATCTCTTACGGCGCAGGGTTGGCAGTGCTTTCCTGAGAATGCTCAAGGTCGGTGAACGTTGAGTAAGTTTCGTAGTAGTAGTGACCGACGAAGGCAACGTAGCACAGCATGACGACGGCCAGGCAGAATGAGAGAGTTTTGATCATGGTTCCGCTCCAGGAAGATGGCTTCCGGTTAATCCACATTTGCGTTTACATCAATAAAGATACGTAGGTGCGAATCGCGGGAATTTGTTCCAGATCAATAAAGGGTGCGGATCGTTCGGGGCGAAATGAAAATCGCCCCGAATGTTAACGGGCAGGGTCAGGCAAAACGCTCATCGCGGCCGTGCGGTTCGTCCCAGTTAAATGCCGGGCCGACCGAAATCACCCCGTTCGGGTTGATCGTTTTATGGCTGCGATAGTAGTGGTGACGGATATGCGGCAGATTGACCGTGCCTGCAATGCCCGGCAGCTGATAAATCTCACGCAGGAAGCCGTTCAGGTTGAGGTAGTCACCGATGCGATGCCTGTCGCATTTAAAGTGGGTGACGTAAACCGGGTCGAAGCGAACCAGCGTGGTCCACAGGCGTATATCGGCTTCGGTCAGGCGATCGCCGGTCAGGTAGCGCCGCTGC
Organism: uncultured Erwinia sp.; assembly: GCA_913775305.1. Taxonomy (GTDB): domain Bacteria; phylum Pseudomonadota; class Gammaproteobacteria; order Enterobacterales; family Enterobacteriaceae; genus Erwinia. The sequence goes on along the minus strand of CAJYIY010000107.1, from coordinate 48,996 downwards.
CCGAGAATCTGCTCCAGGCGCTCCAGCGAGTTGAACAGCGCGGTGACCGCTTCATCATAGGCAGGCTGGCTGGTGGCAAAACCTGCCTTGTATACGCCGTTATTGACTGTGTCGTAGATCCAGCCGTTCAGTTCATCAATTTCTTCACGCAGTTCGGCAGGATAATAATCTCCGGCGCGGGCACCCACGCCGTCAAACGCGCTGTTGAACATGCGGATGATATCGGCGGATTCATTGCTGACGATGGTGTGTTGATGCTTGTCCCACAGTACTGGCACCGTTACGCGGCCGGTGTAGGTTGGATCGGCATGCAGGTACAGCTGATACAGATATTCGTTCTGATACAGGCTGTCGCCGGTAACGTCGGGGAAGTCTTCGTCAAAGCTCCAGCCGTTCTCCAGCATCAGCGGATGAACAACGGATACTGAAATCATCGCTTCCAGCCCTTTCAGCTGGCGCATAATCAGCGTGCGATGTGCCCACGGGCACGCGAGGGATACATACAGATGGTAGCGGTCGGCTTCGGCGCGAAAGCCACCTTTACCGTGCGGACCGGCGTTACCGTCGGCCGTGACCCAGTTCCGGAATACCGATTCTGAACGTTTAAAGCGGCCGCCGGTAGATTCAGTGTCATACCAGTTATCATGCCATACGCCATCAATAAGCTGTCCCATCGTTCCTCCCTAAATTGCCAGGGCGAGGATATGATCCTCGCCCTGAATTTTTCACTGTGATAAGTGTAGTGGAATCACCACTTTTTACCCAGCAGACGGTCGATGCTGTACGCGCCAGGCCCCACCAGTCCCAGCAGCAGGTAGCCACCGGCAATGGTCAGGTTTTTCATAAACATAATGGAGTTCGGGCCTTCCGCAAAATTGGTGTGGAAGATAAATGCCGTCAGCAGAGTAAAGGCGGCGGTAAACAGCGCGGTAAAACGAGTCAGGAAACCAAACAGAATCGCCAGACCGCCGCCGAACTCCAGCAGAATGGTCAGCGGCAGGAAGAAGCCCGGCACGCCCATCGCCTCCATATACTGCTGTGTACCGGCGTAACCGGTGATTTTTCCCCAGCCCGCGACGATAAACAGAATTGGCATCAGAATGCGAGCCACTAAGAAACCAGTATCTTCTAATTTTTTCATAATAATCCCCAACAAGAATTTTATGGACCGTGCTATCAGGTGGTCCCTGTTTTACGCTGGCCGGGCGCTGTTTTAGCGCTCAGTGCCGTTCGTTGTTGGAGATAATAGATGCGGAGTTTCGCTAATGTAAGCAAGATAATCTGTCGAAGTTGTTCAAGAAAATTGGAAAGAGTGGCCGCAAGGGGCAATGCGGCCAATGTTTAACGTTTCGGCAGGGCGTTGCGCACCATACGCCACGTGCTCCAGGCACCCACACCGCGCCGGGCCCAGCGCGTGAGGAAACGGGGATGGCGCACTGACCAGATCGCGAAAACACCACTGCCAATCGCCAGGAAGCGTTTGGCACTGACCAGGCTCAGCCAGCCCCGGTCATAACGGTCGGTGGCTTCCAGCCAGTCTTTGCGCCCGGCGCTTAAGTCCAGACGCTGCTGTTGAATCAGCCGCAGCAGGTCAGCGGTACGCTTTTCACGATCGCGACGGCTCATTACTCATCCTCCAGCAGTTTCCGATCGCTGGCCAGCTCCCTGCGGCTGGCGCTGAGCAGGGTGGAGCGCCGTGATTTTACCAGTGCCCACAGGCCGAAAATCAGCGCCAGGGCAAACAGCACTCCGGTGGTGATTGCCATCGCCATCAGTCGATATTGAGCATCGACGGCCCAGATAACCAGTACCATCAGACTCATCAGGCCGAATGCGGTGAACAGCAGGGTCAGGCCCACCATGATCATCATCTGAATCAGGTTGGCTTTTTCCGCTTCCAGTTCAACCACCGCCAGCCGCAGGCGGGTTTCAACGATACCTACCAGCGTGGTGATGATCCGGTGCCCGATATTAATGACCCCTTTGCCGGGGCCATGATTTTGCTGATTATCTCTCATATTAACGACGAGTCAGCAGAACGCCCAATACCACACCGATCGCTGCGCCGATACCCACGCTGGTCCAGGGATTATCACGAACGTAAACGTCAGCGCGGTCTGCTGCTTCACGGGTAGTCTGCGCGATGCGCTCGCCGGAATCACCCAGACGGGCACGGGTGTTTTTTAATGCGCTCTGTGCCTTGCTGTGCAGTTTTTCCAGCTCGTTTTTGGACTTTTCACTGGAGGAACTCAGTACTTCTTCCAGCGTATCGGCCAAAGTTTTCAGCTCAGCGCGCAGATGTTCTGACGTGGTATCTTTAGACATGGAAGACTCCTTACTTATGATTTTAATGTTAGGGCAGACGGCTAACCTTAATAGGGTGCAGCCTGCACTTCCTTCAGCTCGCGTTGAGCGTCAGCCAGTTTTTTTTCACGTTTTGCGATTTTTTTACTGTCGCCACCCTCGTCACGTTCCTGCTGCAGTTCGTGTTCCCGCTCGGTGACTTTTTTCTGATGTTGCTGAATCTTTTCCTGATGAGCCTTTCGGACGCTTTCATCCGAACAGTGGGCGCGCGTTTCAGTCAGCGCACGCTCCAGTCCGTTGACCTGACGCTGATTATCATGCTGGCGTGCAATATCAATTTGATGCTGAATAGCCTGCTCTTTTTGCTGGCAGAGCGGCCCTGCCTGAGCCAGTGAGGCCGCAGTCAACAGGCTAAGAGCGAGTGTTAAGCGGTATTTCATAATGGTGACCTTCCTTTGCAATGGCAGCCACAAGGGGCTGTCGATTTCCTGAGTACAGGGCGGCATTAAGATGTTTAAGCATAGACAGAAAAAGTGAAAAGCTCAAAACAGAACAACAATCCTCTCCACCTCCGCTGTCACGGGGAGAATTACGTTCGAAGGCTGATACGGTTGACCCATTTTACCGCGCCGTGATCTTCCTGACGGGCGATGTTGAAGCCAAAAGGCAGCAGCTCGCGCAGCACCTTTTCCGCCGCGTAGCTTTGTTCCTGTGAATCGAATCTAATTACCAGTGAATCATGGTCCGGGGTAATACTTTTGATGCGAATCCCCTGGGCGCTCAGGGACTGATAGATATAAAAGCCATCGGGCAGGCTGTTGCCCTGGCGTAACGTCCGGATTTGCAGCGCGGCCTCACTGCGAAACAGCGCGGGCAGTAGGGCGACGACCAGCGCAAACGTCAGCAGCGAGGCCGTCAGCAACCCAAGCCTGGGCACTGCACGTAAGATCCTGGTCGGTAGCTTGAACAGGGAGGGCATGGTTACTTGCCTCCCTGCGACGTTTTTTTACGCCACAGCACATACAGAGAACCACAGAGACCAAAGACCAGCAGCACCAGCGGCAGAAGCATCAGGCAGAACATCAGCTGGTCTTCGTATTTACGGAACAGCGGCGTTTTACCCAGCGCAAAGCCCAGCACGGTCAGAATCAGAACCCACAGCAGGCCGCTCATCCAGTTGAAGAACTGGAAGCGCGCATTGCTGAGGCCGGAAAGCCCGGCAATAGTGGGTAACAGCGTACGAACAAAGGCGATAAACCGCCCAATCAGCAGTGCTGAAAGCCCGTGGCGATGGAACAGCTGGTGGGCGCGCTGATGATACTGAGCGGGAAGATGCGAAAGCCATTTTTGTACCAGCGGCGTATTGCCGAGCCACTTGCCCTGAATATAACTGACCCAGCAGCCAAGGCTGGCGCCGGTGGTGAGGATGAACAGCGTGAGTGGAAAACTCATGGTGCCTTTCGCAATCAGCACGCCGACCAGAATCAGCAGGCTGTCGCCGGGAAGAAACGCAGCCGGAAGCAGGCCATTTTCCAGAAACAGAATCATAAACAGGATGAAGTAAAGCGCCCAGACCAGCGTGGGGTCAGCCAGCGTGATGTAATCTTGCTGCCATAAGGCGTGGATTAAATCTTTAAAAATATCCATAAATAGTCCTGAACATCATAGTTGGCCCGGTTGAAAGCAATTCTACATGCTGAATTCATTATTTGAGTGGTGCAGATGCGCGGGCGGCTAAACAGAGTGGCCAGAAAAAGCATCGAAATCTTAAAGTCTTTTACAAAGGGTAAAAACAGAAGATAACTGTAACAAAGTTAAGCAAGTCTGGACAGGAAGAAACACCGGACCCAAGGATGTTTTACCGTTCGACAGGTCCGGCGTGAAGGAGTTTTACACTGGCTGACATAAGTGAACGTAAGCTGACTCAATCCACGTGAAAAGGCTTACTTTTCGTCGCTGGCGAGGCTATCCAGAGCGATAACCGGATTTTCAGCAAACATGTACCGGTCTACGTTAAATTCAAAGTCATCTGTTGTGGCATTGAACAGCATCTGGCGGGTATTTTCCAGGTGCTGCCACATCGCCAGCTTGCTGCCTGCCGGGTCCTTACGAATCAGCGCTTTCAGGATGTTATCATGATCCTCGCACCAGCTTTCAATCGAGCGTTCATCGATATGTTCATGCAGTTTTAGCCAGTAAGGATTGTCTAGCCGGTGTAACCACATTTTTTCAACAATTGCCGCCAGTGCACTGTTCTGTGTGGCGAGGGCAATCTGCACGTGAAATTTCATATCCCACTCGGAGTCACGGAAGCGATCTTCGCGGCGAGCCTGCTCCTGAATGGACATCAGCTGCACAATATCCTGACGGGTCACCTGGGTGGCGGCAAACTCGGCAACGTTGCTTTCAATCAGCTGGCGAGCCTGAAGCAGCTCAAAAGGCCCGAAGCTGGCAAACTCCAGCTGGCTGCTGGGGGTGACGCTTTTCTTCTGCTGTTGTGACACCACATGGATACCGGAGCCTTTACGCACTTCAACGTATCCTTCCACTTCCAGCATAATGATCGCCTCGCGCACCACGGTCCGACTGACGCTCATCTCTTCCGCAATAAAACGCTCGGCGGGCAGTTTGTCACCCACCCGGTACTGGCCTTGTTCAAGGCGTCGTTTCAACTCTGCTGCCAGCTGCTGGTAGAGACGACGTGAGTCGATCTGTTGCATGGTTCATGCTCCAATACACAATGTTTGCATGAAGCTGTTATACCACTTTCGTGATGCTAAAAAACAGACGTGCGTTCTTGTCCCGATATGCACCCCGTCAGGATCCGTGCCGTGCTGTCGACAAAGGTGTTATACCATTAATTCTGAGCTCAATACCGCATAGCCAGTGGCAGTGTAAACGCTGAGTTTAAATTTGTTATTTTTTACAATGAGTTATAATTATTTTGGTGGTGAGGGAAAGGTCATTAGCCGCAGGGAATAGCGGTTTTTGTGATCGGTGACTCACTATTTCTTCAACGCCCGGCATAATTGGTATGATAACTTTGCTGGATTGAAACAGCGAAATTTCCAGGGGATACCCAATGCCGATGCTGAACCGCGAGAATTTTCCAGGCCGCCAGGACACCGAGCGCGTGATCCAGTTTGGTGAAGGCAATTTTCTTCGTGCCTTTATCGACTGGCAGTTAGACCTGTTGAACCAGCACACCGATCTGGATGCAGGCGTAGTGGTCGTCAGGCCACGTAACGCCGCCGCGAAGCGCAGCCTGAACAGCCAGCAGGGGCTGTACACCACGCTGATACGCGGTATCAACGACCAGGGAAACGTAGTCAGCGAAGCGCGGCTGATCCGCTCGGTTAACCGTGAAATACATCCGGTGGACGACTACGAAGCATTTCTTGCGCTGGCACGCAGCCCGGAGATGAAATTCGTTTTCTCCAATACCACCGAAGCGGGTATCTGCCTTGATGCGGGCGATACGCCCGACAGCGCCCCACCGGCCAGCTTCCCGGCCAAACTGACGCGGTTGCTGCTGGAACGCTGGCGGCATTTCGACGGTGCAACGGATAAAGGCTGGGTGATCCTGCCCTGCGAGCTGATCGACGATAACGGTGCGGTGCTGCGTGAGCGGGTACTGCACCAGGCCCACGCCTGGCAATTACCTGCGGCGTTTTGCCTGTGGGTAGAGCAGAGCAACACCTTCTGCTCCACGCTGGTTGACCGCATTGTGACCGGCTATCCCGATGATGCCGCCGATCTGCACGCTGAGCTTGGCTATCACGATGACTATCTGGTGGCGGGTGAGGTTTACTACCAGCTGATTATTGCCGGGCCGGCGTGGCTGACGCAGGCGCTGCGCCTCGACCAGCTGCCGCTGAATATTCGCCTGGTCGACGATATCGCACCCTATAAGGCGCGCAAGGTGGCGATCCTGAACGGCGCGCACACCGCGATGGTGCCGGTGGCGTTTCTCGCCGGGCTGGATACCGTCGGTGAAGCGATGGATGACGCAGATATCGCTGACTTTATTGATGCCACCCTGCGACAGGAGATTATCCCGACGCTGTCACAGCCGCCGGAAGAGCTGAATACCTTTGCGGATGCGGTACTTAACCGCTTCCGCAACCCCTTTATCCGCCACCAGCTGAGTGCGATTGCGCTGAACGGCATGACCAAATTCCGCACCCGGCTGTTGCCCGCGCTGCTGACGCAGATTGAACGTCGGGGAGCGCCATCGCCGCGCCTGAGCTTCGCCCTGGCGGCACTGCTGGCGTATTACCGTGGCGAACGCAGCGGAAAACGCTACGCGCTGCAGGACGATGCCCACTGGCTGACGCGCTTCGCTTCCCTGTGGCAGCGGGTGGATCAACAGGATATCGCCCTCAGCCAGCTGGTCAGCGAAGTGCTGGCTGATGCAGCCCACTGGGAACAGGATCTGAACCGTCTTCCGGGTCTGACAGCGAGCGTCACCGCACAGCTGGAACAGATGATGACCGTTGGTATGCGCGCCGCACTGGCGCAGATTAAGTAAGGTATTCGCCATGCAAAGTGTCAAAATTCACGATCTGGATAACGTTGCCGTCGCGCTGCGTGACCTGGAGGCGGGTGAGCAGGTCACTGTTGGAGAGCAGAGGGTAGTGCTGGCGCAGCCGGTCGGACGCGGGCATAAATTTGCCCTCCAGCCGCTAGAAACCGGCAGTCTGGTGATGAAATATGGCCTGCCGATTGGTCACGCCACCCGCCCCGTTGTGCCGGGTGAAATCATTCATACGCAGAACGCCCGCACCAATCTGAGCGATCTGGATGAGTATGATTATCTGCCTGACTTTGCCACCTTACCGCCGCAGGCGGCGGATCGTGAAGTGCAGATCTTTCGCCGTGGCAATGGCGATGTCGGTATCCGCAACGAGCTGTGGATCCTGCCCACGGTCGGCTGTGTTAACGGCATCGCCCGGCAAATTCTGCAGCGGTTTCTGAAAGAGACTCATCAGGCGGAAGGGATCGACGGTGCGTACCTGTTCAGCCATACCTTTGGCTGTTCACAGCTGGGCCAGGACCACGAGAATACTCGCACCATGCTGCAGAACATGGTACGTCACCCGAACGCCGGAGCGGTGCTGGTGATTGGCCTCGGTTGTGAAAACAATCAGGTGGATGAGTTTCGCCAGACGCTGGGCGACAGTGATGACAGCCGGGTGCGCTATATGATTTGTCAGCAGCAGGATGATGAAGTGGAGGCCGGACTGGCGCTGCTGCACGAGCTTTACGAGATAATGCGCCATGACCAGCGCCAGCCGGGCAAACTCAGCGAGCTGAAGTTTGGTCTGGAATGCGGCGGTTCGGACGGTCTCTCCGGCATTACCGCCAATCCGCTGCTGGGTCGCTTCTCGGATCAGATGATTGCCAATGGTGGAACCACGGTACTGACCGAAGTGCCGGAAATGTTTGGTGCGGAGCGTATTCTGATGAGCCGCTGCCGCGATGAAGCAACCTTTGACAAAACCGTCAGCATGGTGAACGACTTCAAGCGATACTTTATCGCCCATGACCAGCCAATTTATGAGAACCCGTCACCGGGCAACAAAGCGGGTGGGATAACCACACTGGAGGAGAAGTCGCTGGGCTGTACGCAGAAAGCCGGGCAGAGCCAGGTGGTGGACGTACTGAAGTACGGTGAGCGCCTGAAAGTGCCGGGCCTGAACCTGCTGAGTGCGCCGGGCAACGATGCGGTCGCCACCAGCGCCCTGGCCGGTGCGGGCTGCCATATGGTGCTGTTCAGCACCGGTCGCGGCACGCCCTACGGTGGATTTGTGCCCACGGTGAAGCTGGCCACCAACAGCGAACTGGCGAACAAGAAACCGCACTGGATTGATTTCGATGCCGGGAAGCTCATTGACGGCACTGCGATGTCGGATCTGCTGGCGAGCTTTGTCGATACCCTCGTTGAGATCGCCAACGGGCGACCGACACGCAACGAAGTGAATGAGTTCCGCGAACTGGCGATCTTTAAAAGTGGGGTTACGCTGTAGGCTGTAGGCTGTAGGCTGTAGGCTGTAGGCTGAGAGCTGAGAGCTGAGAGCTGAGAGCTGAGAGCTGGAGCGGAATGCGGCAGTGCGTATTGAGAAACTGCATGAGGGTCAGCGCTGCTGAAGTGTCAGCACCCACAGCTCCGTCGTCTGAATACGGTTTGTTGCTGGCGTGGCTACGTAACGGTCTGGTTTCTCCGCAGAGCGGGAAACCAGACCAGGCAGAATTACGGCTGAGACTTCCCCGTGACGCCCGCGCGGCGTTCTTCCGCCATACAGGCTGCGGCGGTAAACAGAATATCCGCTGACGAGTTCAGTGCGGTTTCCGCAGAATCCTGCAGGACGCCGATAATAAAGCCGACGGCCACCACCTGCATGGCAACTTCATTTGGAATACCAAACATATTACAGGCCACCGGGATCAGCAGCAGCGAGCCACCGGCCACGCCGGAGGCACCGCAGGCACAGATGGAGGCCACCAGGCTCAGCAGGATTGCCGTGCCAATATCAATATGAATTCCCAGCGTGTTTACCGCCGCCAGCGTCAGCACGGTAATGGTAATTGACGCCCCGGCCATACTGATGTTGGCGCCGACCGGAATCGAAACGGAATAGGTGTCCTCATCCAGATTCAGCTTTTTCGCCAGTGCCATATTGACCGGAATATTCGCCGCTGAGCTGCGAGTGAAGAAGGCGGTTACGCCGCTTTCACGCAGGCAGGTAAACACCAGCGGATAAGGGTTACGGCGGATCTGCCACCACACCAGCAGTGGGTTAAACACCAGCGCCATCAGCAGCATACAGCCCAGCAGCAGGCCAAGGAGATGGGCGTAATCCCACAGTGCTTCAAAACCGGTAGAGGCCAGGATCGAACCGACCAGACCAAAGATACCGATTGGCGCGAAGCGGATCACCACGCGCACCAGGCGGGTAACGGCATCAGAGGCATCGCTGAGAAAGGTGCGGGTGCTGGCGCTGCTGTGGCGGAACGCCAGGCCCAGGCCGATACCCCACACCAGAATGCCGATGTAGTTGGCTTTCATCAGGGCTTCAATCGGGTTGGCTACCATGCTCATCAGCAGGCCGTCGAGCACTTCCAGGATGCCGGAAGGCGGGGTGATTTCGGTACTTGCCGTGCGCAGCGTCAGTGACTGCGGCAGCAGGTGGCTGGCCACCACGGCCACCACAGCGGCGCAGAAGGTGCTGAGCAGGTACAGCATCACAATCGGGCGAATATTGGTTTTCTGCCCCTGCTGATGGCTGGCGATTGACGCAATAACCAGCACCAAAACCAGAACCGGCGCGACGGCTTTCAGGGCGCTGACGAACAGTTCCCCCAGCAGACCAACGGCCAGCGCATTGCTTTTCGAAAACCAGGCCAGCGCGATACCCGCCAGCAGTCCGATCATGATTTGTGTTACCAGACTTCCCTGCATCAGGCGCTGGATTATTCCGCGCCCCCTGTTTTCTCTACTCATAATATTTACATCACTGTCGTTATCTGTAGTTCTGCCGCGCGGCACTGTTTTCGGCGGCTTCTGTGTGTTTGCGCAGGGAAGTATAAGGAAATGTTGTGTCAGGGGAAGCGAAAATTCGGAATCAGCCGCTATCGGTCAGCATAAAGCCGTGCTGCTGCGCGATATGTCCACAGCACGGTGGCATTTGTGGTTATCCATGGGCTGACGTGGGTTGCTGGAGGTCGGCAGGGAACACCACGCCAGTCTGGCGGCGGATTTCGGTCAGCAGCCGCGCCACGCTCAACGAACAGTTCAGGCCGGGATGATTTACGGCGTTGGTTTCAATCAGCCGGGCAAAGGCTTCGGCCTCGTACAGCATGGTATTGATGTGCTGCGGCTGGCTGAGATCCTGGGGCTTCGCGCCGCGCGCCACAAAGCTGATATTCTGGCATTCGGAAACCTGTTCGATCACCAGCGAACCGGCCTCACCCTGGATTTCGCTCGGCAATAATGACTGGCTGATTTTGGAATGTTGCAGGATCACATCGAAGCTGCCGTAGTCCAGCAGCACGGTTCCTGCGCCATCGACGCCGCTTTCCAGCAGCGTGGCGCTGGCGATAACCTTCTGCGGCTCGCCCCACAGGCTGACCGCCGTGCCAAGACAGTAGTAGCCAATATCCATAATCGATCCGTTGGACCAGCGCGGATTAAAGGTATTCGGGTTTTCACCGTCGAGGTAGCGCTGATAGCGCGAGGAGTACTGGCAGTAATTAATCAACGCTTTACGCAGTATGCCAATCTTCGGCAGCGACTGCTGTAGCACCTGGAAGTTCGGCAGGCTGGCGGTTTTGAACGCTTCGAATAGCACCACCTGATGCTCACGTGCGCAGGCGACCATCTCTTCAGCCTCATGCAGGTTCGACGCCAGCGGTTTCTCACAGATCACGTGCTTGCGATGGCGTAAGAAAACCAGCGACTGCGGGCAGTGCAGGGCGTTAGGGCTGGCGATATAAACGGCATCGATCAGATCGGAGCGGGCCATCTCTTCCAGCGAGTCAAAAAGCTGTTCGACCGGATAGTCGCTGGCGAAGGTCCGCGCCTGCTCCAGCGTGCGGGAATAGACGGCGGTCAGCTTAAATTTACCCGTTTCATGAGCGGCATCGACAAACTGACGGGTGATCCAGTTGGTTCCTACGACGGCAAAGCGAATCATTGTTTGTTCCATTCTGCAGGCCGGCCGGAGCAGTTTCGGCCAAATAAGGAAAAAGCAGATTAACATGTGATTTTGCTGGCGCAATGGACAAAAACGCCACGCCGCTGGCGCAGTCACAATTTGATTTTTCACCGCGGCTCTCGCACGATACAAAAAAGAATGACGGGGTAAACAGATGTCCACGGGCAGTAAACATGCACTTAACTGGACCAGCATTCTGGTCGCGATGCCGGTCGGACTGGTGGCGTCACTGGTCACGCTGGGCTTTCGCAAACTGATCGCGCTTATCGACGGGCTGCTCTTTAGCGGGCAGCAGGACATTACCGAGGCGATGCATACCTATCCCTGGTATGTCTGGCCGCTAATTGGCGGCGGCGGCGGGCTGATTGCCGGATTTTTTCTGCGCTATGCCGCTGCTTTAGAACAGAAAGAGACGATCCGCACCGATTATCTGGAAGTGATCAACGCCCGGCTGGACAGCGTGCCGACCCGCACCTCGCTGTTTCGTGCTTTCTCCTCACTGGCCAGCATCAGCAGCGGTGCCTCTATCGGTCGTGAGGGGCCGATGGTGCAGTTGTCGGCGCTGAGCGGCAGCCTGATGGGGCGCTGGCTGTTTAAATCCCTGCCGCTGAAAAACAGTGACGTGGTGGCGATGGCCGCTGCGGCCGGTCTGGCCTCGGTTTATCATGCACCGCTGGCATCGGCGATCTTCGTGGCGGAGATCGCTTTCGGCATCTCAGCCATGCAGCGCCTGATCCCGCTGATTATCTCCTCCGGCGTGGCGGTGCTGACCATGTGGTCGCTGGGCTACCGCTCGGCGATTTATCCTTTTTCACACGCACAGTTTGAACTGACGCCGGACAGCATTCTGCTGACGGTGGGGATTGGCCTGCTGGCCGGGCTGTTTGGCTGGGCCATGATCTGGCTGATTGGCCAAAGCAAGCGCCGTTTCGCCCGGATTGGCAGCCTGCCGCTGCGGCTGGGGCTGGGCGGCGTGCTGGTGGGAGCACTGGCGATCGGCAGTACCCAGATCCTCGGCAACGGCTATGAGGTGATTGTGCGGATTATGGCGGGTCACTTTCTGCTGCCGATGCTGGCGGCGCTGCTGCTGTTAAAGATGCTGGCAACGGCGATCTCGGTGGGGTCCGGCGCGGTGGGCGGCTTGTTCACCCCGGCGCTGCTGGTCGGCGCGCTGATGGGGCAGGGGGTGGCGCTGGTGGCGATCATGGCGGGCGTGCCGGTCAGCAACGCTGAAGTGTTTGCCGCCGTTGGCATGGGGGCGGTGCTGTCGTCGGTGAGTCAGGCCCCGCTGATGGCGATGCTGATGGTGCTGGAAATGACGCTCAACAGCAGTCTGCTGTTTCCGACCATGATTGCCTGCGTGCTGGCCGCCATGATCGCCTATCGTCTGCAGTCGGGCAGCACTTACCCGGCGATCGCCGGTCACTTCAGCCGGTCGGATGCCAAATTCGACTTTGATAACGGCATTATCTCGCAGTTTATCGTCTCCGGCGCGGCGCTGACGCCGGAAGATTCAGTGGGGAAAGCGCTGGCGGTCAGCTCGCTGAAGCGTGAACGTTTTGTTTATGTCATCGACCATAAAGGCACCTTCCTCGGTGCGGTATCGATCCATGATATTTCGCATAAGGTGCTGGATAAGGAGATCACGCTGACCTCGCCGGTGAGCTGCGTCATGGATGCCAGCTTCCCGACCATCTTTGAAAATCAGACCATTCGGGAAGGCTGGGAGGCTTTCGCCCGCATCACGCTGGAGCGCCTGCCGGTGCTGAACAATCCGCTGGAGCGGAAATACGTCGGGGCGCTGACCAAAACCAGCCTGATTCAAAAGGCCCGGGACTTTATCTGATCTGCTGCCGTTGAGCCGCATCGCCAGCCGGATACCCCTTCCTGACCGGTTATTTGAGATCGCGGAAGTTCAGCCAGATGCGCATATCAAACTCCAGCTGGTGATAGTCCGGCTCCATGTGGCAGCAGAGCTGATAAAACGCTTTGTTGTGGTCCTTCTCTTTCAGGTGCGCCAGTTCGTGCACCACGATCATTTTGAGAAACGCCTCTGGCCCGTCGCGAAACAGCGTGGCGATACGGATCTCATTATTACTTTTCAGCCTGCCGCCCTGCACGCGGGAAACAAAGGTATTGGTGCCCAGCGTGCCCTTTACCGGATTCTGCTTATTGTCAAACATCACTTTCGACAGCGCGGGGGCGTTTTTCAGGTAGCGCTGCTTCAGCCCGCCGACGTACTGATAAAGCGATTTATCGTCCTGAATGCCGTGCTGGCCGGGATATTTTTTCTCCATCCAGGCCGCAAGCTGGCCGCGATCGGACAGCTGCTGCACGCGGGCAATCAGTTCAGGGGGATAGCCGTTGAGATAGCGTAATGTTGTCATAACTCTCTGATTGATCTGCTGAGCATTGCGCTGTACGCGAGGTGCGTGACAGGTAAATTTAAGAAAAACGTTTACTGTGCGCCCATTTTAGGGGATAAAACGCGGAAATTTTACCACTAAGGTGTTCCCATGAGCCAACTTGAACTAAGCAACCGTATGCTGACGCTGCATCGCTTTCCCCAAATGCGCGAAGAAAGCCCGTTGCAGGCCTGGGATGCGGCCGATGAATACCTGCTGAGACACATTGGCGATGAGCCGACTGCCGGGCCAACGCTGATTTTTAACGATACCTTTGGCGCGCTGGCCTGCGCGCTGGCGGGCGAGGGCGTCTACAGCATCAGCGACTCCTGGCTGAACCAGCAGGCGACCCGGCAGAATCTGACGCTGAATCAGCTGGATGAGTGCGACGTGCACCTGCTGGACAGCCTGGCGCCGCTGCCGGCCTCGCCAACGCGGGTGCTGATTAAGGTGCCGAAAACCCTGGCGCTGCTGGAGCAGCAGCTGCGCGCGTTGCGCACGGTGGTGACGCCGGAAACGCAGATTATCGCCGCCGGGAAGGCGAAGGATATTCATACTTCTACGCTACAGCTGTTTGAAAAAATCCTTGGTGTTACCACCACGTCGCTGGCCTGGAAAAAGGCACGGCTGATTTATACCACCTTTAACGCGCCGAAGCTGGCCGACAGTGAGGTTATCGCGACCTGGCCGCTGGACGGTACCGATTATCTGATCCACAACCACGCCAACGTGTTTGCGCGTGGCGGGCTGGATATCGGCGCGCGCTTCTTTATGCAGCACCTGCCGGAAGGTATCGACGGTGAGATCGTTGATCTCGGCTGCGGTAACGGGGTGATTGGCCTGACGGCGCTAGAGCAGAATCCGCTGGCACAGGTTCACTTTATTGATGAATCCTATATGGCCGTGGCATCGAGCCGTCTGAACGTAGTGTCAAACTGCCCGGACGATCTGCCGCGCTGTGAGTTTCGCGTCAACAACGTGCTGGCGGGCTATCCTTCCGACCGCCTGCACGCGGTGCTGTGCAATCCGCCATTCCATCAGCAGAACGCGGTCACCGATCATATCGCCTGGCAGATGTTCCGCGATGCCCGCCGCTGCCTGCAGTACGGCGGCGAGCTGCGCATCGTGGGTAACCGTCACCTGGACTACTACCACAAAATGAAGAAGCTGTTTGGCAACTGCACCACGGTCGCCACCAACCAGAAGTTTGTGATCCTGCGTTCGGTGAAAATGCGCTGATCCCCCCGCGATGCCATACTCTGAGCGCGAAATGCGGCGGCGGGGCCCGGTAAGCCGCCAGCCGCCCCGTTGTGACGGGTTAGTGCGTTAATCTCTCAGGCGAATCCACGAAAAACGCTGCTGGTAGCCGTGCTGGCAGTGCGTGTTACGGCGATAGCTGGCCTGTTCCTCTGCCATACAGTAGGTGCAGATCCCGGCCAGCTCAATCTGCCCTTCCGGAACCCCCTCTCTCAGCGCGATGCGTTTTGCCAGCAGGGGTAAATCAAACCACACGCCATCCGTGGTTGCCTGTGCCTGCGGGCGTACTGCCGCCGGGTTTACCGGCTGCTGCCCGGACCAGGCCATAAGCGGCGACAGCTGGTGCGGATCGTCCTGCTCCGCGCGGGCAATCAAATCCCTGCCCAGCTCGTAGCAGCAGGGGCCAATCGACGGCCCAATCACGATAAACAGATGCTCCGGCGCGCTACCGCGCTCAGAAAGCTGACGGATAGCATTAATCAGCACGCCGCCGAGGATGCCTTTCAGCCCGCCATGCACGGCCGCCACCTGCCGCTGCTGTTCGTCGACCAGCAGGATCGGCAGACAGTCAGCGGTATACACCGCAACGGGCCGACTGTCGCTGGCGATCAGCCCGTCGGCCTCCACGCTTTTTACCGGTAGTGCCGCAGCGCTCTCTACCACCCGCGCGCTGTGGCGCTGTTGATTATAAAAGGCCTCTGCCGGGGGGCGTGCTCCGGCGGGTAGAAAAGCGTGATCGAGCCAGTCGAAGCGGGAAAGTAATGGAGAATGCCAGGGACTCGACATCAAAATGCTCCTCAATAAACGGGCGACAGATTTTATATACGTCTGTGAAGCTAAGGTTGATACCGTTTTACCAAAATATTTTTGGTCGCCCGGTTGTGCGTTTATGCCGCTGGCCTGCCATCTCGCCCACAATGATAATATAAGTTAATGAAAAACGGTTATTCTGCAGAAACGAAGGGCATTTTCATAACTGAAAGGAATTCTTTTGCATGGATCGCCAGTGTCTTGTCACCAGTAAATCTTATCGTCGTTACTCTGCCGCACTGATAGCGGGTTTTTTCGGTGGCAATATTGCCAGCTTTGTAAAATGGGGCAGCGAAAATCCTTTCCCCCCGCGCACGGCAGACCGGGCGATTCCGCCTGCCGAGATGCTCAATGACTTCGGCCTGAACACCGATGCGATGATTTATCACTGGTCCGGGCATGTGGTGAACTGGGGCGTGGCGGGCATTCATCATCTCTTTTCGATATTTTTCGCCATGCTTTACTGCTGGCTGGCAGAGATTTTCCCCGCTGTTAAAATGTGGCAGGGGGCGGCGTTTGCCCTGGTCATCACGGTGATTTTCCATGGCATAGTCTTACCGGCAGGCGGCTGGGCACCCTCTTTCTGGGATCTGCCCGCCGATGAGATCCTTTCCGAGACCTTTGGGCATATCATCTGGATGTGGACGATTGAAATTTTCCGCCGCGACCTGCGCAACCGCATCACTAAAGCCCGGGATGCGGAGGATCGCCTCGTTCACTCTGCCGATCGTTAGGCTAAATCCCCAGCGCCAGCGTCGTTCCCTGAGCAATCGCCCGGCGGGCATCCAGCTCCCGGGCTACGTCTGCTCCGCCGATGATGTGCAGCGGCTTGTTCCCGGCACGCAGTCCGGCTTCTAACTCTCGTCTCGGCTCCTGCCCGGCACAGATAATAATATTATCCACCGCCAGCAGGACCGGTTCGCCATCCCGCAGAATATGCAGCCCGCGATCGTCAATGCACTGATATTCAACGCTGCCCCACATCTGCACGCCGTGCATATGCAGGCTGGCGCGATGGATCCAGCCGGTGGTTTTCGCCAGCTCTGCGCCCGGTTTTCCCGGTTTGCGCTGCAGCAGCCATATCTGGCGGGCGCGTTGTGGCGCAACCGGACGGGTTAAACCGCCGGGCCGCGTTAGCGTGCGATCGATGCCCCATTCCTCGCAGAACCTGGCGATATCCTGCGGTTCGTCAGCCGCAGGCTGCACCAGATATTCCGCGGTATCAAAGCCGATGCCGCCCGCGCCGATAATCGCCACCCGCTGACCGACCGGTTTTTTCTCGCGGATCACCTCCAGATAGCTGAGCACTGAAGGATGCTCAATGCCTGGTATCGCAGGCGTGCGTGGCTCAATTCCGGTTGCCAGTATGACTTCGTCGAATTCGCCAAGCTGTGAGGCGGTGGCGTACTGATTCAGCCGCAGGATCACGCCGTGAAGATCCAGCTGGCGGCGGAAGTAGCGCAGGGTTTCACTGAACTCCGCTTTCCCCGGGATCTGCCGGGCGATATTAAACTGCCCGCCGATCTCCGGCTGCGCATCAAACAGCGTCACCCGATGGCCACGCGCGGCGGCATTCACCGCAAATGCCAGACCGGCTGGCCCGGCACCGATCACCGCAAGATTTTTCGGGGTCGGGGTGGGGATCATCGGCAGAGTTGTTTCATGGCAGGCGCGGGGATTCACCAGGCAGGAGGTCAGCCTGCCGGCGAAAATCTGATCCAGACAGGCCTGATTACAGCCGATGCAGGTATTGATCTCATCACCGCGGCCCTGCTGCGCCTTCAGCACAAACTCGGCGTCGGCGAGGAACGGACGTGCCATCGACACCATATCAGCGCAGCCCTCGTCCAGCACCGCCTGCGCCACATCCGGGTGGTTAATACGGTTGGTGGTAATCAGCGGAATACGCAGATGTGGCTTCAGTGCCTGTGTCACCCAGGTAAATGCCGCGCGCGGCACGGCGGTAGCAATGGTCGGGATACGCGCCTCGTGCCAGCCGATACCGGTATTGATCAGCGTGGCTCCCGCCTGTTCCACTTCCTTTGCCAGTGCGATGGTTTGCTCCAGCGTGCTGCCCTGGTCCACCAGATCCAGCATCGACAGGCGAAAGATAATAATAAATTCATTGCCTGCCGCTGCCCGCACCGCGCGCAGGATCTCCAGCGCGAAGCGGCGGCGGCGCACCTCGTCGCCTCCCCACTCATCGTCACGCTGATTGGTGTGGGTTACCAGGAACTGGTTAATCAGATAGCCCTCGGAAGCCATAATCTCCACGCCGTCGTATCCGGCCTGCTGTGCCAGACGCGCGCAGCGGGCATACGCCGCGATCAGCGCCAGAATCTCCTCGTGGCTGAGCGCGCGGGGCGTGAAGGGATTGATCGGGGCCTTGATCGCTGAAGGGGCCACAAGGCCGGGCTGGTAACTGTAGCGCCCGGTATGCAGGATCTGCATGGCAATTTTCCCACCGGCCTGATGTACGGCGTCGGTGATCTGGCGATGGTGCGCCAGCTGCGAGCTGTCATTCAGCACCGAGGCACCGGGGCTGACAACGCCCTCCGGCGTGGGGGCAATACCGCCGGTGACGATCAGCGCGACCCCGGCGCGGGCGCGTTCGGCGTAAAACGCCGCCAGGCGTTCGGCCCCCTGCGGATGTTCCTCCAGCCCGGTATGCATTGAACCCATCAGAAAACGGTTTTTGAGCTGGGTAAACCCCAGGTCCAGTGGCGAGAACAGTGACACGCTCATCATCTACCCCGAAAGTGGTCGGATGAGTTTACTGTAGCGATGATATGGCCGCGACGAAAGTGAAGTGGCTGGCTTTGTGATGTATGCCACTGATTCACGTTTCTTTAAAAGTGAAGCTGCTTCACGTTATCGGTAACATTCGGTTGGTAACATGCTTTTTTAGTGATCTTATTCACAGTTTCGAATCTACAAAATCGTTTTCATAAGCACCTCAATTGACACGTATTTTGAGGTTTCTCATGAGCACGACCACGCAGTCCTGCATGATTATGGGTAAAGAGCAGGTCGAGGTTGTCAGCCAGCAGGTTGATTACCAGGGGGAAGGCACGCTGGTACGCATTACGCGCGGCGGCATCTGCGGTTCCGATCTGCACTATTACCAGCACGGCAGGGTCGGCAACTTTGCTGTAAAAATGCCCATGATCCTGGGTCACGAAGTGACGGGCTACGTGGTGAAAAGCGACAATCCGGCGCTGAAGGCGAATCAGAAAGTGGCGATAAACCCGTCCAGACCCTGCGGCAGCTGTAAATACTGCGAAGCGCACGAGGAAAATCAGTGCACCGGTATGCGTTTCTTTGGCAGCGCCATGTACTACCCACACGTTGACGGCGGCTTTACCCAGTACAAAGTGGTCGACAGCAGCCAGTGCATACCTTTCGACAATCAGGCCGATGAAAAAGTGATGGTCTTTGCCGAGCCTCTGGCGGTTTGCATTCACGCGGCCAATCAGGGCGGCGATCTCCAGGGCAAAAAAGTCTTCATCTCCGGCGTTGGCCCTATTGGCTGCCTGATTGCCGCAGCGGCAAAGGCCAAAGGAGCGGCGGAAGTGGTCTGCGCCGATATCAGTGAGCGTTCACTGGCAATGGCGGTTGCGATGGGTGCCACCGATACCCTTCACGCGGCCAGCGGTGACTTTACGCCTTATCTGGCGGAAAAGGGCTATTTCGACGTGTCGTTTGAAGCCTCCGGCCATCCTTCTTCTCTGACCCGCTGCCTGGAGGTCACGCGTGCGAAAGGCACGCTGGTTCAGGTGGGCATGGGGGGTGACGTGCCGGGCTTCCCGGTCATGATGCTGATCGCTAAAGAAATAAAACTGGTAGGTTCATTCCGCTTTACCACCGAGTTTAATACGGCGGTGGAGTGGCTGGGCAACGGCACGGTGAATCCGCTGCCGCTGTTTAGCGGTGAATATGACTATCAGCAGGTTAATGCTGCGCTGGTGTTTGCCGGTGATAAACAAAAAGCCGCCAAAGTGCAGCTGACTTTTTAAGGAAACATCATGACCATGCTTTTCTCACTTGCCGACAAACGTGTCCTGATCACCGGTTCCGGCCGCGGAATTGGTTTTCTGATGGCGAAAGGGCTGGCTGAAGCGGGTGCAGAGGTGATCGTCAACGCCACCACTCAGCCAGGCGCGGATAAAGCCGCCGCCGCGTTGCAGCAGCAGGGTTTTAAGGCGCACGCGGTAGCCTTTGACGTCACCCAGTCTGCGGCTGTTAATGCGGCCGTAGAAAAAATCGAAAGCGAGATCGGGCCAATCGACGTACTGGTGAATAACGCCGGTATTCAGCGCCGTCGCCCGTTCCTGGAGTTCCCGGAGCAGGACTGGAACGACGTTATCGCCGTTAACCAGACGGCGGTATTCCTGGTTTCTCAGGCAGTGGCGCGCCAGATGGTGACCCGTAAACAGGGTAAAATCATTAACATCGGCTCGATGCAGAGCGAACTGGGCCGCGACACTATCACCCCGTACGCCGCTTCGAAAGGCGCGGTCACCATGCTGACGCGCGGCATGTGCGTTGAGCTGGCGAGACACAATATTCAGGTGAACGGTATTGCGCCGGGCTACTTTAAAACTGAAATGACCCAGGCGTTGGCGGATGATGAGGCCTTCACCTCCTGGTTATGTAAACGCACACCGGCAGCGCGCTGGGGCAATCCGGAAGAGTTAATCGGTGCGGCGGTGTTTCTTGCTTCAAAGGCCTCTGATTTTGTGAATGGACATCTACTTTTTGTCGACGGCGGCATGCGCGTAGCCGTGTAAGCGGCTACACCTAAAACACCGGACTTATTAAAACACAGGAATTTCTATGCCCATTACAATAATAGCTGTTGGAGTCATTCTGCTTCTGGTGCTGATGATCGTCTTTAAGATCAACGGCTTTATCGCTCTGATTTTTGTTTCTGCCGTGGTTGGTGTTGCGGAAGGGATGACGCCGCTGGCGGTTATCGCTTCGATTCAGAAAGGGGTAGGTGGCACGCTCGGTGGGCTGGCGCTGATTCTGGGTTTTGGCGCCATGCTCGGCAAGCTGGTGTCCGACACCGGCGCCGCGCAGCGCGTTGCCACCACGCTGATTGCCGCTTTCGGCGAGCGGAGGGTGCAGTGGGCGCTGATGGTCACCGGTCTGGTTGTTGGCCTGGCGATGTTCTATGAAATCGGCTTTGTGCTGCTGCTGCCGCTGGTGTTTACCGTGGTGGCTGCCACTCGCCTGCCGCTGCTGTATGTAGGTTTACCGATGGTGGCTGCACTGTCGGTGACCCACTGCTTCCTGCCACCGCATCCGGGGCCAACGGCGATCGCCATTATCTTTGGCGCTAACCTCGGTACCACGCTGCTGTACGGGATGATCATTACGATCCCTACGGTGATTATTGCCGGGCCGGTGTTCTCCAGATTCCTGAAAAACTTCGAAAAGTCACCGCCGGAGGGGCTGTATAACCCAAAAGTCTTCAAAGACCATGAAATGCCGGGCTTCTGGACCAGTATTTTCGCGGCGGTTATCCCGGTGATCCTGATGGCGATTGCGGCGGTCTTTGAGCTGACCACGCCAAAAGAGAACGCGCTGCGCCAGTTCTTCGAGTTTGTCGGCAACCCGGCGGTGGCACTGTTTATCTCGGTGGTGATTGCGGTGTTTACCCTGGGCCTGCGCAACGGTCGCAAGATGGAAGAAGTGATGGAGATGTGCGGTTCCTCCATCGGTGCGATTGCAATGATCGTGTTCATTATCGCCGGTGGCGGCGCCTTCAAGCAGGTGCTGGTAGACAGCGGCGTGGGCGACTATATTGCCAATATGATGAAAGGCTCGTCATTGTCTCCGTTGCTGATGTGCTGGACCGTGGCGGCGATGCTGCGTATTGCCCTTGGTTCTGCCACCGTGGCGGCGATCACCACGGCCGGTATCGTTACGCCAATTATTGCCATCACCCACGCCGACCCGGCGCTGATGGTGCTGGCAGTCGGCTCCGGTAGCGTTATTGCTTCGCACGTTAACGATCCCGGCTTCTGGCTGTTTAAGGGCTACTTCAACCTCAGCGTGATTGAAACGCTGAAAACCTGGACGGTGATGGAGACGCTGATCTCCTTCCTCGGTCTGGCTGGCGTATTGATACTGAACGCCATCATTCACTAATCTGTCAGGCGATCGGTTACCGCCGTCTTTATCCCGTAAGGGCCAGGCTTGCCTGGCCCTTTTTTCCTTTCTGTCTGATCCCCTCGTTTAAAAACCGTATTGTCTACACCGCCGCAGAGCTGCTGTTGCAGAAAATCAATGATGAAAGCTTCCCCACTGACCCGGTGGATCTCAGCTATCGAAACGTAATGGGATAAATCCTCTCATCCCCGACTCTGACTTCGGCGGAAATTCCGTTATGCTTGGACGTTTCCCGCGCAACAGAGGCACAGCGAATGAGCCCTATTCCCCAACCGATTTTTGACGGCCACAACGATCTGCTGCTGCACCTGTGGCTGCACCATCCTGAACGTCCGGCCGAGGCCTTTTTGCAGCAGCGCCTTGGTGGTCATCTTGATCTGACCCGCATGCGGCAGGGGGGCTTTGCCGGGGGCCTGTTTGCCGTCTTTGTGCCGCCCTCAGAGTACGTGGCCAAATTCTTCAGGCGCGATGCGGAGCAGGAGGCACTGCGGCACGACCCGCTGGCAATCACCGAACAGCAGATCGCCATTTTCCAGCAGATTGAGCAGCAGTCGGCGGGGGGGGCGCGTATCTGCCGCAGCGTCAGCGATATAGAACAGTGCATGGCACAGGGCGTGCTGGCGATGGTGCTGCATATTGAGGGGGCTGAAGGGCTGGACGAGGACCTGAGTCAGCTTGAAGGCTGGGTCGCCTCCGGACTGCGCAGCATCGGGCCATTCTGGAATATCCCCAACCGCTTCGGTTTCGGCATCAGCGGCAGCTTCCCCGGCTCACCGGATACCGGTGAGGGAATGACCGAGGCGGGTAGGCGGCTGATCCGCGCCTGTAATCAGCACCGGCTGATGATCGATGTGTCACATATGAATGAGAAAACCTTCTGGCAGACTGCTGAACTGAGCAACGCTCCGCTGGTGGCCAGCCACTCCAACGTGCATGCGCTTTGTCCGCAGCCGCGTAACCTCACCGATGCCCAACTGGCGGCGATCAAAGAGAGTGACGGGCTGGTCGGGTTGAATTTTGGCACCGCTTTCCTGCGCAGCGACGGCAAACGGGACGGCAATACGCCGCTCGGCGTGATGCGGGAACATCTGGATTACCTGCTGGATAAGCTGGGTGAGGACCGCGTGGCGTTCGGCTCTGATTTCGACGGCATTAGCGTGCCCGATGAGATCGGCGATGTGAGCGGACTGCCGCGGCTGGTCAGTGCGCTGCGGGGGGCCGGTTACTGCGATACGCTGATCGATAAACTGAGCCACGCAAACTGGCTGCGGGTTCTGCGGCAGACCTGGAAGGGATAAATCGTGCTTTTTGGACCCGGTAGTATGAAATTGAGCATTCCACCAATAATTAATAGTTGATATCGATTTATCATAGGCGCTACATTTGCGCCGCCATGTTTTGAGATTCGAAACATGCCTTGCCACCGGGCTTCCGGTGGGCTTATTTTTAGCAACACTAGAGGAGATGACCATGTGGACGAAACCTACTTTCATCGATATGCGTCTGGGTTTAGAAGTCACGCTGTATATTTCTAACCGCTAACAGTTCTGCATGCCGGGGTATCCCGCATGCAGATGATGCCTGCTGTGTACCGCGGGCATTTTTTCCCTTTTCCCGGTTTTACCCATGAAAATCAAGATTCTTGGCTCTGCGGCGGGCGGTGGTTTCCCGCAGTGGAACTGCCACTGCCGTAACTGCCAGGGTGTGCGCGATGGCAGCATCCCTGCCACGCGGCGAACCCAATCCTCAATTGCGGTCAGTGATAACGGCACCGACTGGGTGCTGTGCAATGCCTCGCCGGATATTTGCCATCAGATTGCTGCCAATCCTGAATTAAATCAGCACGGCGTGCTGCGCGGCACGGCGATAGGCTCAATCATTTTGACCGACAGTCAGATCGATCACTGCACCGGCCTGCTGAACCTGCGCGAAGGCTGTCCTCATCAGGTGTGGTGCACGCCTGAGGTTCATGCCGACCTGACCAGCGGCTTTCCGATCTTTACCATGCTCGCCCACTGGAACGGTGGACTGGTTCATCATCCCATCCAGCCTGCAACGCCGTTTTCGGTGGCCGTCTGCCCGGCGCTGCGCTTCACCGCGATCCCAATTCTCAGCAATGCGCCGCCTTACTCGCCGTACCGCGGGCGGCCGCTTCCCGGCCACAATATCGCGCTGATGATTGAGAATACCCACACCGGCAGCAAGCTGCTTTATGCACCGGGGCTGGGCGAACCGGATGCCGAACTGCTGGAGCTGATGAAGCAGGCCGACTGTCTGCTGATCGACGGCACGCTGTGGCAGGATAACGAGCTGGCTAATACCGGCGTGGGATGCCATACCGGACGTGATATGGGCCATCTGGCGCTGGGGGAAGAGCAGGGTCTGATGGCGCTACTCAGCCGCATGCCTGCCCGCCGCAAGATCCTGACCCATATTAACAACACTAATCCGATCCTTGATGAATCCTCGCCGGAGCGCCATGCGCTGACGCAGCGCGGCATTGAGGTGAGCTTCGACGGAATGCGTATCGAACTATGAGCCAGCCAGCACTGATGACCCCCGAGCAGTTTGAACAGGCTCTGCGCGATCGCGGCGCCTTTTACCATATTCATCATCCGTATCATGTCGCCATGCACAACGGTGAGGCAACGCGCGAGCAGATCCAGGGCTGGGTGGCGAATCGCTTTTATTACCAGACCGCTATTCCGCTGAAAGACGCGGCGATTATGGCTAACTGCCCGGACGCGCAGACCCGCCGCAAGTGGGTTCAGCGCATTCTGGACCATGACGGCTATGGCGACAGCGACGGCGGTATTGAGGCCTGGCTTCGGCTGGGCGAGGCGGTAGGACTTGAGCGCGATGTGCTGCTTTCCGAGCGGATGGTGCTGCCGGGCGTACGCTTTGCGGTTGACGCCTACGTGAACTTTGCCCGCCGCGCGGTGTGGCAGGAGGCCGCCTGTAGCTCGCTGACCGAACTGTTTGCGCCGCAGATCCACCAGTCGCGCCTCGACAGCTGGCCGCAGCATTACACCTGGATCGAAGAAGAGGGCTACGGCTACTTCCGCGGCCGTCTGAGCCAGGCGCGTCGTGACGTTGAGCACGGCCTTGAGCTGGCGCTGGAGTATTGCAATACCGTGGAAAAACAGCAGCGTATGCTGGAGATCCTGCAATTCAAACTGGACATCCTGTGGAGCATGCTGGACGCAATGACCATGGCCTATGCCCTGAATCGCCCGCCCTATCACACCGTCACTGACCAGCCGGTCTGGCATAAAGGAAAACTGCTGTGAGCAACCCGCAAACTATTCCGATGTTCCGCCGCGGCTACCGCCTGCAGTGGGAAGCGGTGCAAAACTGTCATGTGATCCTTTATCCGGAAGGCATGGCTAAACTGAACGACAGCGCCACCGCGATACTTGAACTGGTGGACGGTAAGCGCACGCTGGCCGACATCATTCAGATGCTGAACGATCGCTTCCCCGAAGCGGGTGGCGTGGATGACGATGTGAAGGATTTCTTCGCCCAGGCGAGGGAACAGAAGTGGATAATTTTACGTGACCCAGTCTGACAATAAGGTTAATCCGCCGCTGTGGCTGCTGGCGGAGCTGACCTACCGCTGCCCGTTGCAGTGCCCGTACTGCTCAAATCCGCTGGATTTTGCTCAGCAGGAGAAGGAGTTAACCACCGAGCAGTGGATCGAGGTGTTTAAACAGGCCCGTGCGATGGGGGCGGTGCAGATCGGTTTTTCCGGCGGCGAGCCGCTGGTGCGCAAAGATCTGCCGGAGCTGATCCGCGCAGCGCGCGATTTAGGTTTCTACACCAATCTGATCACCTCGGGGATCGGCCTGACGCAGAAAAAGATCGATGCCTTCGCCGAGGCGGGGCTTGATCATATTCAGATCAGCTTCCAGGCCAGCGACGAGGCGCTGAATGCCGCGCTGGCCGGATCGCAGAAAGCGTTTCAGCAGAAACTGGAGATGGCCCGGGCGGTGAAGGCGCACGGCTACCCGATGGTGCTGAACTTTGTGCTGCATCGCCACAATATCGATCAGATCGACCGCATTATCGAACTGTGCATTGAGCTGGAAGCGGACGATGTGGAGCTGGCGACCTGCCAGTTCTACGGCTGGGCGCAGCTCAACCGGGAAGGGCTGCTGCCAACCCGCGATCAGATTGAACGCGCCGAGGCGGTGGTGCAACGCTATCGTGAAAAGATGTCCGCCAGTGACAACCTGACCAACCTGCTGTTCGTTACCCCGGATTACTATGAAGAACGACCGAAAGGCTGCATGGGCGGCTGGGGCGCAATCTTCCTGAGCGTGACCCCGGAAGGCACCGCGCTGCCGTGCCACAGCGCGCGTCAGCTGCCGATTCAGTTCCCGTCGGTGCTGGAGCAGAGCCTGCAGGATATCTGGTTCAACTCCTTCGGCTTTAACCGCTATCGCGGCTTTGACTGGATGCCGGAACCCTGCCGCTCCTGCCCGGAAAAAGAGCAGGACTTCGGTGGCTGCCGCTGTCAGGCCTTTATGCTGACCGGTAGCGCCGACAATGCCGATCCGGTATGCAGCAAGTCAGAGCATCATCATCAAATTCTGGCCGCCCGTGAGCAGGCCAACTGCACCACCCTGCGCATTGAACAGCTGCAGTTCCGCAACCGGGCGAACTCCGGGCGGGTTAACGCCCAGCTGATTTTCAAAGCCTGACCGATGTCCGTTCAGTCGCGCCAGCTCAGCAATGGTTTGAAGGTCTGCATGATTGCGGATACGCGAGCCCGATGTGCGTCGGCGCTGGTGCAGGTTGGCGTGGGCAGTCTGCATGAGCCCGACGCCTGGCCAGGGCTGGCCCATTTGCTGGAACACGTGCTGTTTGCCGGTAGCGAGGCCTTTCAGGATGACGAGCGGCTGATGATGTGGGTGCAGGCGCAGGGCGGGCGGCTGAATGCCACTACCCTCGGCGACCGCACGGCCTTCTTTTTTGAAAGTTCACCTCTGCTGCTGGCTGACGGACTGGCGCGGCTGACCGATATGCTGGTGGCTCCGCTGCTGGCGGAAAGCGCCATCCGTCAGGAGACGGCGGCGATTGATGCGGAATATCGTCTGCTGTGCGGGCATCAGGACACGCTGACCGATGCGGCGCTGAGTGCGGCATTTGCTTCTCATCCCTGGCAGCGTTTTCAGGTGGGTGACGGCGTGCATTTGGGGACGGACGCGGCGGCACTGCGTAGCGCGCTGCTGCGCTTTCATCAGCGCGCTTATCACGCTGCCAATGTCACGCTGTGGCTGCAGGGACCGCAGACAGAGGAGGAACTTTGGCGGCTGGCCGAACGCGCCGGACTGCGTTTTAACGCTGCTCCGCAGGTGTTGATGCCTCAATTGCCGCCGCTGGTGCTGTCAGCGCAGCGGGATTACCGGCTGCTGCGGACGGACGGGGAGCGGCTGCGGCTCTCCTTCCTGCTTCAGCATGGCTTCAGCGAGGAGATCACCCTGCTGCGCCAGCTGCTGCTGGATGAAGCCGAAGGGAGCCTGATGGCGGCGCTGCGTGCCGAAGGGCTGTGCGATGAACTGCGCGTGCTGCGGCCTTACATCAGCGCGCAGCAGCAGGTGCTGAGTATTGAACTGACGCTGCCGGCGCCACAGTTCGCGGCCATTGCCGAAGGGTTACTGCACCACTGGCTGCATCGGCTGGCAAAGCTGAGTGACGAGCAGCTTCGGCACTCGGCGGCGCTGGCGGTACGTCAGTTCAGCCAGTTAGCGGTAATGGACCGGCTGCGCGAGCGTGCGTTTGGCTTTGCGCCACCGGAGGCGTGGCCGCTGCGCTGGCAGCCGCTGCTGGCGCAGCTGGTGGCGAAAAATCTGACGAGGCTGCGCAGCGGCGCGTGGGAAACGGAATGCTCGCAACTCAGCCACGATCGGCCGCTGTCAGGGGATGGAAGGCAATCTGCGCTGCGACAGCCAGATTGCGCATGGTTAACCGGGCACCGCCGGGTGCAGGGATTTCACCTCGCTCTGTCCGCGCAGCGGCTCGATAACGCGCTGTTGCCCTCCGTGATGCCCGTGCTGGATTTCTTTCCGCGCCCGCTGCCGACATCCGGCGCTGAAACGGTTTCTTCTGCTGCCGTTCGGCTGCCGCACGATCGCCCTGATGACGCGCAGGCGGTGCTGTTGCTCAGTCCGGCGCTGGTTCTGCCGTCGCCCTGGGGGCAGATTATGCAGGCTGCGCTGCGTGCGCTGGCCGGAAGCTGCGCCCACGGCGGCGGTGAGCTGAGGCTGGAGAGCCACCAGGGTCTGTGGCTGATCCAGCTGAGCGCCAGCCCTGAACTGATGATCACCACGCTGGCTTCACTGATGGCGAGGCTGGCCGCGTTGCCTGCGGCGGCGGTTGAGCAGGGGGAGCGGGCGTATCAGCGACAGCAGCGTTCACTGCGCGGCGATATTGCCGTACGCACGCTGATTGCCGCCCTGCCGCCGCTGTGGCAAAACGTCACTTATTCGCTGTCCGGCTCACCGCTGCCCGCCGCGTCCTGGCAGGCGAGTCTGTATGGCGGCAGCCGTGAGCTGCATCGGCAGCTGGCGAGGCAGCTGGCGCAATTCCCCGGCGCGATTAACCCGCCGGGCAGATGGGGGCGACCGTTGCCGCTGCCACCGTCTGAATCCTGCGTTGACACTGACAGCGACGATGCTGCCGTTGTGCTGTTTTGTCCGCTGACCGACATGACGCCGCAGGCCGCAGCTGCCCGGCGATGCCTGACGCTGATCTTCCAGCCCGCGTTTTTCCAGCAGCTCAGGGTCGAGCAGAATATGGGTTACGCGGTCAGCTGTCGCGACTGGCAGGTGGCCGGGCATTCAGGAATACTGTTTTGCCTGCAATCGCCGACGCTCAGTCATGATGAGCTGTGGCAGGCGATTGAGGCTTTTCTACAGCGGATGACGGCGGTGCTGGCGGCAATGACGACGGAACAGCTGGCTGCATATCGCCAGGTTCTGCTGGGATCGCTGGCAAACAGCCACAGCGACCCGCTGATCGCCAGCCGTGAGCATTGGCTCCGGCAGCAGGATCCGGCACCTGTACTCACGGCAGAGGCAGTCGACACGCTTTCGCTGGCCGACTTATACGCTTCACATCAGCAGATCCTGCATCAGCGCCGGCATCAATGGCGGGTAAGCAATCGGTCAGATTGCACCGGCTGAAGCCGCAAAGCCTCTGCGTTACCGTGCCAGCTGATTAGCGGTTCTTCAGTTTCGCTGACAACGCACTCAGCAACGGGCCGTCGGAAAAAACCTGTCGCTCTGCTGCGGTTGCTCGAATCCAACGTCAGCCCCGTCACTCAATCATTCACCAGCCCGATCATCCCGGTTTAACAGCGGCCTCTCAGCCATAAACCCGGGGAAGATACGGTCGTATCGCCAGCAGCAGCGGATCGGCGGATGCGTATCACCATCACTCAGGGCTCTGGTCTCAACAGAGAGGGATTGTGTCGGTGATAGTCGCAGGCATTTTCAACGTGTATCATATGTGTAAAATTACACATTCATCACAAATTACCTTTGCCAGCTGTGTTTTAATCCGACTCACCAATACAGGGAGAACGGTGATGAAACATATGTTGATTTGTTGTGGTGCAGGCGTGGCGACAAGTACCGTCGCGCTGAAAAAGATTGAGGCGTTTCTGGATTCTTCAGGCCTGAAGGATCGGGTTCGCATTTCACAGGGAACCGTGGCGGAGGCTAAAACGCGGGACGATGTGGATTTTATTGTTTCCACCTCGCCCGTTGCGGTTTCCGTCCCGGTGGTCAATGCCGTGCCATTATTAACCGGAATCGGGGCAGATAACGTTTTCGCCAGCATCAAAGCATTGATTAACGAAAACTGAAGCCGGGAGCAAAACTATGTTTGCCATCGATTACATCGTGAATATGGGGGCATCGGTAATGATGCCCCTGATTTTTATTATTTTTGGCTTACTGTTGCGTATTAAATTCAGTCGGGCATTTAAAGCCGGTTTAATGGTGGGGATTGGTTTTATCGGGCTGAGCATAACCGTCAACCTGATGATCGATGCTCTAACCCCGATCAGTCATGCCATCGTAGACCGTTTTGGATTACAGCTGACGGTCATTGATGTGGGGTGGCCCGCTGCGGCAGCGGTCGCGATGGGAACTCGCGTTGGTGCGCTGGTCATCCCGGTCTGCGTAGCCATAAATATACTGATGCTCTACACACGCACCACCCGAGTCTTAAACGTTGATATCTGGAATCTCTGGCATCATGCCTTTACCGGATCCTTAGTGGCGATTATTACTGACAGTCTTGGATGGGGAATTTTCGCTGCGTCTGTCAACTGCATGATTACCATGGTGATTGCCGACAGAACGGTAAAGGATGTGGAAAAACATCTTAATTTACCTTCTATTGCTGTGCCGCATGGCTTTTCGGTTTCCTTTGTTCCCGTGGCCTGGCTGGTTTGCCATATTGTCGATCGTATCCCGAAGGTGCGGGATATCCGTATTGATACTGAATCTGTCCAGAAACATCTTGCCATACTCGGCGACCCGGCCTCGCTGGGGGCCATTATCGGGGCAATCCTGGCAATCATTGCCCATGCCAGCGTCAGGGATATTCTGCAAACAGCCGTCACGATGGCGGCCGTTATGACTATCATTCCCCGTATGGCGAAGATGTTGATGGAAGGGGTATACCCGATCAGCGAACGTATTCAGGAGATTGCCCAGGCGCGTGCCGGGTCGTTTGGTCGCATTGCTATCGGCCTGGACTCCGCTGTCAGCGTTGGCCATCCGGTCACGCTTTCTGTCTCAATGCTGATGATCCCGGTTATGCTGCTGCTGGCTGCTGTGGTTCCCGGCAATGAGTTCCTGCCCTTCGCGTCTTTAACCGGGTTGCCCTTTGCCTTCGTTTTGGTGACGGCGGTGTGTCGTGGTGACATGTTCCGGACATTACTCACCGGCTTAGCGACCCTGACCATCGCATTATTGATTGGCACCCGCCTCGCACCGATCGTTACCAGCACGGCGGTGAGTACCGGCTTTGCCCTGCCTGATGGGGCTAACAGTATTTCCAGTATCGATTATGCCGGTGCCATGCTGCCCTGGGCAATTATTCAGGCATTCTGGCTGAAAGCGGTGGGGGTGACGGTTCTGTCGGTATTGACCCTTTTCCTGGTCTGGTGGAATGGTAAGAGGCTGAAGCAGGAAGATCGTCAGTTTGAACAGAGAAATACTCTGCCGTCAGGGGAGAACCGCCATGATGTTTAGTGAAAGCCGGGTGCTGGTCAGTTGGCGTGGTGAAAGTCGCGAGTCTCTGCTTCGACGTATGGCCCGCTGCCTGTTTGAGGAGGGGCTGGTTAAAGACGATTTTAGCCGCAGCGTTATCCTCCGCGAGGCGGATTATCCTACCGGCATCGATATGGAAACTCACAGCATTGCGATTCCACACGCGGAGTTTGAACATGTCATCCGCACGGGTT
Organism: uncultured Erwinia sp.; assembly: GCA_913775305.1. Taxonomy (GTDB): domain Bacteria; phylum Pseudomonadota; class Gammaproteobacteria; order Enterobacterales; family Enterobacteriaceae; genus Erwinia. The sequence continues at coordinate 17,845 of CAJYIY010000107.1, read as the reverse complement.
TTACAATAGCGCTTAATCGTGGCATGGTGGAATTCCACCGAACAGATGAGCCTGAACAGGTTATTGTACCGACGATCATTGTGATGATGGCGATTGCCCCCGGCAGCGAAAAAGTCGCGTTGATACAGTCGCTTTTTCAGTTTCTTGGCGATGAAGAGACGGTTAAAAAGTTAGTGCGGCTCTCTTCGACAGAGGTTGCCAGGTTGTTTACACAGGCGATGCACAGAGAGGGCGAAATTTAAAGGTGAGCGGCAGCCCGTGAGTGAAACGAGACTAAGAGTGAGTGATATCGTTGAACGGTTTCTGGTCAGCCGGAAGACGGTTTATAACGCCATTAACAGTGGCCGTTTAAAATATCAGCTTGATACGATAAATAACCGTCAGGTCAGAGTGTTTACCGAGTCTGATGTGCTGAATGCGTTTCCCCGTGGTGGGGCAGTGACAACCACCATGGAAGAGGTACAGGCGCTCAAAGAAGAGGTTGCGGCTCTGAAGTTTGCTCTGGCTGAATTACAAAAGGCCATGGAGTCGATGGACCCGGCGGGACAATATGAAATGACCCGCATCAGGCAAACGCAAAAATAGCCCGAATATCCCATATACAGAGTGACAGCCGCCGGTTTACCTGCCGCGCACGCCGCAGTTTTTTACGGTCAGGATAGCTTTTTTCTGCGCTGGCAACCAGAATACCCTCATACTCACCGGCATGGTTGGTGAAAATGATACGTGGAGAGAGGTGACGCTATGCAACAGGGACCCCTGACGGAAGAACAGCTGGAATGGCTGGACGATATATTCATGAAATATTCAACCGAAGAGTCGCTGGTCGATGCCTCCGAACTGGACGGCATGCTGACGGCGATCGTTTCCTCACCGGTGACGGTTCCACCCGAAGAGTGGCTGCCAGCCATCTGGGGCGGCGAGGATCAGATGCCTGAATGGGAATCAGAAGAGGAATTCCGTCGTTTTCACGATCTGCTTTCCCAGCATATGAATGATATCGTCGACCGCCTGACCGAATATCCGGAGCAGTTCGAGCCGCTGTTTGGTATTAACACCGTTGATGGTAAAGAGTTTACGGTGGTGGAAGAGTGGTGCTTTGGCTATATGAAAGGTGTCGATCTGGGTGACTGGTCTTCACTGCCGGCCTCACTGCAACCCGCCCTGTTAGTGATTGCGCTGCACGGCCGTGAAGAGAACTTCGCGCGGCTGGAAAAGCTCACCGTTGAGGAGTACAACATCAGCGTTGAGGCCATTCGTCCGGCGGCGATAAGCCTGCATGCAAGGCACCCGCTGCACTGATTTGGCGGTGATTGTTTGTGACTGCATGACGGGAAATCTCGGACCGGCTTCAGCCCGGTCTGTTGAATACAGGTGGTGCTGACAGGGCTGTCGTCACTCAGGCACTATCCAGCAAGCGCCTCTCGGTTCTCTGATTTGCAGAGGCGGAGGGGCCGCCTCAGTTACCGGCGTTCTGCCGCTCATGCCAGAGCAATATCATCTCGGCCAGTTCGTCTTCCCGAGTGTAAAAATAGCATGCGGGCACCTGCAGGATCGCCGCAAGGCGGCAAACCAACTCAAAATCTGGTGTGTGAACACCTCGCTCATACTGGTTCATTCTTGCACTGGCAGTGGCTTCATCAATGCCCGCTAAAATCCCCAGTCTTTGCTGCGCCAGACCCATCCTCTCTCGCGCCTGTTTTAAACGATATGGCAGCATGTCGATCCTGACTTCTGAACAGATAACAGGATTCTCTTAGCCGCTCAATTAAAATGTACTAAGTAGAACTTAGTTCAACAGGCAAAAGCTGCCAGCGGAAAGGAGTGGTCGCTTTTAGTGCGATTTATGCTGTAAGTGCCAGGCCAGCACCAGTCGGGCAAGCTCATCTTCCTGCGTATAAAAATAGCAGGATGGCACGTCCAGGATAACGGCAAGGCGGCAAACCAGTTCAAAATCAGGCACGTGAATGCCCCGTTCGTACTGGTTCATGCGGGCACTGGCGGTGGCCTCGTCAATTTGCGCTAAAACGCCCAGTTTTTGCTGTGATAGCCCTTTTCTCAGGCGAGCCTCTTTTAAACGATGTGCCAGCATAGTCATCCCGATAACGAAACAATTAACGAGATTCTCTTAGTTGCCAAGGCAAATTGTACTAAGTAATTCTTAGTGATAGATTGGGGCGTAAATCAGGAACTCATTGATATGCAGAGGACGCTATGACAAAACGACAGGATATGCACAGTGCGGATATTATCGCCGCCATTAAAAAACGGAAAAACTCACTGGCGGCGCTTTCGCGTGAGGCGGGACTAAGCTCGGGAACGCTGGCAAATGCGCTGAAAAAACCCTGGCCAAAAGGCGAGTTTATTATTGCTGCTGCGCTGGATATGCATCCCTCTGAAATATGGCCAAGCCGCTATTATGATAAGCGTGGCCGCCTGTTGCCGCGTGAAAAACTCATCCGCCATTCCCAGGGGAAAGAAACGGCGGATGAGGATTGCGGCGCAGGCGGTGCAGATGAACAGGCCGAATAGAATCGGGCTGTCAGTTCGCCATAATGCTTGCAGCCAGTTGGGCACTGCCTGACGAGTTGCCGATCATCTCGGTAAGCAGATTGTTGACGCCGTCACTCATTGGGGTAAAGCGAGTCTCATTCGAGCGGGCGACAACAACAAATACGCCAACGCTGTACTGCGGCACCATCGCCATGTAGGTAATAAAGCCGCCGCCGCCGCCGGTTTTTTCAATGATCCCCGGTCTGCCTTCGCGTGGTGCCATATATACCCATCCCATGCCGAGCGCATCTGCGCGCCCCGGTACATCCATTCCTTCCACTTTAGTCAGTTGGCCACGCTGGTAAATCATTGTTTGCAGGCGGTCAACCTGCGGGCTGCGGGTGTGGGCATCGGAAGACAGGAACTGCTGCATCCAGCGACCCATATCATCCGGCGTAGAGTAAACGCCACCGCTGCCAATGGCTGCCAGTGAGTTATTGCACGGACTGGGGTTTTTGGCCGGAATAATCAGCCGCGCGCACTGGTCCGGAGAAGGCGTAAAAGTGGTGTCCTTCATGCCCAACGGTCGGGTCACTTTTTCCTGTAGCAGGGCCGGATAGGGTTTGCCTCCGGCTTTTGCCAGCGCGTCACCCAGCAGGTCGAAAGCTAAATTAGAGTAGGAAGCGACCTGACCCGGCGCTGATTTCAGCTGTGCGCCAGCCAGCCACGCCCATCGCTGACTTTTGGTAGGCCAGGTAAATACCGGGCGCATCGCTTTACCCCCCGGCTGCTCGCGAGGCAGGCCGCTGGTATGGGTTGCCAGGTTAATCAGCCGGATTGGCTGCCCGTTATAGCTGGGGACGCGCGCACCGGAAGGGGCATATTTGCTGAGCGGATCGTCCAGCTTCAGCCGCCCCTCCTCCGCCAGTTTCACCATCAGCTCACTGCTCATCAGCTTACTCAGCGAGGCTATGCGGATCAGTGAGTCCTTAGCCGGTGGCTGTTGGCTGCCGGGGCGCACAACGCCGCGGCTGGCAAATATGCGTTGATTGGCATCAATAGCGACGATGGCCATACCGCTGGCTTTAGTGTTATAGAAAATGTTGTCGGCATAGCGATTAACCAGTTCGGAGGCCAGCAGCGGGTCAGGGGATTTCTGCGCCTGGCTTTGCATCGGCAGAGCCAGAACGGGTAACAGCAGTAGGACATAGCGCAAAGATTTCAACGGCAAGGCTTTCCTGTAAGTGAATGGTTACTACGCCATAGTAATTTTTCTTTTTTTTACTGCAAGTCATTCATGTGGTTAAAAGTGTCACGACCCGTATCCAACGGAATCAATGCCGGGCAGGTATTTCAGTCAGTCAGGAAAATAAATGACCTGGTATTAAAGACAACTTTAAAACCCGTGTTGCTGAGGGCCAGGTATCCCTGATAGCGATGTGCGCCATCTCGCTGAAACAGGCGGTCGCCGCCATGAATATTTCTGAGTCTGTTAAAGGACAACCGCCCCCGGCGACGAGGGCGAAGTCTTTACTGCTGTGGCGACACCTGAAGATCGACCAGGCCGATACCCAGTCGGCGGGGCGCAAACCCGTCAACCGTACCCAGCGTAGACTCGATCGGGTCCGGCGGCACCAGGATGATGCTGCGAGCGCCTGAGGGATTGCTGACCTGTAGCGTCAGAGTGGTATCGCTCTCTCCCAGTGAAATCTCCTGCTGCCAGTCGCCCACTTTCACGATGACCGGACGCAGCGCGTTGTTTCCGAAGGCTCGCGCCGTCAGCTTCAGCTGGAACGCGGCTGGCAGCGGTTCCAGATACTGTATGGTCACCGTCGGCAGCAGATTGGCATCAGACCAGCGGCCCCAGGCTTCAGGGTAGGACATGCCGGTGATTTTCAGCACCTGCTGCGGCAGCCCCGGCAGATTGAACAAAATACGGTCCGAGCGGTATTTTAAATCGGCATCGGCAATACGCAGCCGGGTGACACTGCGCTGATAGCGTTCTTCGCTGCTGCCGTCGTTGTCGCTGGCGGGAGAGAAGGTAATTTTCCCCGAGGTGTTCCCCGGTTTGATCTGCGTGATATGGGGTTTCGCATTCAGCGTGCCGTTGGCAACGCACAGCCCGTTGTTCAGCGCCAGAGAGTCGTCCCATACGCTGCCGATTTTGTAGCAGCGATCGGCCCAGACAAATTTTTCATCCGGGGCGAATCTGGCCAGTTGCTGTTTCAGCGGCGTGGCCAGATAGGCATCAAGCCTGGGCTCAATTTTGTTTGGCATAACCGACAGCAGCAGCGGCAGCTTGAAATGTGAGCCGGAGAAGCTGAAGGTATGCTTCTCGCTGTCTATTTTGTAATCCGAAATGGCTTTCGGGAAGTTCCACAGCTTAATGACATCGGGCTTCCACTCATTAATCTTTTCCTTGATATTCAGATAGGTGGCGGAAAGCGAAGTCGAGGAAAGCGAGCTGCGCCCGAGGCCGATAAAGTTATCACCGCCCATGGCATCCAGTACGGTAGCGCCGTTATCCAGCGTGTTTCGCTTTGCCGTCACGACCTTGCTGCTTACGCTGTCGCCGCGAAGCATAAAGAAAAGACCGCGGCGATCGTGCTGATTCAGATACTTAAAGGCGGTGTTATTCATTGCCAGGTGATCGGAGCTGACAACGATAATGGTGTTTTTAAAGTACGGGGTGGCACGAATTTTATCAATCAGCCTGGCGATATGTTCCTGACTACAGGCGACGGCGGCGAACGATTTATTCTCTTTCCCGTCATACGGATAGCTTTTTCTCTGGCAGCTGCGGGAGAGGAATCCGTCAGGGTGATGGGTATCCACGGTAAGGGCAAACAGCGAGAATGGCTGATTCGTCTTTGCCAGTTCCAGATATTTATCGAACACGATGTCGAGCACGGTATCATCGTATAAGCCCCAGTCGTTTCGATAACTCTGATCTTTCAGTCTGCTCTTCAGTTCATTAAAACCGTAAATATGATCAAAACCGTGGGAAGTGAAAAACAGATCCTTGCCGGCAAAGCTCAGGCTTGCTCCCTGATAAAAATAGTTCTGATAGCCGGAAGCTTTCAGAATGTCACCCAGGCAGATGTTCTGCGGGTAGAAGGCAGAGAGCGAACTGGAGGCGTTACCGTCAAAAGGCGCAAACAGCGGGATGCCGCACTGTGAGGCGACGATACCGGCAATAGTGTATTCGGTGCCCGGTAGCTGTTCGGTGTTGCTGAAATCGAGAGAGTCGGCTTTGATGCGGTTCAGTTCGGGGGCCAGGCCAGGAAACGCCTTATCATCGAAGTAGGTGCGTTCCAGGCTTTCAGCGTAGATATAGACCAGGTTTGGGCGTTCGCCGCGCAGGTTCTTGCCTGGTACCTTGTAGTGGCTGTAAAAGTCGGAATCCCCTTTGGCGACCTGCGATCTAATCAGATCGCTAACCTGCTGGTATGCCGGTGTTGTTTTAATAGATGCTGCCGCCAGGACCAGCGCCAGCAGGCTGTACAGCTTGCTGTAATTATGGTTTTTTCGCAGACGTAAAATCCAGGATAAGAGCAGGAGCAGCAGCAATAATCCGACGATCAGGCCAGCGGCTGGCATGATATATTTCTGTAATCCAGCGCCACTCAGGCTGCTGGTGATCGTGTAGATAACCGCATCGTTAATTCCCTCTCCGGTAAAGTAATTACTCGCAAAAAGTGAAGCATTGAGAATGATATAGATGCCAAGCAGCGCCAGTACGGCAGAAAACCACAGCTTATGCTGACCGGCTTTGCAGGTGTAGAGAACTGCTGAAGCAATAAACAAAATTAAAGATAACCATTCTGAAACCATTGGATCAAATTTACCCTGTGTGTGACGCAATCCCTGTCAGGTAGCGGTGAGATGAAATGATTAGCGTTAACGAATGAATTTAACGCAGTGAATTATCTCTGGCAATAATTTGGCGGGACAGTGAAATGTGTCCGGGAAGGCCATTCAAACCGCTCCGTTTAGCTTTTGTTTAAATTTTTCTGGAGTAAACCACATTCGGGGCGGGCTAATCAGCGTGAAGCGAAAGAGCCAGGTGGTAGTTATAAAGTGCTTAACTTTCAGTAAATTACTCCGTCCGGTTGTTTCTCACCCTTCCGGAACGACAATCAACGCGCCTGGGGCACTGACGATAGCGTAAATGTTGCTAATCTTTCCTTCTATCCGGTAATAATGACGAAATTCAGAGTTGGCTCACATTCTTATTCGCTGTTTAGCGATAACTATCTTCAGCCCGACAGACCGATTTTAAACGTCGGGGCGAAGCCAGCGTCATCGCCTGGCTCCGTGTAAAGTTGCAAAAATGTTAAGTGCTGTTTGTTGTCACATCATTACGATATCACTGCCATCTGCAAGTGATGCCATTCTGATCTACTCAATCGCTTTTATCGTGTTTGCCAGGCGAAGCTGGCAAAAATAATCAGGTTAAGAAGGTTTGGCCGGATAGCAAGTGGTGCAGGACCTGATATCTGATTTTCAGTATTTAGTTTATTTTTTACTCTTTAATTGTTGGGAATAATGCTGTTTGCTGAAATCAAACCGGAAAAATTAGCACGAAATGGTTATTTTTATTGGCCTTGAAATATATTGAAAATAATTAATGATGGGGTTTTGAGCTAAATAGCACAAAATAATAAGGTTTGTAGATTTTATATTTATACGTTCAGGGTAATATCTGGATCAAAGTTTATTTTATATTACACAGGAATACAGGATGTTAATAAGAATGGGTGCGCTTGCACAGGCAGTAGCGATGGGACTGATTGTAGGCAGCGCTTCTTTTGCCGCCAACGCAGAAATTACCCTTTTGAAACAGGATCCTCAGGCGGGCAACCCGCTGAGCCGTCTGAACTTCACTTTCGGCGGAAGTATCCGACCTCAATTTAATAATATGACCGGCGATAAGGATAAAGGTTCATATAAACGTAATGGCTTTGATGGCGGGACCCGTTTTCGCTTTGCTGCGGATTATTACCTGTTCGATGATATTAGCTGGATTAGTTACTACGAACTGGGCGTAAATATCCCCGCGCTGTTCGACTGGGATAATCACCATGCCGAAGGCGCGAATAATACCTCACGCCGTATGCTGTATACCGGGCTGAAAAGCGATACTTGGGGTCGAATGACTTTCGGCCAGCAGAACAGCGTTTACTACGATGTTGTTGGCGTAAAAACCGACGTCTGGGATTACGATATGCTTGGTCAGGCTTCGGGTAACGGAATTAACGGTGACTACGATGGATCCTACCGTAGCCGCAAAATGCTGAAATACAAAAACACCTTTGGCGACACCGATATCTATGCGTCCTATCTGTTCTCCGACAATGATTATCTGCCAGGTAATGGTTTGCGCTACAAGCGTAAAGGGGGAGGATCGCTGGGTGTCGATTATCACATCAGTAAGGATTTAACCTGGGGTGTGGCCTGGAACTACACGCGCGCCGAAATGCGTAATCCCGGCAATGGCGATGCGAAATCCTACGATCAGAATATCTACGGAACCGCGCTGACCTGGTCACCCGATAACTGGACCTTCAGCTTCGGTGGCGGCTGGTACGATAACTTCCTGACGACCAAAAAAGTCGATGTAAATCATTACTTCTCGGGCGATGCATGGGGTATTGAATACGTTGCGGGCTACACGATCCCGGTTAAGCAGTACGGCCTGAAGTCAGTCATGCCGTATGTGATGGGTGACCGCATGGAGTACGTGACCGGACGTAACTACAAGCGTATCGATAACGGGCTGGGCGTCACCTTCAAGCTGGACTACGGTTTCCGGGTTGACTACGAACACGTCTTTACCTCAAGCACCGACAATCTGGGTGATATGAACCTGGTGCGCCTGCGCTACGACTTCTGATTTAACGGCTCCCCGGCCAGCGGGCGGGGAGCCGTTAAATCTTACAATTCACCGGTCAGATACTGCGCCACACCGTTACCAAAACTCCAGTCGCCTGCCTCGTTGCTGATAAAGGTGATCATCACATCCGATGGCAAAATTCCACAGCTTTCCTGAAATTCACGGCACAGTTCTGCCATAAAGAACTGTTTTTGCTCGCTGCTACGCGGGCTGGTAAATACCCGCACCATCACCAGATTATCGGTACGCTGCAAACCCAGGCCGGTATCCTCAAATACCATCTGATAAGCTTTGTTTTCGTGAACAATCTGGTAACGATCGCGCTCCGGCACCTTAAATGCTGCCAGTACTGCACGGTGCGCGGCATCCAGCAGCGTTTTCAGCTCTGACTCGGAACGGCCCTGAATCACATCAAACTGTAGTAATGGCATACTGACCTCGACACTCACTGTTGCTGGTTTTATCACTCAGATACACGGTATTCTTTTGAAAAAATTGTAGCCGGTTCTGATCGCTTCTGGTGACAAATCTACCCACAAACGACGCCGGGAAAAAGCGCTATACTTGAATTGATTATTTACTATAGTGAACAATACGATGAAAGAGCTGAAGACCGATGCGCTGTGGACACATCTGCACTGGCTGACGGTTCTGGCGGAGCAGGGCAGTTTTACCGCTGCGGCAGAGCGGCTGGAAGTCAGTAAGGCGGCGATGTCGCAGAAAATTAAAGAGCTAGAACAGCTGGCTGGCGTTCCGCTGGTAACGCGTACAACGCGCAGTGTGCGCTTGACCAGTGCGGGTGAGAAGCTGGTTGACGATCTGCGGGCACCGTTTGCTCAGATTGAGCAGAGCTTCTTCAGCGTGCGTGATTCCACCGGACCGCTGCGTGGTCTGGTTCGGGTAACCGCACCGGTCGCGTTTGCTCGCCAGCAGCTGGTGCCGCACATCACCGGGTTTCTTCGTCAGCATCCGCAGGTGAGGGTGCAGCTGGAGGTTTCTGATCGGCTGATTTCTCTTGCCAGCGAAGGATTTGATTTAGCCATCCGACACAGCAATACGCTGCCGGAAACCCACGTCGCGCTGCCGCTGTGTGCCACCCGGGCGCTGGTGGTGGCTTCCCCCGATTATCTGGCCCGCTATGGTACGCCTGACACGCCAGCGTCACTGAGTGGTCATCAATGCCTTTACTATCCGCGCGGCGTGGAGCCTCCGCTTTGGCGCTTTCAGCCGCTCTCCGGTGGAGAACGGGTGGCGGTTAACGTCAGCGGTCAGTTTGCCACTAATAACAGTGAGTCAATCCGCGATGCGGCATTACAGGGGCTGGGGATTGCGCTACTGCCCGATTTCAGTGCACAAGCGGCATTGAATGAGGGGAGGCTGGTGCAGCTGCTGCCGCAATGGCAAACCGAGGGAGCATTCGCCGATATGCTCTATGTCGTCCGACCCTGGTCGGCGCAGGTGCCTCGTGCGGTAAGTGGCTTTATCCACTGGCTGAGAGCGGCATTTTCTGCGGGATAAGCGCGGGATGATATCCTGATGCCGGGGCCACTTTCGCTATCGCTGCCTCACCGTACTGCTCCTGCCGGGTTGCCCGCACCGAACTGTAACCTCAACGTACTGTGACCGCAGCGCGATGCGGTTGAGGCGCGGAGCCGGCGATTTCGGCAGCATCTGCCGCCGGATGGCCACAATTAAGCAGCACAAATTACCCGCTTCAGCGAAGATGAATCTCTGCTGGTGATGATGGGCGATAGCCAACCCGTTATCAGAGCGCTGAGTCATTTTGCCCGGAATTAACGTAAGGAGAGTCATGAAAAGCTATCAAGTGGCGGTGATCCCCGGTGACGGTATCGGCGTGGATGTCACCGATGCAGCCTGGCAAGTGCTGGAGCACAGCGCGGCGAAGTTTGATTTTTCCCTGAAGGGTGAGCGCTTCCCGTGGTCCTGCGAGTACTATCTTGAGCACGGTGAGATGATGCCGAAAGACGGCATTGATAAGCTGCGCCAGTTCGATGCCGTGCTGCTGGGTGCCGTAGGCTGGCCTGAAAAAGTGGCCGACAGCGTATCGCTGCACGGTTTGCTGCTACCCATCCGCAAGCAGTTCGATCTGTTTGCCAACGTTCGCCCCCATCGCCTGTTACCCGGCGTCGAAGGTCCGCTGCGCAAAGGTGAGTTCGACATCCTCTGCATCCGTGAAAACACCGAGGGTGAGTACAGCGGGGCAGGCGGTCGTATTCATCAGGGAACGGCGGATGAAGTGGCGGTTGAAACCTCTGTGTTCACCCGCCGTGGCGTGGAACGCATTCTGCGCTTCGGTTTTGAGGCTGCCCGCAGGCGCAGCAAACGACTGGCGTCGGTGACCAAATCCAACGCGCAAAAGTTCACTATGGTGATGTGGGATGAAGTCACTGACGAAATCGCGAAGGAGTACCCGGACGTCAGCGTTACCCGCTACCACATTGACGCCATTGCTGCCCGTATGGTGATGAACCCGGAAACCCTGGATGTGATTGTGGCCTCCAATCTGTTTGGTGATATCCTGACCGATCTGGGAGCCGCAATCCAGGGCGGTCTGGGCTATGCTGCCTCGGCGAACCTCAATCCGAATCCCGGAGTGCCTTCAATGTTTGAGCCGGTACACGGGTCTGCCCCGGATATTGCTGGCAAGGGGATCGCCAATCCGATTGCGGCGATCTGGTCGGCGGCGCTGATGCTTGAGCATCTGGGGGAAACCGCTGCGGCCGAGGCCATTTTGCATGCGGTTGAAACGGTCACCGCGGAAGCGAAGATCAACAGTGGTTTAAATACGGCGGCAATCACCGCGGCGGTGATTGCCGCGATCTGATTTCAAGCAGGGCCTCGTTGACCAGGAGGCCCGTCTGGAAGGAGCCTTTGCAGTATGCTAGCGCACGGTATTACGGATATTATTCAGCCCGGTCTTCGGGTGTTGTTCTGCGGTATTAATCCCGGAAAGTCTTCTGCTCATACCGGTTTTCACTTTGCCCATCCTGGTAATCGATTCTGGAAAACCCTCTTTCAGGCAGGATTCACCCACATTCAGCTCAAACCCGAGCAGGAACAACGACTGCTGGAAACCGGCTGCGGTATCACCATGCTGGTCGAACGGCCGACCGTGCTGGCCAGCGAGCTGGCGGGGAACGAGCTGCGTGATGGCGGGCTGGCTTTGAGGGAAAAAGTTGAACGCTATCGTCCTGCCGCTCTGGCGGTTCTGGGAAAACAGGCCTATCAGCAGGCGTTTCGCCGCAGTAAGGTGGAGTGGGGCAGGCAACCGGAGTTAATCGGTGATACCGAGGTCTGGGTACTGCCTAACCCAAGCGGGCTGAATCGCGCTTCACAGGAAGAGATGAGCGCGGCCTATGCGGCGCTGGATCGGGCGCTGACGGCGCGGGGCGTTTAAATATCGACGATCTTGACGCAAAAAAAATGGCCCCTGAGGGGCCATTTCTGCGGGTAATGCTTCCGTTAATCATCAAGGAAGCTGCGCAGCACTTCGGAGCGGCTTGGGTGACGCAGCTTACGCAGCGCTTTGGCTTCGATCTGACGAATACGCTCACGCGTAACGTCAAACTGTTTGCCCACTTCTTCCAGCGTGTGGTCGGTATTCATATCAATACCAAAACGCATACGCAGAACCTTCGCTTCACGAGCCGTCAGACCAGCCAGCACGTCGTGAGTAGCGGAACGCAGGCTCTCTGAGGTGGCAGAGTCCAGCGGCAGCTCCAGCGTGGTATCTTCGATAAAATCACCCAGATGCGAATCTTCATCATCACCAATTGGCGTCTCCATGGAGATTGGCTCTTTGGCAATTTTCAGCACCTTGCGGATTTTATCTTCCGGCATCAGCATCCGCTCAGCCAGTTCTTCCGGCGTTGGCTCGCGACCCATTTCCTGTAGCATCTGACGGGAGATACGGTTGAGTTTGTTAATGGTCTCAATCATATGTACCGGGATACGAATGGTACGCGCCTGGTCAGCGATAGAGCGAGTTATCGCCTGACGGATCCACCAGGTTGCATAAGTCGAGAACTTATAGCCACGACGATATTCAAACTTATCTACCGCTTTCATCAGGCCGATGTTGCCTTCCTGAATCAGGTCGAGGAACTGCAGACCACGGTTGGTGTACTTTTTAGCGATAGAGATAACCAGACGCAGGTTAGCTTCAACCATCTCTTTCTTAGCGCGGCGGGCTTTCGCTTCACCGATAGACATGCGACGGTTAATGTCTTTGACCTGCTCAATGGTCAGGCCGGTCTCTTCTTCAATATGCTGCAGCTTTTGCAGGCTGCGATAAACATCATCCGCAACGTCGTTCAGCTTCTCTGACCACGGTTTGTTCATCGCCAGGGCGGCTTTGAACCAGGTTTCGCTGGTTTCATTACCGGTAAACAGCGTGATGAAATTTTTCTTCGGCATTTTGCACAGTTCAACACACAGCTTCATGATCAGACGTTCCTGAGCACGAACGCGATCCATCATGGTACGCATGTTGTTCACCAGGTAGTCGAACTGCTTCGGTACCAGGCGGAACTGTTTGAAGACGTCAGAGAGATTCTGAATTTCAGCAACAGCGTCAGCGTGGCTGCGGCTTTTTGCCTTGATCACGCTGCGCGTGGCTTCATACTGGACGCGCAGATCGTTGAACTTCTCACGCGCCAGCTCGGGATCGATGCTGTTATCATCTTCTGAGCTGTCATCGTCAGACTCTTCGTCTTCGTCCTCATCATCTTCACGTTCTTCTTCAGAAAGTTCAGAGCCAACGTGCGTTGCCGTTGGTGCCAGATCTTCTTCAGCGTTCGGATCGACAAAGCCGATGATCAGGTCGGACAGCCGTGCTTCGCCTGCTTCAACACGATCGTACTGATCGAGCAGGTAAGTGATGGCCTCAGGATATTCCGCAACGGAGCACTGAACCTGATTGATACCATCTTCAATGCGTTTTGCGATATCGATCTCACCTTCACGCGTCAACAGTTCAACGGTGCCCATTTCGCGCATGTACATACGCACCGGGTCGGTGGTACGACCGATTTCTGATTCAACGCTGGATAAGACCTGAGCGGCGGCTTCAGCGGCGTCTTCGTCCGTGTCGGTGCTGTTTTCGTTCAGCATCAGATCATCGGCATCGGGGGCTTCTTCTACCACCTGGATGCCCATGTCGTTGATCATCTGGATGATGTCTTCGATCTGATCGGAGTCGACGATATCTTCCGGCAGATGGTCATTGACCTCGGCATAGGTCAGATAGCCTTGCTCCTTACCACGGGTGACAAGAAGTTTCAGCTGTGACTGCGGGTTTTGCTCCATAAGACGGTATCCACACTTCTGTTAAATTAGATTGGTGTCGGTCGGCTAAGATGCCAACAATAACAGTGAGGGCGTTTGGATTATTGCCGCTGCCCATCGTGGCGGCTGTCAGGGTCTACCTGACGGATAATCGGCACCTAAGCCGCTGAGATCGTATTTCGAAGCCTACGCTTCTGAATTCTGTCGTCATAACGGATGAGCAATAAACCTGTCACCCGCTACTCATAATCTGTATTGTAGCCGATATGGCCTTTACTGCTTCTTCAAAGCCTGGCTGAGCGCCCATAACTCGCGGCGTTCCTCAGCATTGAGGCCATGAGTGCGGTCGCGGGCAATCAGTTCTTCAAGCCGACGCTCCAGCGCGGCGTCGTACATACTGGCCAGAGCGTCCTGAAACATGGTGTCCACTTCGTCATCAACGATCATATGGTTCCAGGTTGCCAGTGTTTCAAGGCTCTGACTAAATTTTGTTCCGCGGTATAACTCCAGCAGCTGGCCGGTTGTCAGGCCGGGATGAGCGACGCAAGTACTGACTAATTCTACAAAGAGCGGGAACCCCGCCACTTCTGACTGCTCCAGTCCTTCAAGAGAAGGGACCATGGCAGCGAGATGCGGATTCTGCACCAGCAGCCCGATAAGTATACGCATGGTTGTGCGTTTTAGCTGGGGCTGCGCGGGCGGTATAGCATTTTCGGCCTTGCCGGGCATCAGTTTCTCAAGCTGGCTGTCATCAAGAATGCCCAACTTGTTGCCCAGTTCCTGGCGCAGATAAATCCGCAACGTTTCACCCGGCACCTGGCTTATCAGCGGCAGCGCCAGAGTGCTCAGCTGGGCGCGGCCGTCCGGCGAGCGAAGATCAACCTGTGGCATCAGCGTATCAAACAGGAACCCTGACAGCGGCATGGCCTGCTCCATCCGCGACTCAAACGCGGCTTTACCCTCTTTACGAATCAACGTGTCCGGGTCTTCACCCTCGGGCAGAAACATAAAGCGTAGCTGACGTCCGTCATTCATGTAAGGCAGGGCCGTTTCCAGCGCGCGCCAGGCGGCTTCACGTCCCGCACGGTCGCCGTCGTAGCAGCAAATGACCGTATCGGTCGTGCGGAACAACAGCTGAATATGCTCTGCCGTGGTTGAGGTACCCAGTGACGCAACGGCGTAATCCACGCCAAACTGCGCCAGGGCAACCACATCCATATACCCTTCGACAACCAACAGCCTGGCCGGTTCAGGATGATTTTTCTGCGCTTCATAAAGGCCGTACAGCTGACGACCTTTATGAAAAATATCGGTTTCCGGTGAGTTCAGATACTTTGGCATCCCGTCGCCGAGTACGCGGCCACCAAAGCCAATCACCCGTCCACGTTTGTCATGGATGGGGAACATCACCCGCTCGCGAAAGCGGTCGTAGCTGCGGCCCTGCTCGTTGGTCACCAGCATTCCGGCATCGATCAGCGTTTGCTTATCTTCCGGATTACGGCCAAAGCGCTTCAGGGCATTATCCCAACCCGCAGGAGCAAATCCGATAGAAAAGTGCTGAATCACTTCATCGCTCAGTCCGCGCTGAGCAAGATAATCACGCGCGCCTGCGGCCTGGTTTTGAGACAGCGACTGCTGATAGAAATCCCGGAGGCCGGTCATCAGCTGATAAAGACTTTGACGCTGATGGCGTTCAAGCTGGCTGGGGCCGGAGCCGCTTTCGTACGGCACTTCCAGTCCGTAGGCCATCGCCAGCTCTTCGATGCTTTCGACAAACTCCAGACGATCGTAATTCATCAGGAAGTCGATGGCGTTACCGTGCGCACCACAGCCAAAACAGTGATAAAACTGCTTCTCGCCGTTGACGGTGAAGGACGGGGTTTTCTCATTATGAAAAGGACAGCATGCATGGTAGTTTTTACCCTGCTTTTTCAGCTTAACGCGCGCATCGATAAGATCCACGATGTCCGTGCGGGCTAATAAGTCATTGATAAAAACACGCGGAATGCGTCCAGCCATAAATCCCCTTCGAATGCTGCCCTGAGAATAGTCCGTTATTCACTTATGGCTATAAACGAGAACAAGCCGCGCATTCCTTTCGGAAAGCACGGCCTGGTAACTACTAACTTGTCTGCGAAACGAGAGGGCGAACCCTCAAAAAATTAGTACAGACGAGTGCGGCGTGCGTTTTCGCGAGCCAGTTTCTTCGCGTGGCGTTTAACAGCAGACGCTTTAGCGCGCTTACGTTCGGTGGTAGGTTTTTCATAAAACTCACGACGACGAACTTCAGCCAGAACGCCTGCTTTCTCGCAAGAACGCTTGAAGCGACGCAGTGCTACGTCAAATGGCTCGTTTTCACGTACTTTAATTACCGGCATGTAACTCTCACCTCGGATAAATTCGGTTTTGCCGCTGGCATCAGTGCCAGCTCATTTCAAAATGGTGCGGAATTTTACTCCAACACAGGCTGCGTTGTAAAGCACCATAGCATAAAGTAACCAACAGATGCGCCTGTGCGGCTGCCGGCTTTTTTCAGGGGGCTGATTATACATCAAACAGTCATCGACGTTGGGAAAAAATTCGCTTTTTTGCACAGTGCTTAACCTCAGGAAGGTTAAAATTGCCGCCGTTAGAAGCATGCTCGTGCTACACTGCGCACCGCAAGAATTGAGGTAAAAAGACAGCCATGCGTGTTCTCGGAATTGAAACATCCTGCGATGAAACCGGCATTGCCATTTACGACGATGCTGCGGGTTTACTCGCTAATCAACTTTACAGCCAGGTCAAACTGCACGCTGATTACGGCGGCGTTGTGCCTGAACTGGCCTCGCGCGACCACGTGCGTAAAACCGTCCCGCTGATTCAGGCCGCGCTGCGTGAAGCCGGACTACAGGCGCAGGATATTGACGCCGTTGCCTACACCGCCGGTCCGGGCCTGGTTGGTGCGCTGCTGGTGGGGGCAACCATTGGTCGATCCCTGGCGTTCGCATGGGATGTGCCGGCGATAGCCGTTCATCACATGGAAGGGCATCTTCTGGCGCCGATGCTGGAAGATAATCCGCCGGAATTCCCGTTTGTTGCGCTGCTGGTTTCCGGTGGTCATACCCAGCTTATCAGCGTCACGGGCATCGGCGAATATACGCTGATGGGCGAATCGATTGACGATGCCGCCGGTGAAGCCTTTGATAAAACCGCGAAGTT
This sequence comes from uncultured Erwinia sp., assembly GCA_913775305.1. Taxonomy (GTDB): domain Bacteria; phylum Pseudomonadota; class Gammaproteobacteria; order Enterobacterales; family Enterobacteriaceae; genus Erwinia. The sequence goes on along the minus strand of CAJYIY010000107.1, from coordinate 948 downwards.
GCTGGGGCTTGATTATCCCGGTGGGCCGATGCTGTCGAAGATGGCGCAGCAGGGCGTGGAGAAGCGCTTTGTTTTTCCACGACCGATGACCGATCGTCCGGGGTTAGACTTCAGCTTTTCCGGTCTGAAAACCTTCGCTGCCAATACCATTCGCGATAATGACGACAGCGACCAAACCCGTGCCGATATTGCACGCGCGTTCGAAGATGCGGTGGTGGATACGCTGGCGATAAAATGTCGCCGGGCGCTGGATGAAAGCGGCTTTAAGCGGCTGGTGATTGCCGGTGGCGTCAGCGCAAACCGTACGCTGCGCAGCAAGCTGGCAGAGATGATGCAGAAGCGCGGTGGGGAAGTGTTTTATGCCCGGCCTGAGTTTTGCACCGACAACGGTGCGATGATTGCCTATGCGGGCATGGTGCGGCTTAAAGGTGGCACCCATGCCGGGTTGAATGTCAGCGTGCGCCCTCGCTGGCCGCTGGCTGAACTACCCGCGATTTAAGCGCATTGACCGCCTGAAACCGCTCTGTTTCAGGCTTCTTATCTGAAACTACGGCTGGGATTTATCCTCGCCGTTTTTCTTTTTCTTCTTCCAGATTTTACTTTCCTGCCCACGCCACAGGCGCTGGATATTGTCGTGATGCCTTAGCAGGATCAGGCAAGAGAGCATCGCCACCGGAAAGGTGAACTGGGGTTTGAACCACCAGACATAAAACGGTGCAATCAGCGCACTGATAATGGCCCCGAGCGATGAGTAGCCACTGAGCAGTACGGTCAGCAGCCAGGTGCCGGTCATCAGGCCGGTCAGATCCCAGCCGATGGGCGCAATCGCCCCGAAGGCAGTCGCCACGCCTTTACCGCCTTTGAAATGAAAGAAAACAGGGTAAATATGGCCAAGACAGGCCGCTATCGCGGTCAGGCCGAGGTAGAGCGGCGTCAGGCCCTGACTGT
>CAJYIY010000106.1 GCA_913775305.1 uncultured Erwinia sp. | reverse complement strand
CAGAAGGTGAACGGGAAATCCGTCGCGTACTGCGCCGCCTGCTGCCGGGTTTCGCCCTGCTGGACCGCTCGCCGCTGCTGACAGAACACTTTAACCACATCAAGTGCTCGCGGCCTGATGCGGAAATGCTGGATGCCTGGCTGGATTTCGCTGCGTTAAAAATGCAGCCGCCTGAGTCCACCGAAGCCCAGGAACAGGAGTGGGTTTATCAGCCGAAGCCGGCGGGCGGCTTCCTTGTGCCGCTGATGACAGGCTATCAGGCTATCTCTCCACTGTATCCGGCGGGAGAGGTGCTTAACAGCCGCGATGACGTAACCCCTTTTCGCTTTACCGAGGCGATCTACGGCGTGGGTGAATGGCGCGGGCTGCATCGCATTGACGATCTGAGTGAACTGTTATGGCGTTATCACTATCAGGACGAACGCTATGTATGCCGCTGCGACAGCGCGGCCAGCGAACCAATCTATTCTGAATTTGATGATGAAATTAACTACAACTAATTCAATCTTATAGGGAAATAAATAATGGCTAAATCTACAATCAAAACCGCTTCCGTTCTCGCCTTTGAGCGTAAACTCTCAAACTCTGATGCCGTTATGCTGGCTGGTCGCTGGCAGGCAGAAGAGGGCTGGGTCCCTGTAGCGATCCAGGAGAAAGCAGTGCGCGGCACCATTTCTAACCGCCTGAAAAACGCGATTGCCAGCGATCCTCTGAAGCTGGATGGTGAAATCCAGAAGGCCAATTTACAGCGTGTTGACGTAGCAGCTTTGCCGCACAGCTGCGATACCTTAAAAGTCTGCTTTACCCTGCGGGTATTGGGGGATCTGGCTACTCCTGCGGTATGTAACGACCAGATTTATCAGGCCGAGCTGGCCGGGGTGATAAATGGCTACAGTGCTCAGCACGGTTTCAGCACGCTGGCGGCGCGCTATGCTGAAAATATCGCTAACGGACGTTTTTTATGGCGCAACCGAGTCGGCGCTGAACGTATTGAGGTAAAGGTCACCTGCGGTGAGCAGCGCTGGTCGTTTAACGGCTATGACTACAGCCTGCGGGCATTCAGCCAGCCTCAGGGCGAGCTTGCCGAGCTGGCTAAAGCAATTGAGGCGGGGCTGGCAGGCAAGGGGTTTGCCCTGTTTAACGTAGAAGCGCAGGTGCTGCTGGGTAACGGCCAGGAGATTTTTCCCTCGCAGGAGCTGGTGCTGGACTCCGGCAGTAAAAAAAGCAAAGTGCTTTACCAGGTCAACGATATCGCCGCAATTCACTCGCAGAAGATTGGGAATGCGCTGCGTACTATCGATACCTGGTATCCGGAGGCGGCAGAGCTCGATCTGGGGCCGATTGCCGTTGAGCCTTATGGTTCGGTGACCAGTCGCGGTAAGGCTTATCGCCAACCGGCGAAAAAAATGGACTTTTACACCCTGCTGGATAGCTGGATCACCAAGGGGCAGGTGCCGGAAACCGAGCAGCAGCACTTCGTGATGGCAACGTTAATTCGCGGCGGTGTCTTTGGTGAGAAAAGTGAGTAAGGGGGCGTGATGGATTACTATCAGGATATTCGGGTGACAGGGGATGCCGAAACCAGTGTCCCGGTGGTGCTGGCGCAGCTTTTCATGCGACTGCATAAAACGATGGGTAAGGTGGCAGAGGGGCGCATCGGCATCAGTTTTCCTCAGGTAAATAAGACGCTCGGCAGTCAGTTAAGAGTGCACGGCACGCATGACGATCTGACAGCGCTGCAGCAGAGCGCCTGGCTGCACGGGCTGCGGGATTATATCGTCTGCGCTGAGGTTAGTGCCGTACCGCAGGAAAAAAGCTGGCGAGTGGTGAAGCGCGTACAGGTGAAAAGCAGTGCTGCACGCCTGCGCCGACGCTCCGTCAGCAAGGGCTGGCTGAGTGAAGAAGAAGCACAGCAGCGTATCAGCCTGCTCAACGAGCAGCGTACCGATTTGCCTTATGTGATGATTGCAAGTGGATCTAACGGGCATGCTTACCCACTATTCATCGAGCATGGCCCGATTCAGTCTTTGCCAGCCGCAGGACGTTTTAACTCCTATGGTTTAAGCGCAACAGCGACCATACCCTGGTTTTGACCCTTTTTTTATCACCGGTGCTAACCTGTTGATATTAAATAGCACCGGCGGTAAGGTTTAAAAAAGGGTTTTTGCGCAAAAGAGGGAAAATCTCCTGATTTATCAGTTGGTTTTAGCTAATCTGTAACAGTTCACTGCCGTACAGGCAGCTTAGAAATCGACAATATCACAGAGGCCCGGTACTGGTTGGTTCACTGCCGTACAGGCAGCTTAGAAATAGCCAACAACACCAGCAGCCCGGAAGAAGCGGTTCACTGCCGTACAGGCAGCTTAGAAAGCCATACCGTCAGCAGGAATTTATACCCGGCAGTTCACTGCCGTACAGGCAGCTTAGAAATCAAGGCGGCGCGCGAAAAAGCCGATCACGAAGTTCACTGCCGTACAGGCAGCTTAGAAATGTATCCCCTTTATCCCCTTTATGTTCACTGCCGTACAGGCAGCTTAGAAAAAAGAATGAGAAAGAGTTAAAGAAAGCTGAAGGTTCACTGCCGTACAGGCAGCTTAGAAACACATCCAGATCCATCTGAGACGGCCGAAGCGGTTCACTGCCGTACAGGCAGCTTAGAAAAAAAAAGGCCTAAACGATCCATGAAAAAAACTGTTCACTGCCGTACAGGCAGCTTAGAAAGCCGCGAGCTGCTGGACTATGTGGAATGCGTGGTTCACTGCCGTACAGGCAGCTTAGAAAGTAAGCAGAATCCGGAAAACCTGTTTTCGGAAGTTCACTGCCGTACAGGCAGCTCAAAAATGAAAACGTGCGGCGCTTCGCGCTGCCGTTTAACACCGGGCAGCTAACCCAAACCAGCAGCAGCATTTTCCGCTGCTGCTGATTAGCAAATCGTTACCCCTGCAGCGCCAGCCGCAAATCCTCAATTAAATCATCCTTGTTCTCGATACCAATCGACAGGCGAATCGTCGCAGAGGTAATGCCGATACGGTCGCGCACCTCCTCCGGCACGCCGGAGTGCGTGGTGCTGGCCGGATGGCTGGCGAGTGATTCGGTGCCGCCAAGGCTGACCGCCAGCTTGAACAGCTGTAGCGCATTAAGAAACTTAAATGCCGCCGCTTCGCCGCCGTGAATATCAAAAGAGAAGGTGGAACCGGCGCCGCTGCACTGGGCGCGATAGGTCTTGCCCTGCGGCGAGTCGGGATCGAGGAACGGCAGATAGTGGATCTGCGCCACCTGCGGATGGTCGCGAAGAAACGCCGCCACCGCCGCCGCGTTGTCGTTGGCCCGTTCCATACGCAGCGCCAGCGTTTCGAGCGATCGGCCGATCATCCAGCTGGAGTGCGGATCGAGCTGGGTGCCTATAGCGCTGCGCAGCGCCTTTACCTGGCGGATCAGGGCCTGGCTGCCCATTGCCGCTCCGGCAATAAGATCGGAGTGGCCACCAACGTATTTTGTCAGCGAATAGAGTGAGATATCAGCGCCGTGCTCGGTGGGGCGTGAGAATACCGGCCCCAGTAGCGTATTATCGCAGGCAATGATCGGGCGATAATTCTGGCGCTGTTCAATGCCGTCAGCGACGCGGTTGATCAGGGCAATATCCACCAGGCTGTTGGTTGGATTAGCCGGGGATTCTGTCAGGATCACTGAGACACGCCCCAGGGCCAGCGCGCGTTCGGCAGCGGCCTGAATCGAGTCCTCATCCACGCCATCGGTGAATCCCACGGTCGTGATATTCAGATTACTGAAAGTTTTGCTCAGCAGAGTTTCCGTACCGCCGTACAGCGGCTGGGAGTGCAGGATGGTATCGCCGGGTTTGGTGAAGGCCAGCAGCGTGGTGGAAATTGCCGACATGCCGGAAGAGAACAGTGCTGCGCTGTCGGTGCGTTCATACACCGCCAGCCGATCTTCCACAATCTCACTGTTAGGGTGATTAAAGCGCGAATAGACCAGGCCGTTGCCTTCTCCCGACGGCGGCTCGCGACGGCCGGAAACATAGTCGAAAAAGTCCCGCCCCTCTTCGGCGCTGTTGAAAACGAAGGTTGAAGTGAGAAAGACCGGCGGTTTTACCGCGCCCTCCGACAGCGACGGATCGTAGCCGTAGTTAAGCATCTGCGTTTCGGGCTGCAGTTCGCGGTTGCCGATATGCGTTTTTTTGGAATGTGAAGAAGCCATACCATCTCCTGCCTTTTGGCGCGGCGCTTGGGTTATTTTCGATAAGCTATCATGCGCCTTGTTGAGCGGATAAATGAATTAACGTTCTATGTATAAAACATAAAGCGATATAAAATATGGATATCTTTACGTTTAACAGTCTGTATGTCTATTGTATAGTTAAGCGACGTGCGTTGCGCAACGATGGGCCTCAGGGGAGAGAAGTGTGTTAAACTGTGCCGCTTTCCCTGAACAATCGACGATAAACTATGAAACATACTGTTGAAGTGATGATCTCCGAAGCTGAGATCAAATCCCGCATTGCTGAACTTGGCCAGCAAATCAATGACCATTACCGCAACAGCGGTAGCGATATGGTGCTGGTAGGCCTGCTGCGCGGCTCCTTCATGTTTATGGCCGACCTGTGCCGTGCCATTGATGTCCCCCACGAGGTCGATTTTATGACCGCCTCCAGCTACGGTAATGGCACCTCCAGCACCCGCGATGTAAAAATCCTCAAGGATCTGGATGAGGACATTCGCGGCAAAGACGTGTTGATTGTCGAAGATATTATCGACTCAGGGAATACCCTGAGCAAAGTGCGGGAAATTTTCAGCCTGCGTGGTCCAAAATCGCTGGCGATCTGTACCCTGCTGGATAAACCGGAGCGCCGGGAAGTACAGGTACCGGTTGAATACGTGGGCTTCTCCATTCCGGATGAGTTCGTGGTTGGCTACGGCATTGATTACGCCCAGCGTTATCGCCACCTGCCCTTTATTGGCAAGGTGGTGATGCTGGAAGAGTAAGTCTGGCTGAAGGGCCATCGGGGGGCACCGCACAATCGACCAAGGTCGGAATTTTCTGCCTGTTATAAGATGTGCGGCAAATTGCAGTTGGGCAGGAATGCTGTTCCCTGAGGCTTACGGATTCAGGTCCGGGTCGTTCAGCAGGTTGGCAATGCCGTGACGGTAGCGCTGTTCAAGAATTTCACGGTTGGTGGCTGTGATACCCAGGTCGCGCAGATAGCCGTCCAGGATCCCGTATACCCAGCCGTGAACTGTCACTTTCTGTCCGCGCTTCCACGCTGACTGCATCACGGTTGAGTGACCAAGGTTGTAAACCTGCTCAATCACGTTAATTTCGCAAAGTTTATCGAAGCGTTTTTCCGGTGGCAGCTCACCCAGCAGCGAACTGTGTTTGTACCAGAGATCGCGAATGTGCAGCAGCCAGTTGTTGATCAGGCCCAGTTCCGGGTTTTCTACCGCCGCCTGGACGCCGCCGCAGCCGTAATGGCCGCAGATAATGATATGTTCCACTTCCAGCACCTCCACCGCGTACTGCACGACGGAAAGGCAGTTGAGGTCGGTGTGAATAACCAGGTTGGCCACGTTACGGTGAACAAACAGTTCGCCAGGCTCCAGCCCGGTCAGACGTTCGGCCGGAACGCGACTGTCGGAGCAGCCAATCCACAGGAAACGGGGTTTTTGTGCAAGGGACAGGCGTTCAAAAAAACCGGGATCTTCCTCTTTCAGCAATCGGGACCATTCGCGGTTATTGCTGATAAGGGTTTCAATATCTTTCATAATGGTGTCGACCAGTCACACACAAAAACGTTGCGGTAATATAGGGCAATGACCGGCGATTGAAAACGATAAACAAGAAACTGAACGCGATACGATAAATAAAAGGGTGACGTCTTACCTATGACTTATGCACTGGAACTTGAAAAACTGACCAAAACCTATTCCGGCGGCGTTCAGGCGCTCAAGGGAATTGACCTTCGGGTTGAAGCGGGTGATTTCTACGCGCTGCTCGGCCCCAACGGAGCGGGTAAATCCACCACTATTGGTATCATCAGCTCTCTGGTGAATAAAACCAGCGGCCGGGTGCGGGTGTTTGGATACGATCTGCAAAATGATGTGGTCAATGCCAAGCGTCAGCTGGGGCTGGTGCCGCAGGAGTTTAACTTTAACCAGTTTGAAACCGTCCAGCAGATCGTGGTTGATCAGGCTGGCTATTACGGCGTCGAGAAGCGCGAAGCGGTGAAACGGGCGGAAAAATACCTGACCCAGCTCGACCTCTGGCAAAAGCGCAATGAGCGTGCGCGTATGCTCTCCGGCGGGATGAAGCGCCGTTTGATGATTGCCCGTGCGCTGATGCATGAACCGAAGCTGCTGATCCTCGATGAGCCGACTGCCGGAGTGGATATCGAACTGCGCCGCTCAATGTGGAGTTTCCTCAAGGATCTGAACGCCCGCGGCACCACCATCATTCTCACCACCCACTATCTGGAAGAGGCGGAAATGCTGTGCCGTAATATCGGCATTATCCAGCGCGGTGAACTGGTTGAAAACACATCAATGAAGGGACTGCTGGCGAAGCTGAAATCTGAAACCTTTATCCTCGATCTGGCGGCGAAAAGCCCGTTGCCACAGCTGGATGGCTTCAAATATCGGCTGGTGGATACCTCAACGCTGGAGGTGGAAGTGCTGCGCGAGCAGGGGCTGAACAGCGTCTTTAGCCAGCTGAGCGCTCAGGGCGTGCAGGTATTGAGTATGCGTAACAAAGCGAACCGTCTTGAGGAGCTGTTTGTTGACCTGGTTAATGGGCACACAGGAGAGAAAGCATGACACATTTGTACTGGGTAGCCCTGAAGAGCATCTGGAGTAAAGAGGTTAACCGCTTCGCCCGCATCTGGATCCAGACGCTGGTGCCGCCAGTGATCACCATGACGCTGTACTTTATTATCTTCGGCAATCTGATCGGCTCACGCATTGGTGACATGCACGGCTTCACCTATATGCAGTTTATCGTGCCCGGTTTGATTATGATGGCGGTGATCACCAACGCCTATGCAAACGTCGCTTCGTCGTTTTTTAGCGCCAAGTTCCAGCGCAATATTGAAGAACTGCTGGTGGCGCCGGTGCCAACGCACGTGATTATCGCGGGTTACGTTGGCGGCGGTGTGGCGCGTGGCGTATGCGTGGGCGTACTGGTGACGGTGATTTCGCTGTTTTTTGTCCCTTTCCACGTGCACTCCTGGCTGATGGTGGCGACCACGCTGCTGCTGACGGCGATCCTGTTCTCGCTGGCCGGTCTGCTGAATGCGGTATTTGCCCGCACCTTTGACGACATCAGCCTGATCCCGACCTTTGTGCTGACGCCGCTGACCTATCTGGGCGGGGTGTTTTACTCGCTGACGCTGCTGCCGCCGGTCTGGCAGATGGTTTCCAGGCTGAACCCCATTGTCTATATGATTAGTGGATTCCGCTACGGTTTCCTCGGCATCAATGACGTGCCGCTGGGCTTCACCCTGGCGGTGCTGGTGGCGTTTATCGTGGTGTTTTATGTTCTGGTGTGGTCGCTGATCCAGCGGGGGCGCGGGCTGCGCACCTGATTTGATTTGCGGAGCGGGGCGACCAGAAATGGCCGCCCCGTTTTATTACGCCACCTGAACCGGTACGGCTTTTGCCACCCGCTTCATCTGGTTGTCACCTTCAAAGTAGGCCACTTTTGGCTGCCATTCGCGGGCTTCTGCGTCCGACATCTGCACATAAGAACAGATAATCAGCAGGTCGCCCTCGCAGGCGCAGCGTGCCGCCGCCCCGTTCACCGAAATGATTTTCGAGCCGCGCTCTGCGGCAATCGCGTAGGTGGAAAAACGCTGGCCGTTGTTCACGTTGTAAATATCGATCGCCTCATACTGCAGGATGCCGGAAGCGTCGAGAAAATCCTGATCGATGGCGCAGGAGCCTTCGTAATTCAGGTCAGCCTGGGTGACTTTCACCCGGTGGAGTTTACCCTGCAACATAGTACGGTTCATAAGCTGTAACTCTGCATTCAGTCGAAAACGAACGACAGTATTGCCGCTGCGGGCAGCGCTGTCTACTGGGTGAGATCAACCTGCTGATTATCAATCAGTCGGGCTTTACCCAACCACGCGGCCATCAGGATCACCGCGCGGCGGCTGTCGGTGGTTAACGGCAGCAGGGTATCGGCATCAACAATGGCCAGGCCATCGGTACGCAGGCCCCGTTCATTAAGCGCGCTCTCCGCTTCGGCAATCAGCTCATCAGTGTGGCGCTCACCGTTGCTCATTTTGCTGGCGATATCATTCATCACCTGGCTCAGCCCCGGCGCGATTTTACGCTCATCGGCGGTGAGATAACCGTTACGCGAGCTGAGCGCAAGACCATCTTTAGCCCGTACCGTCGGCACGCCGACGATGTCCAGATCGTAGCCCATATCCGCCACCATCTTGCGGATCAGCGCCAGCTGCTGAAAGTCTTTTTCGCCAAAGCAGGCGATATCCGGCTGTACCAGGTTAAACAGCTTGCTGACAATGGTGGATACACCGCGGAAATGCCCGGGACGGCTGGCGCCCTCCAACAGGGTGGAGAGGCCCGGCACATCGACATACGTCTGCTCGTGCAGTCCCTGCGGGTAGATATCAGCTGGCGCCGGAGAGAACACCAGATCGACACCGCGACGGTTCAGCTTTTCACAGTCTTCCTGCAGCGTGCGCGGGTAATTCGCCAGATCGTCGGCGCGTTCGAACTGCATCGGGTTGACGAAGATCGACACCACCACGATGTCCGCACGTGCGCGCGCCTCATCGACCAGCGTCATGTGTCCATCGTGCAGGTTGCCCATGGTGGGAACCAGCGCGATACGTTTGCCATCCTGGCGCCAGCGGCGTATTTCACGGCGGAGCAGCGGCAGGGTTTCAATAATCAGCACGGTGTTTCTCCTGGGTTACTGGAAGCTGTGTTGTTCGGCAGGATAGCTGCCATTTTCCACTTCAGCGACGTACTGGCGTACGGCGGCGCGGATGTCGCCGGTTTCAGCAAGGAAGTTTTTGGCGAATTTCGGGATATGGCCACCGGTGATGCCGAACGCATCATGCATCACCAGGATCTGCCCGTCGGTGACGTTACCGGCACCAATGCCGATAACCGGAATACTCAGCGCGTCGGTAACGCGTTTTGCCAGTGAAACCGGCACGCACTCCAGCACCAGCAGCTGAATTCCGGCGGCTTCCAGCGCCAGCGCGTCCGCCAACAGGCGCTCGGCATCGGCCTCGTCCCGACCCTGAATTTTATAGCCACCGAAGATATTCACCGACTGCGGTGTCAGGCCGAGGTGACCACAGACCGGCACGGCACGCTCGGTCAGCTGCTTCACCGTTTCGGCCAGCCATTTCCCGCCTTCCAGCTTCACCATGTTGGCACCGGCGCGCATCAGCTGTGCGGCGCTGTCGAATGTTTGCTGCGGAGTGCTGTAGCTCATAAACGGCAGGTCGGCGAGCAGCAGGGCGGCTGGCGCACCGCGACGAACGGATTCGGTGTGATAGGCGATATCAGACACGGTAACCGGCAGCGTCGAGTCGTGGCCCTGGACCACCATGCCCAGTGAATCCCCTACCAGCAGCACCTGGATACCCTCATCGGCAAACAGACGGGCGAAGCTGAAATCATAGGCGGTGATAGAAGCAAATTTACGCCCCTGCTGTTTCCATTGACGCAAGGTCGAGACGGTAGTCGGTTTCATCGTATCCTCAGTAAGAGTCTTCCTGGTTGGCGTATCTTAAAGGATGGGGAAGAGAGTGCAAAGGGGATATCCGGCGCAGCGGGGACTGCACCGCAGGGCGATCACCAGGGACGGATAGTGCTGATGTCGAGTGATGCCAGCAGGTCGGCAATACGTGTGCCGTCCGGCAGGCAGAGCGCAGGAGCGATCTCCAGCAGCGGCAGCAGCATAAAGGCGCGATTGTGCATATCGTAGTGCGGCACCGTCAGGCGTGGGGTGGCCAGCGTCAGATCACCAAACAGCATAATATCGAGATCCAGCGTGCGCGGGCCCCAGCGGTGGTCTTTACGTACGCGACCCTGTTCCAGCTCAATCCGCTGGGTATGATCCAGCAGCGCTTCGGGACTGAGCCCGGTGTCCAGCGCCACGGCGGCGTTAAGAAAGTCAGGCTGGTCAGGGGGGCCGTACGGCGGCGTGCGGTAAAGGGCAGAACAGGCCACCAGCCTGCTCTGTGGGATCGCCGCCAGCGCATCCCTTGCCGATTGCACCTGATGCAGCGGATCGGCCAGGTTACTGCCCAGCGCCAGATAAACCCGCGTCATGCGCTATTACTGTTGTGCCCGTCACGGCGCGCATTACCCGGTACGCGCTTGCGCGGGCGGCGGGTACGGCGGCGTGGCGCCGGATCGTCACCGAGGGTGTTCAGCATGGTTTTCTGCTGCGGCGGTGCGGACACCTGGAACTCGCCCCACCAGGTGGTCAGGCGCTGCAGTTCGTGATTGTTTTCTACTTCTGCCCGCAGGGCCAGCAGATCGTAAGCGGCGCGGAACTTAGGATGTTCCATCAGCTTCCACGCGCGTTTGCCGTGACGGCGAGACAGGCGCAGCTGCAGGGTCCAGATATCACGTACCAGCGAGGTGATGCGTTTTGGGATCGCCAGCGATCGGCAGGCTTCATCCAGCACATCGTTCATCGCCAGGGCGAAAGCATCGTAATAGGCCAGACCGCTCTCCTGAGCGATTTTCTGCGCGGCTTCCAGCTGCGGGTACCAGAACATGGCCGCAAAGAGGAACGCCGGGTTAACGCGCATCTGGCTGTGAATACGGGTGTCGGTATTCTTCAGCACCAGCTGGATCATCCGCTCCATATTACTGTCACCCTGTTCGGTGAAGTAGCGGGTGAGGGTTGGGAACAGCGGCTGGAACAGCTGATATTCACAAAGTTTACGCCAGGTGACTTCACCGTAGCCGGCCTGCAGCAGTTTGAGGGATTCTTCAAACAGACGTGCAGGGGGAATATCCCGCAGTAGGGTGGCAAGGCGTGGGATCGGTTCGCCGGTTTCTGGTGCAATGCTCATATTCAGCTTGGCGGCGAAACGCACCACGCGCAGCATGCGCACCGGATCTTCACGGTAGCGCGTTTCCGGATCGCCGATCATGCGGATAATCCCCTGCTGCAGATCGTTCAGACCCCCAACGTAATCGCGTACGGTAAAGTCAGCTACGCTGTAGTAGAGGCTGTTGATGGTCAGGTCGCGGCGCTGGGCGTCATCTTCGATGGAGCCAAAAATATTATCGCGCAGCAGCATGCCGTTCTGGCCGCGCTGCGAGCTGTTGCGATCGTCAACGGGCTGCTGTTCGGCCTCGTGGTGACCGCGGAAGGTCGCCACTTCGATGATTTCCGGACCAAACATCACGTGTGCCAGGCGGAAACGGCGGCCTACCAGGCGACAGTTACGGAACAGTTTACGCATCTGTTCCGGCGTGGCATTGGTGGTGACATCAAAATCTTTCGGTTTTTTACCCAGTAACAGATCGCGTACGCCACCGCCAACCAGGTAGGCTTCAAAGCCCGCTTTATTCAGGCGATAGAGCACCTTGAGGGCATTTTCGCTGATGTCCTTGCGTGAGATATTATGACGATCGCGAGGAATAACGGTCATCTGACGCTTTTCCTCGATCCCGGCCGGTACTACCTCATCGCGACTGAGAACTTTTCGGCAAAAATTAGCAACTCGGGTAAAAATGGGACACCTCGATAGTGACAATGAATTCTGTGCGGTAAAAACAGCGGCTAATCATAGCTCAGAGTGAACCGTTTGAGAATGCCGATGTCGCCGTATCCTGCTGCTGCGCGTCGGTCGTCGGGATTAAACTCAGATCCCACTGACTGACCGCCTGCTGTAAAAGGGCTTCCTGCGTGGCATCACGCCACTGCTCTGTAACGGGCTGTCCAAGGAAGCGCAGCGCCTGGACCAGAGCGGGGCGCGGATCCCCGTCAGGCAGCGGCGCGGCATGATTCTGCTTGGAGAGCTTGTTGCCGTCATGATTCAGCACCAGCGGCAAATGCAAATGGCCGGGGCAGGGCCAGCCAAACTGCTGATAAAGCGTTAGTTGTCTGACCGTCGGCTCGATCAGATCGGCGCCACGAACCACTTCCGTGATCCCCTGGAACCGATCGTCAACCACCACCGCAAGATTATAGGCAAACAGCCCGTCGCGGCGGTGAATAATAAAGTCCTCGGCGGCCAACCGCGCATCGGCCTGCACAACGCCGCGCAGACGATCGCGGAATGACGGGATCGGCGCATCCACCTTCAGACGCAGCGCAGCCTGCTGCGCACCGTGATGCAGCGTACGGCAGTGACCATCATACAGGCCGCCGATCTGCTGGATGCGGCTCCGTGTGCAGGTGCAGTAATAGCTCATTCCCTGCTGTTGCAGCCAGTCGAGCGCGGCGCGATAAGCATCATGACGCTGCGACTGCCACAGCACATCACCGTCCCAGTGCAGGCCGTAATGCTCAAGCTGCCTGAGGATCCGCGTTGCGGCGCCGGGAATTTCACGCGGGGGGTCGATATCTTCAATGCGAACCCGCCACAGTCCTTGCTGCGACCGAGCCTGCAGATAGCTGCCAACGGCGGCAATCAGAGAGCCGAAGTGTAAATCACCGGAGGGAGACGGGGCAAAGCGCCCTGTATAGGATGCGGACATCGTGAATGCGGAAAGGCAGTGAAACGGGAACGGAGAACCGCCCCCGGCCACTGCGCAATCCTGTGCCGTTAACCGGCCATTTGTTTTTCGCGAATTTCCGCCAGCGTTTTACAGTCGATACACAGATCGGCGGTAGGACGCGCTTCAAGGCGACGGATACCAATTTCAACGCCACATGACTCACAGTAGCCAAAATCGTCATCCTGCACTTTCTTCAGCGTCTTCTCGATCTTTTTGATCAGCTTGCGCTCGCGGTCACGGTTACGCAGTTCAAGACTAAACTCTTCTTCCTGTGTTGCGCGGTCAGCGGGGTCCGGGAAGTTAGCAGCTTCATCCTGCATGTGCGAAACCGTGCGATCCACTTCATCCCGAAGCTGATTACGCCAGGCTTCAAGGATCTTCTTGAAGTGCTCCAGCTGGGCTTCGTTCATATACTCTTCGCCCGGTTTCTCCTGGTACGGCTCCACCCCAGCGATGGCGAGAATACTCAGGGACGATGTTTTACGGTTTTGCCCTTCTTGCATGTTGTTTCTCCTGGATAACACGCATTATACCCTTCACTTTCAGGCTACAGATACTGTCAGCCGGTGAAGTCCCACACGGCTATTGTCTGCCCTGCATCCCGAAATTGTCGGGCATCGATCCCCCGGAGGGGAAAAAACAGGCCGCTATAAATAACAGAAGCGATTAAGGTTGGCAATTATTCCTGAGCATGCCTTGACAAGCATGTGAGGAAGAGCGTATCTGGCGCTTGCCGAAAGCGTGCTAATAACAGCAAATTGCGCCCATTTTTACAACTCTACCTTCAGGGGGCGGATCAGGTTTATCCCTTCAGGTGATAACTGCGCCTTATAGCAAAGCAGCTCAACGCCGTTTTGCTGTGCCTGTACGAGGAGTTCTGCGTAACGCGCATCGATGTGACTTGCGGGGGAGACGTCCTCAATCCCCGAGTGCAGAACGACGAAAAACAGAACTGCCCGTTGGCCGGACTGCGCGATCTGACTGAGCTCGCGCAGATGCTTCTGGCCACGCGTGGTCACCGCGTCCGGGAAGTACCCTTTGCCCTGCTGTAACAACGTAACGGATTTGACTTCAATATAGCAGCTACGGCAACCCTCTGCCTGTAACAGGAAGTCAATGCGGCTGTTTTCGCTGCCGTATTTGACTTCAGGTTGCAGGCGGGTGTAACCGGATAATTCTGCAATCCGGTCTTCTTCCAGCGCTTCACGTACTAACGTATTGGCGCGCAGGGTGTTTATGCAAATCAACTCTCCGCTTTGCGTGCCGGTCAGCTCCCAGCTGTGGGGGTACTTGCGCGTCAGGCTGGTCGAGATGGAATACCATACGGTATCCCCCGGCGTGGCGCAGCCGGTCATCGCGCCGGTATTGGCACAGTGAATCGTCAGCGTCTCGCCCTCTGGCGTTATGACGTCGGCCAGAAAGCGCTTGTAGCGTTTAATCAGCGTTGCCGATCGCAGGGCGGGGCTGTATTTCATAGAAAATCCTTATTGAAGCGTCCAGCCCTTAATCTCATTAATTCGGGTTCGCCCGCGGGAGAAGTGCGACTGAAACAGCACAAAGCGCCCGACGGGTAGCGACCAGCTAAAATTACGCGCTGGCAGCTTGACCGGCTGCGTAGCCTGGCGCAGTAATGTGACATGCGGATGAAAGGGCTGCGGCGATTGCGTGCAGCCATGGCGCGCGGCCTGCGCACGTAACAGCGCGGCCAGCTGCAGCAGGCCGCGTGGTGCACGGTGCGGCCCCAGCCAGACCATGCCGGAACGCGGCCAATGACCGGCGTCGTCCAGCGTCAGAGTAAAGGCGGGTTGTTGAATGCGCCCTGCCAGCTGCATCAGCGACTGCGTTTTCTCCTCACTGATTTCGCCCAGATAGGCCAGCGTCAGATACAGTCCCTCTGCGGCGACGGGATAGCCCGCCTCTGCGGGAAAACCGTCGGCACGCCACCGAATAATCTGTTGTTTAATGTCTTTCGGCAGATCGAGGCCGAAGAACAGCCGTTTAGATTCGCCCATAGCCTCCTCCGGTAAATCAACCCCGGGAATGCTACAATGCCCGAAAGATTAAGACCATGCTGTTATGGAGCTAAACGTGAGTTCATTACCGGTCAGTGCCGTTTTGCCCGAACTGCTGGCGGCGCTGCAATCCTCTCCGCAGGTCCTGCTGGCGGCCCCTACCGGGGCCGGGAAATCAACCTGGCTCCCACTGCAGATTTTAAATCAGGCTGCTTTTAGCGGCCGTATTCTGCTGCTGGAGCCACGGCGGCTGGCGGCGCGCAACGTGGCGCAGCGGCTGGCAGAACAGCTGGGTGAGCAGTCGGGTGACACTGTTGGCTACCGCATGCGTGGCGAAAGCCGAAGCGGGCCGCAGACTCGCCTGGAGGTGGTCACCGAAGGGATCCTGACCCGCATGCTACAGCAGGATCCGATGCTGGAGGACGTGTCGCTGGTGATCCTTGACGAATTCCATGAACGCAGCCTGCAGGCCGATCTGGCGCTGGCGCTGCTGCTGGATGTTCAGCAGGGGCTGCGGGATGATTTAAAAGTGTTGATTATGTCGGCGACGCTGGATAATGCCGCGCTGAGTCAGCAGCTGCCGCAGGCACCGCTGATTGTTTCTGAGGGGCGATCGTATCCGGTGGATCGTCGTTATCTGCCGCTGCCGTCTCATCAGCGTTTCGAAGAGGCGGTAGCCCGGCAGACGGCTCAGCTGTTGCGCGAAGAGTCGGGATCGCTGCTGCTGTTTCTGCCCGGCGTAGGGGAAATCCAGCGCGTGCAAACCTGCCTGGCGGAGATGATTGCCGCCGATGTCGATCTTTGCCCGCTGTATGGCGCGCTGGCGCTGTCTGAGCAGCAGAAGGCGATCCTCCCTGCGCCGGAAGGGCGGCGTAAAGTGGTGCTGGCAACCAATATTGCTGAAACCAGTCTGACCATTGAGGGTATCCGTCTGGTGGTGGACAGCGCGCTGGAGCGTACCGCGCTGTTCGATGTGCGTTCCGGCTTGACCCGGCTGCAAACCCAACGCGTCAGCCAGGCTTCAATGACCCAGCGTGCCGGTCGTGCCGGTCGCCTGCAGCCCGGCATCTGCCTGCATTTGCTGGCGAAAGAGCAGGCGGAGCGCGCGGCGGCACACGGCGAGCCGGAGATCCTGCACAGCGATCTCTCCTCGCTGTGGCTGGAGCTGTTGCAGTGGGGCTGCCGCGATGTTGATCAGCTAAGCTGGTTGGATCGCCCTCCGCAGGCGGGCATTAAAGCCGCCCGACAACTCCTGGATCAGTTGGGCGTGACGGATGGCGGTTATCTGACCGCTCGCGGACGTAAAATTGCCGCGCTGGGCAGCGAGCCGCGTTTTGGGGCGATGCTGGCGGCGGCGGGCGACAGTGCTGATGCCGTTGCCACCGCCGCGCAGCTGGTGGCTATGCTTGAAGATCCTCCGCGAGGCCGCGTCGATCTGCGCGAGGACTTTCACCACCGCCTGCCGCACTGGCAGCGCCGGGCTAAGCAGCTACAGCAGCGGGTAGGGATCAGCGGGGGAAAAGCGGATGAAGATCGGCTTGCTCCCCTGCTGGCGGCCGCTTTCCCGGACCGCGTGGCACGGCGGCGTGGCGACGGTGGTCGCTACCAGCTGGCTAACGGCAGCGGCGCCACGCTGGACCATGATGAGGCATTGGCCCATCACGAATGGCTGATTGTTGCCGCTCTGCTGCAAAGCGGAAACCAGCCGGATGCGCGAATTCTACAGGCGCTGCCGGTGACGGTTGAGTCACTGATTCGTCAGGTGCAGGAGCTGGTGCAGCAGCAAACGGAAGTGGAGTGGGATGAGGAGAAGGGCACGCTGCGCGCCTGGAAACGTGAGCAGATCGGCCAGCTGGTTTTGAAGTCACAGCCGCTGGCTAAACCCGACGAGCAGGATCTGCATGCCGCTATGCTGCGCTGGGTACGCAGCAAAGGGCTGAGTGTGCTTAACTGGACACCGGAGGCCGAACAGCTGCGTCTTCGCCTGCTGTGTGCGGCGAAATGGCTACCGGAAAACGAATGGCCGGATGCGGACGAAGCCTCGCTGCTGGCTTCGCTTGAACAGTGGTTACTGCCCGCCATGAGCGGTGTTCGCGACGGTAAAAGCCTGAAGCAGCTGGACGTGGTCAGCGCGCTATTACAAATGTTGACATGGTCACAGCGTCAGCAACTGGATACTGTGTTGCCAACTCATTACACTGTGCCCACCGGAAGTCGGCTACCTGTTTATTACCATGAGGACAAGCCTCCGGTGCTGGCGGTGCGTCTGCAGGAGATGTACGGCGAGGCGCAGAATCCCTGTGTCGCGCAGGGGAGGGTGCCGCTGGTGCTGGAATTACTGTCCCCGGCGCACCGGCCGCTGCAGATAACGCGCGATCTGGCTGCGTTCTGGGCCGGAGCCTACGGTGAAGTGCAGAAAGAAATGAAAGGGCGCTACCCGAAACATCTGTGGCCCGACGACCCCGCCAGCGCGCTACCCACGCGGCGGGTGAAAAAGTTTTCCAACCCGTCATAGAACCGGTGTTTACCCGGCGTGACGGCCGCGCTATTTCGGAAGGTTCTTCTTCCGCAATGGACAGAGTAAGACGAGAGTAGTCGGCCTTGCCGACGCCTGCCCTCAGGAGAAACAAAACACATGTCTGACGATCGCGAGCCTATCGGGCGTAAAGGTAAGCCGCCTAAGCCAACGCGGAAATCTGCGGGAAAAGGTCGCTACAGAGAAGAAGAGTATGACGACTATGACGATCAGGAAGATGACCAGGAAGACGAGGAGGTAACCCCGGTGCCACGTAAGGGAAAAGGTAAATCGCCGCGTAAAAAACGAGGCTGGCTGCGTCTGCTGCTGAAGCTACTGCTGATCTTTATTGTGGTGATGGCCGCCTACGGCGTTTACCTGGATTCGCAGATCCGTAGCCGCATTGATGGCAAAGTCTGGCAGTTGCCTGCCACGGTCTATGGCCGCATGGTCAGCCTTGAGCCGGGCATGTCCTACAATAAAAAAGAGATGATAGCGCTGCTTGAAGGCACGCAGTATCGTCAGGTGACGCGCATGACGCGCCCCGGCGAATTTACCGTGCAGGCTAACAGCATTGAGATGATCCGCCGTCCGTTTGATTTCCCTGACAGTAAAGAGGGGCAGATCCGCGCGCGTCTCAGCTTCAGCGGCGACAGCCTGAGCGACATCAAAAATCTGGATAACGGCCGCAGTTTTGGTTTCTTCCGTCTTGACCCGCGGCTCATCACCATGCTGCAGTCGCCAAACGGTGAACAGCGCCTGTTCGTTCCGCGCGCCGGTTTCCCGGACCTGCTGGTGGACACGCTGGTGGCGACCGAGGATCGTCACTTCTATCAGCATGACGGCATCAGTTTCTACTCAATTGGTCGAGCCTTCCTGGCTAACATCACTGCCGGACGTGCGGTACAGGGCGGCAGTACGCTGACTCAGCAGCTGGTGAAGAACCTGTTCCTGACTAATGAACGATCGCTGTGGCGTAAGGCGAACGAAGCCTACATGGCGCTGATAATGGATGCGCGCTACAGCAAGGATCGCATCCTTGAACTGTATCTGAACGAGGTGTATCTCGGCCAGGCGGGCAGCGATCAGATCCGCGGTTTCCCGCTGGCCAGCCTGTACTACTTTGGACGGCCGGTTGATGAGCTGAGCCTCGATCAGCAGGCGCTGCTGGTGGGCATGGTGAAAGGGGCGTCGCTGTATAATCCGTGGCGCAATCCTAAGCTGGCGCTGGAGCGTCGTAACCTGGTGCTGCGTTTGTTACAGCAGCAGAACGTGATTGACCAGGAGCTGTACGACATGCTGAGCGCGCGTCCGCTCGGCGTGCAGCCGAAGGGCGGTGTGATTACCCCGCAGCCTGCCTTTATGCAGATGGTGCGTAACGAGCTACAGGCGAAGCTGGGCGATAAGATTAAAGATCTCTCGGGCGTGAAGATCTTCACCACGCTGGATCCGGTTTCGCAGGATGCGGCGGAAAAATCCGTCGAGGAGGGCATTCCGGCGTTGCGTAAACAGCGCGGCCTGAACGATCTGGAAACCGCGATGGTGGTGGTCGATCGCTTCAGTGGCGAAGTGCGGGCAATGGTCGGTGGGGCCGATCCCCAGTTTGCCGGTTATAACCGTGCGCTTCAGGCGCGGCGCTCCATCGGCTCACTGGCTAAACCGGCAACCTATCTGACGGCGTTAAGCCAGCCGGATAACTATCGTCTGAACACCTGGATCGCTGATAACCCCATTTCGCTGAAGCAGCCGAACGGCCAGATTTGGCGTCCGCAGAATGACGATCATCGCTTCAGTGGCCAGGTGATGCTGGTCGATGCCCTGACCAACTCCATGAACGTGCCAACGGTAAATCTGGGGATGACGCTGGGTCTGCCGCAGGTGGTGGAGACCTGGACGAAGCTGGGTGTCGCGAAGGATCAGCTGCAGCCGGTTCCGGCGATGCTGCTGGGCGCGCTGAACCTGACGCCGATTGAAGTGGCGCAGGCCTTCCAGACGATTGCCAGCGGCGGGAGTCGTGCCCCGCTGTCAGCACTGCGCTCAGTGATTGCTGAAGATGGCACCGTGCTTTACCAGAGCTTCCCGCAGGCGGAGCGGACGGTCAGCGCACAGGCAGCCTACCTGACGCTTTATACCATGCAGCAGGTGGCGGATCACGGGACGGCGCGTGCGCTGGGGGCCAGATATCCGAAAGCGATGCTGGCCGGTAAAACCGGTACCACTAACAACCTGGTGGACAGCTGGTTTGCGGGCATCGACGGTAAAGAAGTCGCGATTACCTGGATAGGCCGCGATAACAACCAGCCGACCAAACTGTACGGGGCGAGCGGAGCAATGCAGCTGTATCGCCGCTATCTGGAAAATCAGGCACCGATGCCGCTACAGCTGACGCCACCGGAGGATATCGCCCGGATGAACGTTGATTCTGCCGGTAACTTTGTCTGTGGCAGCGGCAGCAGCAGCTGGCGCTCATTACCGGTATGGACCACTAATGCGGATGCGCTCTGTCAACAGCAGCAGCAGCAGATCGATCAGCAGCAGCATATGCTGCAGCAGAACGGCACTGCGCAGCAGAATCCGCAGGGGCAGCCGCAAACTCAGCCGCAGCAGTCTCAGGATCAGAAAAAGGACAGCGACGGCGTTGCTGGCTGGATTAAGGATATGTTTGGTCAGTAATATTGATTGGATCAGGTCGGTGCAGCCGGGGAGTTAACTCCCCGGTAATCCGGTGCAGAATAGAGCTTAAATAAATGAACAGGCCCGAATTTGATATTGTTATCAATTCGGGTTTTTTGTTTTAAATTTGGGGAGTGAGTCATTTTTATTTAACCTGTTCACTTTAACTTTTCGTGCTGTTTAAACTTTTAACTTACAGTCTTTGATAAAAACAGGATCGTGAACACTTTTTTTTACCCTCAGCATCAGTGACGATGCTGAAGCAGATTAATTCCATTAAAAGGATGTTGCATGAAATATCATTCAATCGTTTCCCGTTTCCTGTTCAGCGCGACGTTATTTTCAGCGATTGCCGTTCAGGCAGCGGATCGGCCGCAGGAAACACCAGCCCCCCTGCACGAAGAGTCTTATACCGTCGACAGTCTCTACTACCTGCCGCCGCCACCTGAAGAGGGAGATGCGGCGTTTGAAAATGACAAGGCCGCCTACCGTAACGGCTTCAAAATGAAAGGCTCAGAGCGCTGGAAGCAGGCGGCGGCGGATGCCGATCTCCACCAGGCTAACCAGGCGAAAGTCTGGTCGGAAGCGCTGGGTGTGAATATCAGTGAGGCGACAACGCCGGAGACCTGGAAGATGCTGGGTGAGCTGCTGGTGGTAGGGGCTGATTATGCCAGCAACCGGGCAAAGCAGCATTATATGAGAACCCGCCCGTTTGTGGTGTTTAATAATCCAACCTGTCAACCGGCTGATGAACCGGCACTCAGAAAAAATGGTTCCTATCCTTCCGGTCATACTGCATTTGGCACGGTGACGGCGCTGGTATTCTCACAGGCGAAACCGGAGCGTGCAAAAGAATTAATGAAAAAAGGCTATGAGTTTGGCCAGAGTCGGGTGATTTGTGGTGCCCACTGGCAGAGTGATGTTGATGCCGGTCGCTATGTTGGCGCAACGGAATATGCGCGTCTTGAAACGGTACCGGAATTTCATCAACAAATGGAGCGGGTAAAAGCGGAACTTCATCAGTAAGCATCATTAATCTGTTTCCAGCAAGATAATTGATTTGCTGCAGATCGTATTTTCAATCCAGCCAATAATAATCTCCTTTCGGGTTGCGTGGTTAATATTTGCGCAGCCCTTTCTGCTTTTCAGTTGGCCGATTTTTTGTTGCAGAATCGGGTTTGATTCGCATATTATCTAATCGTTATAATAATAATTCTCGTTTAGCTTTACATTTACCACTCATCACTTTTTGTTCAGAGAAAAGCAACATGGCCCATTCGCGTGATTTTTCATCAAAAAATTTTATTAACAATCCCCGTAAGCGTCAGCTGGCAATGGCCATCGCCCTCTCGCTGGCGGGGACAGGCTATGCCGTAGCGGCCGATGAACAGACCATCACCGTCAGCGCTGACGCCGCGAATGGGCCGCAGGAGAGTGCATGGGGACCCGCACCGACCATTGCCGCACAGCGCTCTGCCACCGGGACCAAGACCGATACGCCGCTGGAAAAAAATCCGCAGTCCGTTTCCGTGGTGACCCGTCAGGAAATGGAGATGCGTCAGGTCCAGTCGGTCAAAAAAGCTTTTGGCTATACGCCGGGCGTGATGGTCGGTAACCGTGGCTCATCGAACGTGATTGATGCACTGGCAATCCGTGGCTTCAGCGAAACGAATACCAACCAGTATCTGGACGGTATGAAACTGCAGGGCGATAACTACTCCGAGTTTGATATCGATCCTTACTTCCTTGAGCGGGCAGAGCTGCTGCGCGGCCCGGCATCGGTGCTCTATGGTAAAAGCAATCCGGGCGGAGTGGTGGCCCTGGTCAGCAAGCGCCCGACAACCGAGACGCTGCGTGAAGTGCAGTTCCAGATGGGTAGCGATAATCTTTATGCGACCGGCTTTGATTTCGGCGGTGCGCTGGATGATGACAACACATTTTCCTATCGTCTGACCGGGCAGGCGCGTAGCCAGGATGCTCAGCAGGAGATGAACAAAGAGAAGCGCTACACCGTTGCACCTTCGTTCAGCTGGCAGCCTGACGAGAAAACGAATTTCACCTTCCTGAGCTATTTCCAGAATGAGCCGGAAACCGGCTATTACGGCTGGCTGCCGCGTCAGGGTACGGTGGTGCCGATTATCGATGCTAGCGGCAATCAGCATAAGCTGCCTACCGACTTTGACGAGGGGGAGGACAGCAACAAGATTTCCCGCAAACAGCAGATGGTGGGGTACAGCTTCGATCATCAGTTCAGTGATACCTGGAGCGTGCGCCAGAACCTGCGCTATGCGAAGGTCAAGACCGACTATCGCAGCATCTACGGCAACGGTTTCAACAGTGCCACGAATGAAATCACTCGTGGCGTGGCCATCTCGCAGGAAGAGTTAAACACCTTTACCGTAGATACCCAGGCTCAGGCGAAATTTGCCACAGGCGATGTCGATCACACGCTGCTGATGGGCGTTGATTATCTGCGTATGCGTAACGACATCAATGCGGATTTCGGCTCGGCTGATCCAATCAGTGCGACAGACCCGCAGTATGGTAACGACAGCTATACCCTTAACTCCCCGTATAAATACCTGAACAAACAGGAGCAAACGGGCCTTTACGCCCAGGACCAGATGGCGTGGAATCGCTGGGTGCTGACGCTGGGCGGCCGCTATGATTTCGCCACCACTTCCGCTTATAGCCGAACCGGTCACAGCACCGTTGAGAAAAACGATCGGCAGTTTACCTGGCGCGGCGGGGTGAACTACGTGTTTGATAACGGTGTTGCACCGTATTTCAGCTACAGCGAGTCGTTCCTGCCAACGTCAGGGACCACTTACGGCGGTCAGCCGTTCGATCCATCACGTGCTAAGCAGTACGAAGCCGGGGTGAAATTCGTGCCGAAGGATCGTCCGGTGGTGGTGACCGCCGCGGTCTATCAGCTGACCAAGAATAAAAATCTGACCGGTGACCCGGACCATGATTTCTTCAGCGTGCAGAGTGGCGAGATGCGTTCACGCGGCGTTGAGCTGGAGGCAAAAGCTGCCGTTAATGCCAATATTAACGTCACTGCGTCTTACACCTTCACCGACGCGAAATACACGCATGATACCAATCTGCGCGGTCAGCGTCCGGTACAGGTGCCAAGAAACATGGCTTCCCTGTGGGCTGATTATACCTTCCATGAAACGGCACTCAGCGGTCTGACCCTCGGCGGTGGCGTACGCTATGTGGGTAACAGCGTCGGTCAGTACAGCACGGGGCCTGAGACGAACAGGGACTTCAGCGTGGCGTCCTACTCG
>CAJYIY010000105.1 GCA_913775305.1 uncultured Erwinia sp. | reverse complement strand
GAGAGGACACAATGCAGGGTTCTGTGACAGAGTTTCTAAAACCGCGCCTGGTAGATATCGAGCAAGTGAGTTCGACGCACGCCAAGGTGACCCTTGAGCCTTTAGAGCGTGGCTTTGGCCATACTCTTGGTAACGCACTGCGCCGTATTCTGCTTTCATCAATGCCGGGTTGCGCGGTGACCGAGGTTGAAATTGATGGTGTACTGCATGAGTACAGCACCAAAGAGGGCGTACAGGAAGATATCCTGGAAATCCTGCTCAACCTGAAAGGTTTGGCGGTAAGAGTTCAGGGCAAAGATGAAGTTATTCTTACTCTGAATAAATCTGGCATTGGCCCTGTGACTGCAGCCGATATCACCCATGATGGTGATGTCGAAATCGTCAAGCCGCAGCACGTGATCTGTCACCTGACCGATGAGAACGCCGCTATCAGCATGCGTATCAAAGTTCAGCGTGGTCGTGGTTATGTGCCGGCTTCTGCCCGAATTCATTCGGAAGAAGATGAGCGCCCGATCGGTCGTCTGTTGGTCGACGCCTGCTACAGCCCTGTAGACCGTATTGCCTACAATGTTGAAGCAGCGCGTGTAGAACAGCGTACCGACCTGGACAAGCTGGTCATCGAAATGGAAACCAACGGCACTATCGATCCTGAAGAAGCGATCCGCCGTGCGGCCACCATCCTGGCAGAACAACTTGAAGCTTTCGTTGACTTGCGTGATGTACGTCAGCCAGAAGTTAAAGAAGAGAAACCAGAATTCGATCCGATCCTGCTGCGCCCTGTTGACGATCTGGAATTGACTGTCCGCTCTGCTAACTGCCTTAAGGCAGAAGCTATCCACTACATCGGTGATCTGGTACAGCGTACTGAGGTTGAGCTTCTTAAGACGCCTAACCTTGGTAAAAAATCTCTTACTGAGATTAAAGATGTGCTGGCTTCTCGTGGTCTGTCTCTGGGCATGCGCCTGGAAAACTGGCCGCCCGCTAGCATTGCTGATGAATAACCCGATCACAGGTTAAGGTTTCACTGAGAAGGATAAGGTCATGCGCCATCGTAAGAGTGGTCGTCAACTGAACCGCAACAGCAGCCATCGCCAGGCTATGTTCCGTAATATGGCTGGCTCTTTGGTTCGTCATGAGATCATCAAGACGACCCTGCCAAAAGCGAAAGAGCTGCGTCGCGTAGTTGAGCCGCTGATTACTCTTGCCAAGACCGACAGCGTAGCTAATCGTCGTCTGGCATTCGCCCGCACTCGTGATAACGAGATCGTGGCAAAACTGTTTAACGAGCTGGGCCCGCGTTTCGCGAGCCGTGCCGGTGGTTACACTCGCATTCTGAAGTGTGGCTTCCGCGCTGGTGACAACGCTCCGATGGCTTACATCGAGCTGGTTGATCGTCCAGAAGCTCAAGCAGAAGCTGCTGCAGAGTAATCTGTAGCTGCAACGTAAAAAAACCGGGCTTGCCCGGTTTTTTTATATCTGAAATTCCCCCCATCATTTTCCTTCACGTTGCGTTATGCTGTAGGCCTGCCTGAAAATGGAGGCGCATCTTTGTCATTACTCGATCAACTTGCAGAACAGCACATTCTCGCAGCCCTGCGCGAGGGTGAACTTGATAATCTTCCCGGTGCAGGCCAACCGCTGCAGCTGGATGACGACAGCCATGTTCCTCCTGAACTGCGTGCAGGATATCGTTTACTGAAAAACTCAGGCTATCTGCCCGCAGAATTAGAGATGCGTCGAGAAGCTGTCGAACTCGATCAGTTGCTGCGCGGTATCGATCAGCAGGATGAGTGCTATGCGCATCACCTTAGCCGACTGCGGATGCTTGAGCTACGGCTGACTCAGGCGGGGATGAGCACTGATTTTCTTCGCGGTGGTTATGGTGCAAAAATCACGCAGCGTTTCAGCGAGGAGAAATAATGTATCGTATTGGTCAATTAGCTAAACTCGCAGACGTCACACCGGATACTATCCGATTTTATGAAAAACAGCAGATGATGGAGCACGAGGTCCGAACCGAAGGTGGGTTTCGGCTGTATAGCGATGATGATCTGAAGCGTCTGAGATTTATTCGTTACGGACGGCAGTTGGGCTTTACGCTTGAAGCGATCCGCGAGCTCCTCTCGATCCGCGTGGATCCCGAGCATCATACCTGCCAGGAATCTAAGACTATTGTTCGTAACCGGCTGATGGAAGTCGAAAACATGATCGCTGAACTGCAGCACATGCAGCGTTCACTTAAACGTTTAAGCGACGCCTGCTGCGGCACCGCACACAGTAGCGTGTACTGTTCGATCCTGGAAGCTCTTGAAAAGGGAGCAATGACACCTTTAGTTAAAACGGATGATTGAATTCTGCTGTAGTGGAGCCTATATTCATCACCGAAACCAATCAACAGGAGTTTATCGTGGCAAAATATCAGCACAGGAAGGGCGTCATTCGTGATAACGCACTTGAAGCTTTGCTCAGCGATCCGTTGTTCAAACCTCGAATTGAGGTGAACGTTAAAGGCAAGGGGAGTTATCGCCGTAAAGAAAAACACGGCAAGAAAGGCAACTGGGAGGCCAGTGGTGAATGCAACATCAAACATTCACCACTGGCCTTCTGCTTTACAGACATAAAAAAACCGTCGATTTCGACGGTTTTTTCATTCTGACAATGCTTACAGCGATTTATTGCTTTGCGCTTTCAGCAGATCGCGGATCTCGGTCAGCAACGTCTCTTCTGCAGAAGGTTTAGGAGCCGGTTTTTCCACTTCCTTCTTCTTATACATTTTGTTCATAATTTTAATTGCTATGAAGATAGCAAAAGCGACGATGACAAAATCGAAAACGGTTTGCAGGAATATGCCATATTCCATCACAACAGCTGGCGCATTGCCGTCAGCGGCTTTAAGTACCCAGCTAAACTGTTTAAAGTCGACACCACCAATCAGCAGGCCCAATGGCGGCATGATGATGTTAGCGACGAGAGAGGACACGATCTTACCGAACGCGGCACCGATGATCACACCTACCGCGAGGTCAACGACATTGCCACGCATCGCGAAATCGCGAAACTCTTTGAATAAACTCATTATTATCTCCTTTCCTGTGCCAATTTGTTAAGTCTAACAAACCATCGTCATTTTTCCACGATGAGATTAAATAAAGATCATTGATTAGTGTAGTTAACAGAGCGGCAATACACATGCATTGCCGCTGAGAGTTACAGGAAGAAAGGACTTGGCTGGAACAGACGCTCAACGTCCGGAACAAATTTCTTATCGGTCAGGAACATGATCACATGATCGCCCTGCTCGATACGCAGGTTATCATTGGCAATCATCACGTCGTTGCCGCGAACCACCGCACCAATAATGGTGCCTGGCGGCAGCTTGATCTCATCAATCAGGCGGCCAACCACTTTGGACGTGGTTTCCTCACCGTGGGCAATAGCTTCAATCGCTTCTGCAACGCCGCGGCGTAATGATGAAACGCCGACGATGTCCGCCTTACGCACGTGGCCCAGCAATGCCGAGATTGTTGCCTGCTGAGGCGAGATGGCGATATCAATAACGCTTCCCTGAACCAAATCAACATACGCGCGGCGCTGGATTAGCACCATGGCTTTTTTAGCCCCCATGCGCTTGGCCAGCATCGCTGACATGATATTGGCCTCATCATCGTTGGTGATGGCAATAAACAGATCGATTTGATCGACATGCTCTTCAGCAAGCAGCTCCTGATCCGAAGCATCACCATAAAAAACGATGGTATTTTGCAGGTGCTCAGCCAGTTCGGCTGCACGCTGCTGATCGCGTTCAATCAGTTTTACACTGTAGTTTTTCTCGAGACGCTGGGCCAGGCCAAAGCCGATATTGCCGCCGCCTACAATCATTATACGTTTGTAGGGTTTTTCGAGACGCTGATACTCGCTCATTACCGCACGAATATGCTGGCTAGCCGCAATAAAGAAGACCTCATCACCGGCCTCAATAATCGTCGATCCCTGAGGGCGAATAGGGCGATCCTGGCGAAAAATGGCTGCGACCCGGGTGTCAATGTGCGGCATATGTTCGCGCATCACGGAAAGCGCATTACCAACCAGCGGCCCCCCATAATAGGCTTTTACCACTGCCAGACTGACTTTTCCCTCAGCAAAATTCACGACCTGCAAAGCGCCGGGATATTCAATCAGGCGATAAATATTATCGATTACCAACTGTTCCGGTGAGATTAAATGATCGATCGGCACGGCTTCGGGAATGAAAAGCTTATCAGCATCGCGAATATAGTCTGGAGCACGGATACGCGCGATACGATTTGGCGTGTTAAACAGGGAATAAGCCACCTGGCAGGCAACCATATTGGTTTCGTCAGAGTTGGTTACCGCAACCAGCATATCGGCATCTTCTGCCCCGGCCTCCCGCAATACGCGAGGATGAGAACCGTGCCCCTGCACAACCCGCAAATCAAACTTGTCCTGGAGCTGGCGCAGACGGAGAGCATCGGTGTCGACCAGGGTAATATCGTTGTTTTCACCGACCAGATTTTCTGCGAGCGTTCCGCCAACCTGTCCAGCGCCAAGAATGATGATTTTCATATCGCTTCAGTCTTTCTTATTGTTGCTCGGTTAGTGGCGCCAACAGTGCAGCGCCAGGGAAATTATGCTTTCATCAACTTCGCGTAGTAGAACCCATCGCCACCGTCTGTCTGAGGAAAGACCTGAATTCCCGGCTGGGCCATATCTCCGGTATTAACCAGCCGGGCATCGGCGTGGCCTTTCAGAAACTGGCTTATTTGCAGGTGGTTCTCTTCCGGCAGCACTGAGCAGGTTGCATACAGCAGCGTACCGCCTGATTTCAGATGAGGCCAGATTGCCTCAAGGATTTGCTGTTGCAGTGCTGCAAGTTCAGCGATATCACGATCGCGGCGCAGCCACTTGATATCCGGATGACGACGAATAACACCGGTTGCAGAACAGGGAGCATCAAGCAGGATACGATCAAATTGTGTCTGACCACACCATTCTGCCGGCATGCGCCCATCGCCGAGTTTCACCTCTGCTTCCACCCCCAGACGTTGCAAATTCTCGCTTATTCTGGCCAGACGCTGGGCATCAACGTCAACAGCCATCACTTCAGCCTGCGGCGCGGCTTCCAGAATATGCGTGGTTTTGCCGCCGGGGGCAGCACAAAGATCGAGGATCTTCTCTCCGTTTTGCGGATCGAGCAGAGCAACACAGCCCTGTGCAGAAGCATCCTGAACGGTTACCCACCCCTGGTCAAAGCCCGGCAGTTGGCCTACTGCACAGGGCGATTCCAGTCGCAGTGCATCAGTGTGTTGCGGATGAGGAAATGCCGTTTTGCCGCTTTCTGCCAGTAGCGCAAGCCAGTCTTCGCGGCTGTGATGCTGCCGGTTGACGCGCAGCCACATCGGTGGTCGCTGATTATTGGCATCCACAATCTGCTGCCACTGTGTTGGCCAGGCCTGTTTCAGCCGCGTCAGCAGCCATTTAGGATGCAGATATTGCTGGTCGCCCCGGTTCATGTGCTGCATCAGTTCTTCCTGCTGACGCTGGAACTGACGAAGCACGCCGTTAATCAGCCCTTTGAGCTGAGGGCGTTTTAGTGCAGTAGCGCCTTCAACCGTTTCAGCCAGGACCGCGTGGGCTGGAATGCGGGTGAACATCAGTTGGTAAAGACCAACCACGATCAGGAAGTGGATTGCACGCTGTTTCCCCGTCATGGGACGTGACATAAGCTTAGTGACTATCCACTCCAGCTGTGGCAGCGTGCGCAGAACGCCGTAACACAGTTCCTGCAGCAGCGCTGCATCCTTCTCACCAACCAATTTCTGTGCGGCAGGCAGTACGTTACTAAGCGACTGCCCCTGTTCGACAACCTTTTCGATAGTCTGAGCGGCAACGCTACGTAAATTTGTATTTTTTTTCATAGTGGGTTCGCAATTGAAACGACTGCCCGGGCTGAGTACCGGGCAGATTATCAGGCAATAATGTTGCCCGGAATGAACCATTCACGGCGGGAATTGAGCAGATCCTGTGCTTTCATCGCTTTCTTGCCTGCTGGCTGCAGCTCTTCGATGTTGAGCACGCCGTCCGAAGTGACAACCTGGATGCCCTGTTTATCGGCCTTCAGGATTTCACCTGGCTTGCAGTTACTCACCGCAGGGAGTACGGAGGCTTTCCAGACTTTAACCGGCTGCTCATCAATGATGAAGTAGCTTACCGGCCAGGGGTTAAAAGCGCGAATGCAGCGCTCCAGCTGTGCAGCGGAAAGCGACCAGTCGAGTCGAGCCTCTTCTTTGCTCAGCTTTTCTGCATAGCTAACCAGCTCTTCATTCTGGACTTCAGGCGTGGTTTTCCCTTCGGCAAGTTGCGTCAGCGTGGTCAGCATACCTGCGGGGCCAAGATTCGCCAGCTTGTCATAAAGTGTGGCACTGGTATCACCGGCTTCAACAGGGCAGGACAGCTTGTGAAGCATATCTCCGGTATCCAGTCCGACATCCATTTGCATAATCGTCACCCCGGTGTCTGCGTCTCCTGCCCAGAGTGCGCGCTGAATCGGCGCAGCACCACGCCAGCGTGGCAGCAGTGAACCGTGGACGTTGATACAGCCAAGACGAGGCATTTTCAACACGGCTTCAGGCAGGATCAGTCCATAGGCGACGACGACCATCACATCGGCATCCAGCTGAGCAACCGATTGCTGATTTTCTTCCGGGCGTAAGGATTTTGGTTGAAATACCGGAATGCCGTGCTGCTCGGCCAGTTGTTTAACCGGGCTGGCCGTCAGTTTGTTACCCCGACCCGCCGGTCGGTCTGGTTGGGTAAATACCCCGACAATCTGATGCCCTGATGACAACAGCGCGTCAAGATGACGCGCTGCGAAGTCAGGGGTGCCGGCAAATATAATCTTTAATGATTCGGACACGTTATTCCCTTCAGTCAATCAATACGATCAGTCACGGGCGTTCTGACGATAAAGCTTTTCCAGTTTCTGGCGAATACGCTGACGTTTCATTGGCGACAGGTAATCGATAAACAGTTTACCAACCAGATGATCCATTTCATGTTGGATACAGATAGCCAGCAGGCCATCCGCTTCAAGCTCATAGCTGTTGCCGTCACGATCAAGCGCGCGGATTTTTACTTTTTCCGAACGAGGTACCAGAGCGCGCTGTTCCGGGATGGACAGACAACCTTCTTCAATACCGGTTTCGCCGCTTTTTTCCAGCAGCTCAGGATTGATCAGCACCAGGCGCTCATCGCGATTTTCAGAGACATCAATCACGATAATACGCTGATGAATATTAACCTGAGTGGCGGCCAGGCCGATGCCTTCTTCGGCATACATTGTTTCAAACATATCATCAACGATGCGTTGGATATCGGCATTAACTTCTTTTACGGGTTTCGCAACGATGCGCAGGCGCTCGTCAGGAAAATGTAATACCTGCAAGACTGACATAACTTTCCAGATTCGTGTTCAAGGGATTAAATGTTTATTCCTCTTATTGTAGACATTTCAGACTGTGATTGACAGCATTCCTGGCAGGTAACCTTCAGGGTGAAGGGGCAATATCAGGGATGAATTATGTCACCATTGGAAAGCGCACTAAGGCTGTCAGGCGTGTCCGGATTATCCAGTGTAAAGCGGGAGTCTCTGCACTGTGCCTTGGTACAACTTAACAGTCCGACGGTTGTCGATCTGGCTGGTCTGGGGTTGCGCAGCGAGCAGATACAGGCATTTTTGCAGTACGATGAGAAAATCCTGCTTCAAAGCGAACGCTGGCTGAACGAGGCCGGACATCACTTTATTACACCATCCAGTCCTTATTATCCTGAGCGGTTGAAAACAATCGGTAACTTCCCCCTGATGCTGTTTATCACAGGCGACCCGGCACTGCTATCTTCGCCACAGCTGGCGGTTGTGGGCAGTCGACGTTGTTCTCATTATGGTCGCGAATGGGGGACCTGGTTTAGCCAGGCCCTGGCGCTTAGCGGTTTAACTATTACCAGTGGCCTTGCACTGGGCATCGACGGCATTGCGCATCGTGCAGCGTTGTCAGTTCAGGGTAAAACGCTCGCGGTGCTGGGAGGGGGGCTTGGGGCAATCTATCCCCGGCGTCATCAGGGGCTGGCGCAGGAGATTATTGAAAGTGGCGGCGCGCTGGTCTCTGAATTTCCGCTGCACGTTGCGCCTCTTGCCCACCATTTTCCGCGGCGTAACCGAATAATCAGCGGGCTGAGTCACGGCGTATTAGTGGTTGAAGCCTCATTAAAGAGCGGTTCGCTGGTGACGGCTCGCCTTGCTTTGGATCAGAACCGGGATGTCTTCGCGCTGCCCGGTGCATTGGGTAATCCCGGGAGTGAAGGAACCCACTGGCTGATACAGCAGGGGGCGATGCTGGTAGCCCATCCGAATAATATCGTTGAGCAGATGCAAAGTGGCTTGTCGTGGATCCCTGATTTGTCGACATCAGCAAACAATTCAGCAGAGAGCAGCAATCCTCCATTGCCATTTCCCGATGTGTTGGCTAACGTAGGAGATGAGGTTACACCTGTTGACGTCGTCGCTGAACGTGCCGGCCAACCTGTGCCAGCCATCGTAGCTAAGCTGCTTGAGTTGGAGTTAGCAGGGTGGATCGCAGCTGTACCCGGCGGCTATGTCCGATTGAGGAGGGCAAGCCATGTTCGACGTACTAATGTACTTATTTGAAACGTATATCCATAACGAAGCAGAAATGCGCGTTGATCAGGATAAATTGACTGATGATTTAACCGATGCCGGTTTTCATCGTGAAGATATCTCTAATGCGTTGAACTGGTTGGAAAAGTTAGCTGATTATCAGGACGGCCTTGTCGCTCCGATTCTGCTGACTACCGATCCGCTGTCTATGCGTATCTACACCGAGGAAGAGAGTCAGCGTTTAGATGCCAACTGCCGTGGTTTCATTCTGTTCCTGGAGCAGATTCAGGTGCTGAATCTGGAAACCCGCGAAATGGTCATCGAACGTATTATGGCCCTTGATACCCTCGAGTTTGATCTGGACGATCTCAAATGGGTGGTGCTGATGGTGTTGTTTAACATCCCTGGATGTGAAAATGCCTACCAGCAAATGGAAGAGCTACTTTTCGACGTCAATGAAGGAATGCTGCACTGAAGATTGCCTTCGTGTACAAAAAGTTATGAATAAAACAGCGCTTTTCGCTGTGCGAAAAAACGAACCCTGCCCCCAGTGTGGGGCAGAACTGGTTATCCGCTCCGGGAAGCATGGTGCCTTTCTTGGTTGTTCACACTATCCCGAATGCGATTATATTCGTCCGTTGAAAAGTCAGACTGACGGGCACATCGTGAAAGTGCTCGACGGGCAACCGTGTCCGGTCTGTGGTGCTAACCTGGCACTGCGGCAGGGACGCTATGGCATGTTTATCGCCTGTAGCGATTACCCGGAATGTGAACACACTGAAGTTATTGATAAGCCAGATGAAACCACGATCGCCTGTCCGCAGTGCGCTCACGGTAAGTTGGTGCAGCGTCGATCGCGATATGGCAAAACTTTCCATGCCTGCGATCGCTATCCTGACTGCCAGTTTGCGGTGAATTACACCCCCGTTGAAGGTATCTGCGAGTTCTGCGCGTTTCCATTGCTTATTGAAAAGAAAACCGCCAGAGGTGCTAAGCTTTTTTGCGCCAGCAAAGCCTGTGGCAAACCCGTAACAGCAGGAAATGGTTGTGAAGATGAATCAAAAGCATGACTCACTTGAGCTATGCATCAGACAGCTGCAGCTGTCTGCGGTCATTGCTTATCCCACCGAAGCGGTATTCGGTCTTGGCTGCGATCCCGACAGCGAAATGGCCGTGATGGCACTACTGTCCTTAAAACGTCGACCGGTTGATAAAGGACTGATTTTAATCGCCGCAGATTATCAGCAGCTTATGCCCTATATTGCCGATGAACAGCTCACCCCTGGACAGAAAGAACGCATGTTTTCCCGCTGGCCCGGGCCAGTGACATGGGTATTGCCTGCGCGAACTGAGACGCCGAGCTGGCTGACCGGGCGCTTTAGCTCTCTCGCCGTTCGCGTTAGTGACCATCCTGATGTTATGCAACTGTGCAACCAGTTTGGTAAGCCACTGGTTTCTACCAGTGCGAACCTGAGTGGATTGCCGCCTTGCCGTAACGCAGATGAGGTACTGACCCAATTCGGTGCTGATTTCCCGGTACTACGGGGGAAAACGGGTGGGCGTCTGAATCCTTCAGAAATCCGCGATGTATTAACCGGCGAATTGATTCGCCAGGGATAAGAACGCTATGTCGTCCTATGTCGTTTTCGGTAATCCGATTCAGCACAGTAAATCACCTCGCATCCATCAGCTTTTTTCCGAGCAAACGGCAATCCCTCATCCCTATGAGCGGTATTGTGCCCCGCTGGAAGGATTTAATCAGGCGGTGGAGGACTTTTTTGCTCATGGTGGCGGCGGTGCAAATGTCACATTACCCTTTAAGCAGCAGGCGTATGAACTTTGCACTGAACTCACTGAACGCGCGGCGTTAGCCGGGGCGGTGAATACCCTGAAAAAACTGGATGATGGCCGGATTTTGGGGGATAACACTGACGGAATTGGTCTGCTTAGCGATCTGCAGCGGCTAAATTTGATCAAAGAGCACGACAGGATCCTGCTGATCGGTGCAGGTGGTGCAGCACGCGGTGCGATCCTGCCGTTGCTGAACTCCAACTGCGACATCACAATCGTTAATCGTACCCATGCTAAAGCGGAAGAACTGGTCGAAGTATTCCAGCAATATGGAGCTATTCGAGCGCTGGTGGCAAATGAACTTAAAGATGCGCAATTTGACTTAATCATCAATGCAACGTCCAGCGGTGTTGGCGGAGGTATACCGGATCTGCCTGCCTTACTGGTGAATAACCGGGTTCGTTGCTATGACATGTTTTATCAGATAGGTGATACGCCTTTCCTTCAGTGGTGTCGGCAGCAGGGAGCTGGCGAGCTGGCAGACGGATTAGGCATGCTGGTGGGGCAAGCGGCACATGCGTTTTGGCTGTGGCACGGTGTTATGCCGGAGATTGCTCCCGTAATTGCGAAGCTAAAACACGAGATGCTGGCGTGAATCAGGCGATTCAGTTTCCTGAACGTGAATGGTGGGATGAGAGTACCCGAGCGGTTTGCTTCACCGCTCTGGCGAACGGCTTCCAGCTAGTTTGTGCGATCCACGGCGAAGAGCTGCTTCGCCGCTATCACGATGAACCAGGCGCACTGGATGCCTTTCGCCGTCATCGCTGGGACTTGGAAGAGGACGCGACCCAGGCGATTGAACAGCAGAGTGAAAACGATCAGGGGTGGATCTGGCTCTCTTCAGCGAGATAGTCATTTTTCCAACTGACATAATTATTTGCTGAATAGAGTAACCCGGCAATTTCAGCGTCTGTCAGAGGTCGTGCTTTCTTTGCCGGGTTGCCTAGATAGAGATAACCGCTTTCAAGACGCTTGCCCGGTGCCACCAGGCTGCCGGCACCAATCATCACATCATCTTCTACGACCACACCATCCAGTAGTATTGCTCCCATACCCACTAAAACCCGATCACCAATAGTACAGCCGTGAAGCATGGCTTTATGTCCCACGGTGACGTCTTCACCCACGGTAAGCGGAAAGCCTTCCGGGTTAGCTGCTGATTTATGTGTCAGGTGCAGTACGCTGCCATCCTGAATATTTGTGCGTTTGCCGATGGTGACCCGGTTAACGTCGCCGCGAATTACCACCAGGGGCCAGATCCCCACATCGTCGCCCATCACCACATTACCAATGATCACGCTGGTAGGATCGATCATTACCCGCTCTCCCAACTGCGGACACACTCCTTTATATCTACGTATATTGTGACTCATCGTTAACCCCACTGTTGATATGTTCCATGTAGCCTAGTGTTTGAAAGGATCCTGAGGCAAGAAATCTTACCGAAAGAGGTTTAAAAACGTGCAGAATGACGCTTATCTCAACGATAAGTGTGAAAATTCGGCGGTTGGAAAAAAAGATCGCAAAAAGGCTTGTGCATTAAAACGGGATCCCTATAATGCGCCTCCACTGACACGGAACAACGGCACACACGCCGCCGGGTCAGCAGAGAATAGCGTAAATAAACGCTTGACTCTGAAGCGGGAAGGCGTAATATGCACACCCCGCGCCGCTGCGAAAAGCGAAGCGGCACTGCTCTTTAACAATTTATCAGACAATCTGTGTGGGCACTCAAAGTGACATGGATTCTTAACGTCGCAAGACGAAAAATGAATACCAAGTCTCTGAGTGAACATACGTAATTCATTACGAAGTT
>CAJYIY010000104.1 GCA_913775305.1 uncultured Erwinia sp. | reverse complement strand
GTCAGCAGATTGACCAACAGCTGGGCCTGGCGGTGGACAGGGTGATGACCGAGGGCGGCATTCACGACCGCCAGCTGGCCGCGCTGGCGATCAAACAGGCCAGCGGCGATCTGGTGGAGGCGATTTTCCTGCTGCGCGCCTATCGCACCACGCTACCGCGGCTGGCCGACAGCCTGCCGCTGGATAGCGGCAAAATGCGCCTTGAGCGACGGATTTCAGCAGTTTATAAAGATCTGCCCGGCGGACAGCTGCTGGGACCAACCTGCGATTACACTCACCGCCTGCTGGATTTCACCCTGCTGGCTGAGGGGAAAACGCCCCCTGCGCCGCGCGCCGCGCAGCCGCTGGACGATTGCTGCCCGCATGTGTTTGATCTGCTGATCCGGGAGGGACTGGCGGCAGTCGAAGAGGATGACGGCAGCGAGCCGCTGGACATCACCCGCGATCCCCCGTCCTATCCACTGCCGCGATCGGCAAAACTACAGCAGCTGGTGTGCGCTGATGAAGGCTTTCTGCTGGCGCTGGGGTATTCCACCCAGCGCGGCTATGGCCGCACTCATCCGTTTGCCGGTGAGATCCGTACCGGCTTTGTGACGGTGGAAATTGCTCCTGAGGAGCTGGGCTTCCCGCTGGAAATCGGTGAAGTGCTGCTGACCGAGTGTGAGATGGTCAACGGTTTCACCACGCCCGCCGATGCCGCACCGCATTTCACCCGCGGCTATGGCCTGGTCTTTGGCCGTGCGGAGCGAAAAGCGATGGCAATGGCGCTGGTGGATCGCGCCCTGCAAGCCGATGAGTACGGTGAACGCATCACCAGTCCGGCGCAGGATGAAGAATTTGTTTTATCGCACGCCGATAACGTCGAGGCGGCGGGCTTTGTCTCTCATCTGAAACTGCCGCACTACGTCGATTTCCAGGCCGAGCTGGAACTGTTAACGCGCCTGCGCGCGGCGTATCAGGAGGGGCAGCATGACTGAACTGCACGGTTACAATCCGGGCTATCTGGATGAGCAAAGCAAGCGCACCCTTCGCCGGGCGATCCTGAAGGCGGTGGCGATCCCCGGTTACCAGGTGCCGTTCGGCGGGCGTGAAATGCCAGTGCCCTACGGCTGGGGAACCGGTGGTATCCAGCTGACCGCCACGCTCATTGGCGAGCACGACGTGCTTAAGGTGATCGATCAGGGTGCCGATGACACCACCAATGCGGTTTCAGTCCGCCGCTTTTTTCAGCGGGTCAGCGGTGCGGCGGTCACCGAGCGCACGGCCGATGCCACGCTGATCCAGACCCGGCACCGCATTCCTGAAACGCCGCTGACGGAAGATCAGGTGCTGATCTATCAGGTACCAATCCCCGAACCGCTGCGTTTTATCGAGCCGCGTGAAACTGAAACCCGCACCCTGCACGCGCTGGAAGAGTACGGCATTATGCAGGTCAAGCTGTATGAGGATATTGCCCGCTACGGTCATATCGCCACCACCTATGCCTATCCGGTCAGGGTCAACGACCGTTACGTGATGGACCCATCACCGATCCCGAAATTTGATAACCCCAAAATGCATATGATGCCTGCACTGCAGCTGTTCGGTGCCGGGCGTGAAAAGCGCCTCTACGCGCTGCCGCCCTACACCAAAGTGGAAAGCCTCGACTTTGACGATCACCCGTTCACCGTTCAGCAGTGGGATTGCCCCTGTGCCCTCTGTGGTTCGCGGGAAAGCTATCTGGATGAGATAGTCATGGATGACAGCGGCACGCGGATGTTTGTCTGCTCCGATACCGACTACTGCCATCAGCGCCGGGAGGGTCTGCTATGAACACGGCATCGCCGCTGCTGACGGTGAATCAGCTCACTCATCTTTACGCACCGGGTAAGGGCTTCAGCGACGTCTCATTTGAACTCTACCCCGGCGAGGTGCTGGGGATCGTCGGCGAGTCCGGTTCCGGCAAAACCACGCTGCTGAAGGCGATTTCGGCCCGTCTTCCGCCGCAGCAGGGGGCTGTTCTTTATCAGGGCCACGATCTTTACGCGATGAGTGAGAGCGAGCGTCGTCGCCTGCTGCGCACCCAGTGGGGCGTGGTGCATCAGTATCCGATGGACGGGCTGCGGGCGCAGGTGACGGCAGGTGGCAACATCGGTGAGCGGCTGATGGCGGTTGGCGAGCGGCACTACGGGCAGATCCGTCAGAAAGCGGGTCAGTGGCTGGAGGATGTGGAAATCCCGCTGGCGCGTATTGATGATCTGCCCGGCACCTTCTCCGGTGGTATGCAGCAGCGTTTGCAGATCGCCCGCAATCTGGTCACCGCGCCGCAGCTGGTGTTTATGGATGAACCCACCGGC
Source organism: uncultured Erwinia sp. (assembly GCA_913775305.1). Taxonomy (GTDB): domain Bacteria; phylum Pseudomonadota; class Gammaproteobacteria; order Enterobacterales; family Enterobacteriaceae; genus Erwinia. The sequence goes on along the minus strand of CAJYIY010000104.1, from coordinate 9,401 downwards.
GGGCTGGATGTTTCGGTGCAGGCGAGGCTGCTGGATCTGCTGCGCAATCTGGTGCGTGACCTCAACCTGGCGGTGGTCATCGTGACCCACGATCTCGGCGTGGCGCGCCTGCTGGCACACCGCCTGCTGGTCATGAAGCAGGGGCAGGTGGTGGAGAGCGGTCTGACCGATCGGGTACTTGACGATCCTCATCATCCCTACACCCAGCTGCTGGTGTCATCCATTCTGTAACCCTGTTGAGAACCGCTATGAACCTGAAACTGCGCATCGAAAATGTGTCTAAAACCTTCGTCATGCACAACCAGCACGGCGCAACGCTTCCGGTGCTGAATAAGGCGTCTTTGCAGGTGGCCGCCGGTGAGTGCGTGGTGCTGCATGGCCATTCGGGCAGCGGAAAATCAACGCTGCTGCGTTCCCTGTACGGTAATTATCTGCCGGACAGCGGCCATATCTGGCTGGAGCATCATCAGCAGTGGGTGGATCTGGTCAGCGCCCCGGCCAGGCAGATCCTGGCATTGCGCCGCGATACGCTGGGCTGGGTCAGCCAGTTTCTGCGCGTGATACCCCGTATCAGCACGCTGGAGGTGGTGATGCAGCCGCTGCTGGAGCGGGGTGTCGATCGCGCAGAAAGTCAGGAACGCGCCGGGGCGCTGTTAGGGCATCTGAACGTACCGTCGCGGCTCTGGTCGCTGCCGCCGGCGACCTTCTCCGGCGGTGAGCAACAGCGGGTCAACATTGCCCGCGGATTCATTGCCGAATCGCCGATCCTGCTGCTGGACGAACCCACCGCCTCGCTCGACAGCGCTAACTGCGCGGCGGTTGTGTCGCTGATTGAACAGGCGCGGGCGCGCGGTGCGGCCATCGTGGGTATTTTTCACGATCGGGCGGTGCGCGAACGCGTCGCCGATCGTCTGCATGTTATGCAGTCTGTCACTTCGGAGCACGCCGTATGATTATCAACAACGTTAAGCTTATCCTCGAACGGGAAGTGGTCAGCGGGTCGCTGGCCTGCGAAAACGGCATGATTACCGCCTGGGCGGAAACCCCCAGCCAGCTGCCGGCTGCCATTGACGGTGAGGGCGGCTGGCTGATGCCGGGCATGGTGGAGCTGCATACTGACAATCTGGATAAATTCTTTACGCCACGCCCGCAGGTGGACTGGCCTGCACACTCGGCGATGCGCAGCCACGATGCGCTGATTATTGCCAGCGGCATTACCACGGTGTTGGATGCGATTGGCGTGGGCGACGTGCGCGACGGCGGCCACCGCATGGAAAATCTGAATAAGATGATTAATGCGATACGCCACAGTGAAAAGGGCGGGCTGAACCGGGCAGAGCATCGCCTGCACCTGCGCTGTGAACTGCCGCATGACGCCACGCTGCCGCTGTTTGAACAGCTGATGTGTCATCCGACGCTGTCGCTGGTTTCGCTGATGGATCACTCGCCGGGCCAGCGTCAGTACGTTTCACTGGACGCGTGGCGCACCTATTTTGGCGGTAAGTATCAGCTTAATGATGCGCAGCTGGATGCGTATCAGGCCGAGCAGATCCACCTTGCCGCCCGCTGGTCCACGCCCAACCGTGAGGCGATCGCCGCCTGGTGTCGTCAGTACGCGATTCCGCTCGCCAGCCACGATGATGCAACTCACCAGCACGTGCTGGAGTCCAGAGGCGTTGGCAGCACCATTGCCGAGTTCCCCACCACGGAGGAGGCGGCACGCTCATCACGCGAAATGGGGTTACAGGTGCTGATGGGCGCACCCAATATCGTTCGTGGTGGTTCGCATTCCGGTAACGTGGCGGCACGGGATCTTGCCGCAAAAGGGCTGCTGGATATTCTTTCTTCGGACTACTATCCGGCCAGCCTGCTGGATGCCGCCTTTATGCTTGCTGCTGATGAAGCGGTCGCCATGGATCTGCCGGCTGCCGTGGCGCGGGTGACGCGTAACCCGGCGCACGCTATCGGGCTGACCGATCGCGGCGTGATTGCCGAGGGTAAACGTGCGGATCTGGTGCTGGTTCATCAGTCAGGTCCGCACGTCTTTATCAAAAACGTCTGGGCAAAAGGCCGCCTGGTATTCTGATGGCGCGGTTAATCTGGCTGATGGGCGCATCCGGCTCGGGTAAGGACAGTCTGCTGCTGGCGCTGCGAGAATGTGCGCCCGATCGGGTGGTGGTGGCACACCGCTACATTACCCGCAGCGCCTCCGCCGGAGGGGAGAATCATGTTGCCCTGAGCGAACAGGAGTTTCTGCGCCGCCGCGAGTTCGGCCTGTTTGCGCTTGAGTGGCAGGCGCACCAGTTTTACTACGCGTTGGGCACCGAGATCGATCTCTGGCTGGACAGCGGACTGGACGTGCTGGTCAACGGTTCGCGGCGACACCTGGCGATAGCGCAGCAGCGCTACGGCGAACGCCTGCTGCCGGTGTGCTTACAGGTTACGCCGTCGGTGCTGGCGAGCCGGTTGCAGCAGCGCGGGCGCGAGGATCGGGCTGAGATTGCCAGGCGCATGCTGCGGGCGGCGGAACCGATCGCACCCGGCTGCCTGACGCTGAACAATGACGGCGCGCTGGAGCAGACCTTAAGGGATTTTCAGCGCCTTATCGGCCAGTGAATTTGTCCTTATTGCCGATAGCGTTCAAGAAAGCGGCTAATCTGCCTCAGCGAGGACAAACCTTCCATCGGGCCCTTATGCGAAACGGCAATCGCGCCGCTGGCGTTAGCGTAAGCTAGGGCGTCCTCTGTGCTGTATCCGGCGAGAAACAGACTGACAAAGGTTGCGCCAAAACAGTCGCCGGCACCGGTAGGATCGATGATTTGTGTTTCCAGACCGGGCAGATGTTTCTCCAGCAGACTACCGTTACGGCGTTGGTAGTGGCTTGCTCCTCCCGGTCCTCGCTTTATCACGATATGTTTTATCCCGCCGTGCAAAAGCTCACTGACAATATCCCGCTCAGACTGTCTTTTACGGGTGGCGAAATGTGACAGTTCCCCCTCGCTGGGCATAAAAATATCGGTGTAGTCCAGGATGTAGTCGAATGCCTGCTCCATTTCCGGAATGCTGAGCATTTCTTTACGGATGTTCGGGTCAAACGACACCGTACCGTTATTCGCCTTGACGATCTCAATCGCTTTACGCACGGCGTCGATAAGACGGAATGAGAACAGTGATGACCCCATAATGTGAAAGTGGCTGCACTGATTCAGCAGCGTTACGTCAATGTGCTGGGGGGTAAAGAAACCGCTGGCGCTGTTCGGGATATTAAAAATAAAGTCACGCTCAGTCTGATTACGATAGCTGACGAAGGCGGTACCGGTCGGCGCCTGTTCAACAATGCTGATCCCGTCGGTGATCACCCCCTCCAGCCGTAATCTCTCAATGTTCAAACGGCCAAAATCATCATTGCCGACGCAGCCGAACAGCGTGGAGCCAAAGCCCAGTCGGGCGACCTGAGCGGCGAAAATCGCCGGTGCGCCGCTGGGGTAGGGGCCGAGAAACGCCCCGGGTCGCATAAAACTCTGGTTAAATTCCCCGGAGAGAAATTCAACTAACAGCTCGCCCAGGGTGCAGATGTTAACAGACATAGTCATGCCTCATTCTCCGGGGAAATTACGGTTTGACCAGGTGAAACACTCATTATTGCTGTAGCGAATGCTGAATTCCGCATCGGAAATCAGCTGCTGAAAATGCTCATTAATATACCGATGAGCAACGAGAGTCTTCATCTGACTCAGGTTCCCCAGCGAGTTTACCGGACCGGAAGACTCCACAACGTTATTGATTACCGCGATGGTATTCAGCGCTTTATCCAGGCAGCGCTGATAATGTCTGGCCAGCAGCGGCTGGTCGATACGGCACTCTCCGCTGGCATCATCAAGGCCGACTTCCAGAATACAGTGGTTAACGGTAAACCGTTGAATAACGTCATCAAGGGCCCTGCCCGTCAGCAGCGAGCGATGGCGAATCAGCTCGTCTCCGGCAACGATGATCTCGCCATCGATAAACTGTTCTGCCAGCAGCGCGTGTTGCAGATCGTTAACGATCAGTCGGAGATGGCTCAGCCCGCTCAGAAACGGGATAATCCGCCGGATCGTCTCGCCATGACCGAGGAAAACCGTTTCCCGCTCGGCGATGGTTCTGCTGCAGTGACGGGCAATTTCAATTTTATTCGCCAGTGTCAGGGGAGGCGGGCTGTCTGCGTCCTCCTGCGATGAGGCGCCAGACGGGGTGGGTGTGGCGATGGCTCCCCCAAAAGAACGTTTCAGATATCCCTGCTGCTCAAGATAGCTGAGATCGCCGCGGATGGTGACACCAGAAACGCCCAAAAGCGCTGAAAGATCCTCAACTTTGATTTCCCCCTGTCGATCGACCAGTTCGGCAATTTTCAGTCTGCGCTTGAGTAAATCAGATGACTTTCTGGGCATAACCATCCCGTCTGTTGGTGTGCATCGGCTTACTATAGCCTTCGCGACTTTTAAATGAAAGAAACCGGCAGTCTGAGACTTACAAACTGTAAGCTTTAAGCCCGTCTGCTGGCAGATGGCAGTGAGGATTTGTTCCTGAGCGTTAATACACGCAGGGAGATACGGGGCCATAAAACGCAGAAAAGGGGTGAAGTATAAAATTAATAATTAAAAATCATAGTATTAAGCAAGAAGCTTGCAAAACGTAAGTTATTGCTCAGATTTCGATCTCCCTCACGCTTTTATTTCGCCTGCTGCCCTATATTAACTTTCATATTGAAACCTAAAAATTTAATACTTATGTTTTGATTGCGAAGCGTGGAGCGTTACTGAATATCCATCGCCCGCGCTGAACGCGAGTAGCAGGAAAAGCCCGACGCTTCATCCCAACACCAGGGGATCTTCACCACCGCAGTGGGCCTTATTCACGCTTTTCTGACCGCGACAGTTTGCTTTGTCGGCAGGCGGTGAGGTGCACACAGGTTGATTAAAAACAGAGGACAGAATATGAAGAAAGTTCAGCTTTTAACATCCGGACTGGTGCTGGCAATATCGATGTTCACGCATCCGGCCATCGCTAAAGATTATCAAATAGGGGCGTCCCTGCTGACTCAGCAGCATCCTTTTTATATCGAACTGGCGAATGCCATGAAGAAGGAAGCGGAAAAAGATCACGTTAAATTAAATATCGCTATCGCCAATCAGGATCTGAATAAACAGCTTTCGGACGTTGAGGATTTTATTACCCGAAAGGTTGACGCAGTGATTATTTCACCGGTCGACTCCAAAGGCGTTCAGGCCGCCATTATTAAAGCAGAAAAAGCAGGCATTCCGGTAATCACCGTGGACGTGGCCGCCGAGGGGGTGCCTGTTATGGCGCACGTTGCCACCGATAACTACGCCGGAGGCGTCATGGCCGGCAAGCTGATGGGCCAGCTGCTCAACGGCAAAGGTCAGGTCGGCATTATTGATTATCCCGCCCTGCAGTCGGTTGTTGCCCGAGTTGACGGCTTCAAAGCAGGGCTTTCCGCCACCCCTGATGTCAAAATCGTTTCGGTTCAGACTGGCATGACTCGCGCAGAGGCGCTGACCGTGGCACAGAATATGCTGCAGGCGCACCCGGATCTGGATGGGCTGTTTGGTTTTGGCGACGATGCCGCGCTGGCGGCGGTGATCGCGGCGAAATCGGCCCATAACGACAAAATCAAAATTATTGGGTTTGACGGCATGCCTGAAGCGCGTGCCGCGGTGGATGCGGAAAAAACCTTTGCGGCGGTCATACGCCAGTACCCGAACCAGATGGGCACCAAAGCCATCGACGCGGCGGTGGACCTGCTTAACGGTCAGCCCGTAGAGAAACTGATCCCGGTCGCACCCGGTATTTACGTCAAAAAATAACCTGACGTGTACCGACAATAAAACAGAAGTACGCTGTTTTTCGTGGAGGGGACATGACGGAAACGATTCTGGCAGTCAATAAGATAACCAAAAGTTTCGGTCCCGTTAAGGCGCTAAATAATGTCAGCCTGAATATTCGCCGGGGAAAAGTTCATACGCTACTGGGTGAGAACGGAGCTGGAAAATCAACGTTAATGAAAATTCTTGCCGGCGTTTATCAGCCAACGGGCGGAGAGATTATTTTTAACGGCAAGCGAACGACGATTGCTAATCCCGCTCACTCTCGCAGGATCGGGATTGCAATTATTTTCCAGGAATTAAGCCTGAGCAATAATCTGACGGTGGCAGAAAATATTTATGCCAATCACGAACCTGCCCGCTACGGCTGTATTGATGACCGAAAAATGATGGCTGACTGCCGTCAGCTGCTGTCCGGGCTGGGGATTCATCTCGATCCGCAGCAAATTGTCGGCACTCTGTCGATTGCCCAGCGTCAGCTGGTGGAAATTGCGAAAGCGCTAAGCTATCCGTCGCAGGTAGTGATAATGGATGAACCCACTTCATCATTAAGCGACCGCGAAGCCGAAATTCTTTTCGCTATTATTGAGAAATTAAAGCATCGCGGCACGGCGATTATTTATATCTCTCACCGTATGGAAGAAATTATGCGCATTTCCGATGATATTTCGGTGATGCGCGACGGGCAGTATATTGCCACACACCGCCGGGAAAATACCCGCATCAAATCGCTGATCGCTGAAATGGTGGGACGGGAAATGCAGGATATCTATCCGGCAAGAATCGGTGAACCGCCCGGTGAAATGCAGAAGGCTCGGCTGGAGGTGCGCCATCTGAGCCAGAGCGAACGCTTCAATAACATCAGCTTTTGCGTCAGGGCCGGAGAGGTTGTCGGTTTTTTTGGGCTGGTTGGCGCCGGGCGTTCGGACGTCATGAAAGCGCTCTTTGGGCTGGAGAAATATCAGGGCGAGATCCTGATCGACGGCGCGGTGGTGACTCTGCGCCATCCCGGGCAGGCCATCCGGCAGGGCATCGCTTTTGTGACTGAGAACCGCAAAGAAGAGGGACTGGTGCTGATGCACGATGTGAATATGAATATTCACCATATTGATTTCCAGTTCAGCGGCAGCGCCACAATCAGCCAGAAGCAGGAGCTGAATACAACGAAACAGGCTATTCAGCGCATGAACATCAGGGTCAGTTCACCGTGGCAGCAGGTAGGGACTCTGAGCGGCGGCAATCAGCAAAAAATCGTTTTATCCAAATGGCTGGAACACTCGCCCAAAATATTAATCCTTGATGAGCCAACGCGCGGCGTGGATGTCGGTGCCAAATTTGAAATTTACAACGTTATACGCCAGCTCGCCGCCAGCGGAACGGCAATCCTGCTGGTGTCTTCTGAGTTGCCGGAAGTGATGGCGATGAGTGACAGGCTTATCGTGATGCGAAATAAAAAAATAGCGGCCACGCTGTCATGCCGGGGCCTGACGCAAATGCAGGTTATGACTGAAGCAACGGGGGTGAAGGAATGAGTGATAAAGCATTTTATCCGGTTGAGCCGCAGATAAAAGGACACACACCGCTGGCAAAGACCCTCAGGCAGTACGGCGGGATCCTGGCCGGTTTGCTGGTGCTTCTTGTCCTGTTCAGTGCGGTTAACCGCAGCTTTCTGACCGTCAGCAACCTGACCAATATTCTTCTTCAGGTATCGATTATTGCCATCACCGCCTACGGTATGACCTACGTACTGCTGCTGGGCGATATCGATCTGTCGGTAGGCTCCACCATTGCGCTGGTAGGGACGTTCAGCGCCCTGGGGTTATCCTTTGGCCTTCCTTTTCTGCTGGTCTTACCGCTGTCGATGATTGCCGCCATGGCGATTGGCTTCATTAACGGCAGCCTGACCGCCCTGGCGGGGATCCCCTCTTTTATTGTGACGGTGGCCACCATGGGAATATTCAGGGGCGTTGCCTATGTGGTGACCGACGGCACGCCCGTCATGATTAAAGATGAAACGTTTCTGGCAATAGGCAACGGCGAGCTCTTCTACCTCCCTGTGCCGGTCTGGATCCTGCTGGTACTGCTGGTGGTGAATCATTTTATCCTGTCGAAAACCACTTTCGGGCGAAAAATCTATATCACCGGCGGCAATAAGGAAGCCGCGATGTATTCCGGCATCAACGTACCGGCACTGAAAGTTAAGGTGTTTATGATTGCCGCGGTGATGGCAGGGATCAGCGGAATGATTCTGGCGTCACGACTCTATTCCGGTCAGCCAAATGCGGCACTGAGCTATGAGCTTGATGCGATTGCCGCCGCGGTGCTTGGCGGCACCAGCCTGAACGGCGGCTATGGCACGGTGATTGGTACGCTGATCGGGGCATTGATTATTGGCGTGATTAACAACGGAATGAACTTAATGAATGTGCCCTATTTTTATCAAATGATGGTGAAAGGGATGGTGATTCTTATTGCGGTTTATGTGGATGTCAGAAACAAAAAGACACGGGGATAAGGGACACATTATGAATAAGATTTATACCATCGGTGAAATTCTTGTTGAAATAATGGCCGATAAAATTGGCCAGTCATTTACCTTTCCGGGGCTGTGGAATGGCCCTTATCCGAGCGGCGCACCGGCTATTTTTATAGACCAGGTGACCCGCCTTGGCGTGCCGTGCGGCATTATCAGCTGCGTGGGCAATGACGGATTTGGCACCCTGAATATTGCGCGCCTGAAATCCGACGGCGTGGACATCAGCGGTATTCGCGTGCTGCCCGGTGAAACGACCGGCAGCGCGTTTGTAAGTTATCACGCCGATGGCAGCCGGGATTTTATTTTTAACATCAAGAATTCGGCCAGTGGAAAAATCAGCGCCGATGACGTTAATGAATCTTTGCTGGCGGAGTGCTGTCACTTTCACGTGATGGGCTCTTCGCTGTTTTCCTTCGCGATGGTGAAGGCGGTGAAGAAAGCGGCGGCAATCGTGAAACAGCACGGCGGCACGGTGTCGTTTGATCCCAATATCCGCAAAGAAATGCTCGATATCCCTGAAATGCGTGATGCGCTGCACTATGTGCTGGAGCTGACGGACATCTTCTTACCCAGCGACAGTGAGGTGATGCTGCTGTCGATGCAGACGTCGCCTGAAAGAGCGGTGGCGCAGTATCTTCAGGACGGCATTAAGGAGGTGATTATCAAGCGGGGTAAACAGGGCGCCAGCTACTACTCGGCCAGTGAGACCTTCCACATCGGCAGCCATCAGGTCGAGGAGGTCGATCCGACCGGCGCGGGCGACTGTTTCGGCGGCGCTTACATTGCCTGCCGGGCGCTCGGTTACGGCGTAAAGCAATCCCTGCACTATGCCAATGCCTGCGGGGCATTAGCGGTCACCCGAATGGGACCGATGGAGGGGACGTCAACCTTAGCGGACATCGCGGCGTTTCTCGATCGCGAAAAAGTCGCCAGCTGAAATTATTGCCAACGCGTTAATTCGCTTAACGCCAGTATCAGAGAAA
>CAJYIY010000103.1 GCA_913775305.1 uncultured Erwinia sp. | reverse complement strand
ATCCACGCTGATTAACGATACGCTGTTCCCTATCGCCCAGCGCCAGCTGAACGGCGCCACGATTGCTGAACCGGCACCGTATCGCGAAGTCAGCGGTATGGAGCATTTCGATAAGGTGATCGACATCGATCAGAGCCCGATTGGCCGCACGCCGCGCTCTAACCCGGCCACCTACACCGGGATTTTCACGCCGGTGCGTGAGCTGTTTGCCGGCGTGCCGGAGTCGCGTACCCGTGGCTACACGCCGGGCCGCTTCAGCTTTAACGTGCGTGGCGGACGCTGCGAAGCCTGTCAGGGCGATGGCGTGCTGAAGGTGGAGATGCACTTCCTGCCGGATATCTACGTACCGTGCGACCAGTGTAAGGGCAAGCGCTATAACCGCGAAACGCTGGAAGTGAAGTACAAGGGCAAGAATATCCACGAAGTGCTGGAGATGACCATTGAAGAAGCGCGTGAGTTCTTCGATGCCGTTCCGGCGCTGGCGCGCAAGCTGCAAACCCTGATCGACGTGGGCCTGTCCTATATCCGGCTCGGTCAGTCGGCCACCACGCTTTCTGGCGGTGAAGCACAGCGAGTGAAGCTGGCACGCGAGCTGTCCAAGCGCGGTACCGGCCAGACGCTGTATATCCTTGATGAACCGACCACCGGCCTGCACTTTGCCGATATCCAGCAGCTGCTGGCAGTACTGCACCAGCTGCGCGACCAGGGCAACACCATCGTGGTGATTGAGCACAATCTCGACGTGATCAAAACCGCCGACTGGATTGTTGACCTTGGCCCGGAAGGCGGCAGCGGCGGCGGCGAGATCCTGGTGTCCGGCACGCCGGAGACCGTTGCCGAGTGCGAGAAGTCTCACACCGCACGTTTCCTTAAGCCGCTGCTGGCGAAGTAAACCCAACAGCGAGGGGCAGCATTTTTTGCCCCTCGCTGCTTTTCACCGTTTTATCCCTGTTTTTTCTGACAATCAGCGCTAAATCTTGCAGAAACAGGCAAGATTTAGCGACGTTTAGACATCCCTTCGTCATGCTTTCGCCGCTATGCTTTATCTTCATCATTTGAGGGGAAAGCCGCCTGTGTCAGCACTTTCCTCCCGCTGTGATGACCCTGTGCCCTCTCATCATTTACCGGAGACATCAATGAACATTACGCATGCTTATGCCGCCCAGGACGCAAAATCCAGACTGGCTCCGTTCGAGTTTCAGTCGCGTGAACTGCGGGAACATGATGTGCAAATTGAAGTGCTGTACTGCGGTGTGTGCCACTCAGACCTGCACCAGGCGCGCAATGAATGGCGTAACACCCTGTTCCCGGTTGTGCCGGGCCATGAAATCGTTGGGCGCGTGACCGCCGTGGGCGCGCACGGCCATAAGTACAAGGTGGGCGATCTGGTCGGCGTTGGCTGCATGGTCGATTCCTGCCGCACCTGCGACAGCTGTAAAGAGGACCTGGAGCAGTACTGTGAAGAAGGCTTTGTCGGCACCTATAACGGTCAGGATCGCATCAGCGGCGATATCACCTACGGTGGCTACGCCACGCAGGTGGTTGTACATGAAGATTTCGTGCTGCGCGTACCGGAAAACCTCGACCCCGCTGCCGCGGCACCGCTGCTTTGTGCCGGGATCACCACCTTCTCTCCACTGAACCACTGGGGCGTGGGGCCGGGCAAAAAAGTCGGTATCGTCGGCCTGGGTGGTCTGGGCCATATGGGCGTGAAGATTGCCCATGCCATGGGCGCGCACGTGGTGCTGTTTACCACTTCGCCTTCAAAAATCGAAGACGGTAAGCGGCTGGGCGCCGATGAAGTGGTGATTTCAAAAGATGCCGATCAGATGGCTGCGCACGCTAACAGCTTCGACTTCATTCTGAACACCGTGGCCGCTCAGCACGACCTGAATCCGTTTATCACCCTGCTGCGCCGCGACGGCACCATGACTCTGGTTGGCGCACCGGAACACGATCATCCGTCTCCGCAGGTGTTTAACCTGATCTTTAAACGCCGCAGCATAGCCGGTTCACTGATTGGCGGCATCAAAGAAACTCAGGAGATGCTGGATTTCTGCGGTAAGCACAATATCACTTCCGATATCGAGCTGATCAATATCAATCAGATCAACGAAGCCTACGAGCGCATGCTGAAAAGCGACGTCAAGTATCGCTTTGTGATTGATATCGACACGCTGCGCGCGTAACGCATGGTCAGTTTTTGCAGGCGCGTCATGGCGCCTGCACTGCGTCTGCCCGAATCACTCTGCCACGCCGATCCTTTCGACCCGTAAACCGCAACGCTGCACATCCCACACCGACGCGTCTTCCCCGCCGCAAGTCACTCTCTCCCCTTTGCTTCGCACATCCGCACGGTTTCAACACCCGCAATAAGCCGCGCAGTCATCCTGTCAGTCGCCAGTTCACGCGCACCCGGCATGAAAATAATCTTTCAGCCTGTCGGTACTGATAGTTATACGGTTTTGTCCCAGTATCCTGCCTGCCGAAATGTACGACATGAAAAGTGAATATTCCCGGTAATATATCCGTAAAGAGAGATTAATCGCGCTGAAGACCGAAAGTGAATTGAATTAAAGTCCTTAAACGATAATCAGCAACAGATTAAATGGACGGATAACTTAAATTTTAAAATGGAATCCCTCCCCAAAAAACCTAACGCCATAAATTAATTGATAAAAAATTTAAAATCCTCAATGATGCTGGTGACACTTATTGTGTAATTTTAACCAGTTACGCTTTATTGTGAGTCAGGTAGACAATTCCAGCGATTTTCTTTGCCTGATTAACTCTTTTCTATTTGAATAATAATTCGATGAGTCGCCTGCCGATGGTGCACTGCGCCACAAATATGCACCAACAAAGTGCGAAAATAGTAATTCAACACCCGTTTACTGGCAGTCTTTGCCTGGCATTGCTCTTGCATATGCTTGTATATACATGGCTGGACAATTATCAGCTACCCCCTAACGAAACAGAGAAGGAACCGCTATGTACTCTCTCCGTGTATTGAAACGTTCGCTGGCCGCGCTGTGCTGTGCCGGCATGCTCTCCTCAATGGCTGTCCCTGCTTTTGCCGCGGGAGCAGACACCGTCAAAATGGGCGTTGAGCCATGGCTGGGCTACGGTCAGTGGCATGTTGCGGCCGATCGCAAGCTGTTTGAAAAACAGGGACTGAAAAAGGTCGACGTCATTAACTTTGCCGAAGACAAAGATATTAATGCCGCACTGGCCAGCGGGCAGATTGATGCTGCCAATATCGCCACCCATACCGCTATCGGTATGATTTCCGCCGGGCTGCCCATCAAAATCGTGATGGTGCTGGACCAGAGTAATACTGCCGATGCGATGCTGGTGAGCAAGGATATTGCCACGCTGCAGGATCTGAAAGGCAAGCAGGTCGCCTACGAAGAGGGAACCACCAGCGATATTCTGCTGCGCAGCGCGCTGTCATCTGCCGGGCTGAAGTTCTCCGATATTAAACCGGTGCCAATGCCGGCGGCCTCCGCGGGCAGCAGTATTATTGCCGGGCGCGTGCCGGTTGCGGTGACCTATGAACCTTATCTCACCGTGGCGATGAAGGGTGACCCTGACCTGAAAATGCTTTACAGCGGCCAGTCCGATCCCGGCCTGATCAGTGACGTGCTGGTGGTCCACGATGATTTTATTAAAAATCACCCGGAAGCCATCAGCGCGCTGATCAAAACCTGGAACAGTTCACTGGACTACTACAACGCCCATACCAAAGAGGCCCGCGCGATTATTTCCAAAGCGGTGGGCGCCTCTCCGGAAGATCTGCATACCGCTTTTGACGGCGTGAAATATTTCTCTCTGGAAGATAATAAAAAACTGTTATCCCATGATTTTAGTGAGAAAACCTTCCCTCATCTGCTGAAGGCAGCGACCGAGGCCGGCATCGTCAGCCAGCCGGTCACCCCGCAGCAGACCATTGATGCCCGCTTTGTTAATAACCTGTAGCAACCCCTCTTTCTTCCCGTCGCGGCTGCGCCGGGAAGAAAGATATCAGGAGGAGATATGAGTGTGGTTGAGCATCAAAGAACACCTCAACAACCGAAAAAACGCCGCAGGCGCAGCAATCTGCTCACCATCGGGAAAACGCCCTCGCGATCGCAGTTTCTGAGCATCTCCATCGGCGTCTTTACCGTGTTAATTTTTGTCTGGTGGCTGGCGACCTCAATGGGTGCCATCAAACCGATTTTTTTACCGGGGATTGAACGCGTATGGCAGCGCATGGTGGCGCTGGCATCAGACGGCACGCTGCAAAGTGATATCGAGAGCAGCCTCTATCGCATCCTGATCGCCTTTACGATTTCATCACTAATGTCGATTGTTATCGGCGTGCTGGCGGGCTGTTATGGTCTGGCGAAAGCGATTGTCGAGCCGCTGGTCGATTTTGTTCGCTATATGCCGGTGGTGGCCTTTGTGCCGCTGACCATCCTGTGGACCGGAACCGACGATTTTCAAAAATTCCTGGTGATCTGGATTGGCACGTTCTTCCAGCAGGTGTTGATGATGATCGACGCCGTGAAGCGCGTTCCGCCTGATTTCATCGGTCTGGGCCGTACGCTGGGTATGTCGGACCGTAAGATCCTGCTGCGCATTGTGATCCCCTCCGCCCTGCCCGCCATCTGGGATGCCCTGCGTATCAGCATCGGCTGGGCCTGGACCTGGCTGGTACTGGCCGAACTGGTGGCATCCACCTCGGGCCTTGGCTACCGAATTGTGGTTTCCCAGCGCTATTTCCAGACCGATACGATTATTGGTTACATCCTGCTGCTGGGTCTGCTTGGCCTGATCACCGACCAGATTATGCGTGCCCTGGAGCGCGTACTGTTCCGCTACAACCGGAGACGTTCCTGATGGCGACGCTAACGCTAAACAAGCTGGAAAAAAGCTTTCCCCTCGGCAAAAGCTACCGCCGCGTGCTGAATGGCATTGATCTGACGCTGAATGACAACGAGTTCGTGTCGATTGTCGGTACCTCCGGCTGCGGGAAAAGTACCCTGCTGTCGATTGCCGCCGGTCTGGAAGATTTTGACGGCGGCGATGTGCTGGTGGACGGCGTACCGATCGAAGGGCCGGGGCTGGATCGCGGCGTGGTGTTTCAGTCCTATACCCTGCTGCCCTGGCTGACCGCACGCGGCAATATTGAGTTTGCCCTTAAGGCGGCAGGCACACCGGCCAGTGAGTGCCGGGATATCGCCCAGCAGCATCTTGAGCTGGTCAAGCTTGGCAACGCGGCCGATCGCTGGCCGGGTGAGCTTTCCGGCGGCATGAAGCAGCGCGTGGCTATCGCCCGGGCGCTGTCGTACCGCCCGAAAATTTTGCTGATGGATGAGCCATTTGGCGCACTGGATGCCATGACCCGCCATCAGATGCAGCAGCTGCTGGTGGAGATTTGGGAGAAACATCGTCTGACCGTGATGTTTGTCACCCACGACATTGAAGAGGCGGTCTGGCTTTCCGACCGCATCGTGGTGATGGGCCAGGGGCATATCGATTCAACTTTTGATGTCAACCTGCCGCGCCCGCGCCATGAAAATATCAACCGCAGCCCGGAATTCATTGAACTTCAGCACGACGTGCTGAGCCGCATTCAACAACACGCGATTGGCTAACTGAAAAGAAGGTAACACTATGTCCGTGACATTCCATGATCTTTCGGCCTCCACTGAATTACATGCCGACCTTTTCAAACGTACGGAATCCGACCTGTCCTTTTTCGTCGATAAGGTGAAGCCGATCATTGCGGCGGTGAAAGACGAAGGCGACAGCGCGCTGATTCGTTTTGCCCGCGAGTTTGACGGCGTTCAGCCCGACAGCTTCTCCGTACGTGCCGAAGAGCACGAGTTCGACGAGGCCTTTGCGCGTGTCGATGCCGAAGTGATCGAGGCGATTCGCTTCTCGGTTGAGAACGTACGTGCCTTCCACGAAGCGCAAAAACCGGAAGAGATGTGGTGGAAGGAGATGCGCCCCGGTGCCTTTGCCGGAGACCGCCATGTGCCGATCGATGCGGTGGCCTGCTACGTGCCGCGCGGCAAGGGGTCGTTCCCCAGCGTGCTGATCATGACCACGGTGCCTGCCGTGGTGGCTGGCGTTCCCCGCCCGGTGGTGATCACCCCGCCGGGCCCTGATGGCCGGGTCGATGATGCCACGCTGATCGCCGCGCGTCTGGTCGGCATTAAAGAAGTGTACAAGTGCGGCGGCGCTCAGGGCGTGGCGGCCGTGGCTTATGGCACGGAATCGGTGCCGAAATGCCTGAAAATTGTCGGCCCGGGCAGCCCGTGGGTGGTCGCCGCCAAGCGCCAGCTGTCTCATCTGATCGACCCGGGTATTCCGGCAGGCCCGAGCGAAAGCCTGATCCTGGCCGACGACTCCGTCAGCGGTGCGCTGGCGGCGCTGGATCTGCTGATCGAATCCGAGCACGGCCCCGACTCTTCCGCTTATCTGGTCACCTCCAGCCGCCGCGTGGCGGAAGAGGCGATAGCCGCTCTGCCGGGCTACTGGGAACGCATCGGTGAAAAACGCGCCGGATTCTCGCGCAGCGTGCTCGGCGGCACCCATGGCGGGGTGGTACTGACCAAAGATTTCGCCACCGCCGTCGAATTCGTCAATCAGTATGCGCCCGAACACCTGGAGATCCTGGCCGAGGAACCGATGGCGGTCATGACGCAGATCCGCAACGCCGGTGAAATCCTGTTGGGTAAACACACGCCCATCACGCTGGGTAACTTCGTGCTGGGTCCGAATGCCGTCCTGCCAACCAACAGCGCCGCCAAAACCGCAGGACCGCTGTCGGTGTTTGATTACATGAAGCGTATCTCGGTGGGTTATGTAACCCGCGCGGGCTATCCGCAGCTGGCCACCGAAGCCAGACGCCTTGCCGAATATGAAGGCTTCCCGGGGCATGCGCTCGCCGTCTCTGAACTGCGCGATCGGCTGCTGAAAGGAGAACACCATGACTGAGCCGCTCGCACCGTTAGCGGCAGAGGCTCGTCGCCTGACGCAGCAGGGTGACTGGCAGCTGGCAGGGGAAAAGCTCAGTCAGCTGATAACCGACGTCACTGGCGTGCAGGCCACCGGCCTGCATATCAACCGCGATCAGTACAGCCTGAACTCACTTAACGGCCGCGTCACGCTGGCTGATGGCCGCACGCTGTTCTTTAAGTATCATCATGAAGAAGGCGAAGAGCACACCATTGAGGAGTATTACCGCGCGGAGCTGCTGCGTGAACACGGCTTCCGGGTGGATGTGCCGATCTACGCCTGCGGCGAGCCCGGACGTCAGATCCTGCTGTATACCCTGCGCGATGAGAAACGGCTGGCCGATGTCTGCCGCGACATCGAAGCGAATGCAGACTGGCAGGGTATGACCTCGGTTGTGGATGCCCAGCGCCGTGCCGATGCGGAAATCCTCTCGCACACACTGCCCACGCTGCAACAGGCGCAGGTCAGCCAGGTTGAGGCCGAATCTGTCCACCAGCTGTTCTGGAACCGGCTGGTTTCGCCGGGTCACACCGCCGGGCTGGGTGGACGGGTTGAGGGGTTCTACGTTGACCAGACCTTCACGCTGGGTGAGCTCTCCCTATCGTGGCAGAGCCTGAGCAACCTGCGCTGGCGTATCAACGGCGTGACGTATCCGCACACGCTGCGCCAGCTGTTTCTGGATGCTGGTCAGATCCTCGCGCCTGCCGCGCTGGCCCATCACGGCGTGGTGGTGGCGCATGGCGATGCGCACAATGCGAACGTCTGGTTTGATAACCGGGACGGCCAGCCGCAGCTGGTCAGCTTCGACCCTGCCTTTGCCGGAAGCCATATTCCGGCGCTGCTGGCCGAGATCAAGGCCACCTTTCACAACATTTTCGCCCATCCCTGCTGGCTGTATGAACCGGCGCAGGCGGCGGAAATCTATCAGGTCAGCGTTCGCCGTGATGGCGATACGCTGGTGGTGGAGCACAACTGGCAGCTGACGCCGCTGCGTCAGGCATTTCTCGACAGCAAAGGTGAGCTGTACTGGAAGCCGCTGCTGGCGGCGCTGAGAGCTAAAGGCTGGCTGCCCGCTAACTGGCAGCAGATGATACGCCTGGCCCTGTTCTGCTGCCCGACGCTGGTGATGAACCTGCGCGCCGGGTCGGCCAGCCAGCACAATCCGGTCAGCTCGACGCTGGGCCTGGCGATGGCGGTGATGCTGGGCAGCGACGGCGGCGATGACGATTTCTCTCGCTGGCTGGATGGCCTGCTAACGGAGGAATAAGCGATGAAAGCGGTTCGGTCGCGGTACTTCGCCAGGCTTTGTGCCGATAGCGGTTTTGCCAGGCAGACGCCGCAGGCCTGTAAGAGGCTGCTCCGGGGCCAATACTCTTATCTGAAAACGGTGGTGATACCATGAACGTGATGAACAGCTTCTCCCTGAGCGGGCAGCGTGCCCTGGTCACCGGAGCCACTCGCGGGATTGGCCTTGCGCTGGCGGGCGCACTGGCCCAGGCCGGAGCCAGCGTGGTCCTGACCGGGCGCTCATCGGCCACGGTGGAGCGGGCCGTGGGGGAACTTCAGGCGCAGGGTTTCCGCGCCGAAGGCCGGGTGCTGGATGTGACCTGTACCGGCGATATCCCGCGCGTGCTGGGCGAAATCGGCGAGATCGATATTCTGATTAACAATGCCGGAACCGAGCAGATCTGCCCGTCGCTGGATGCCGATGAGGCGCTGTGGGACAACATTATTGCCACCAACCTGAAAGGCGCATTTTTCTGCGCACAGGCGGCGGCTCGCAGTATGATCCGGCGCGGGGGCGGCACCATCATTAATTTGTGTTCGCTGACCAGCACGGTGGGCGTGCCGGGTGCAGCGGCTTACGGCAGTTCCAAATCGGGGCTGACCGGGATGATCCGGACATTAAGCACCGAGTGGGCTCCGCAGGGTATTCGGGTCAATGGCATTGCGCCGGGATATTTTGAAACGGAGATGACCCGGACCTTTTATCAGGATGCGGCCTGGGTAGACAGCATGCAGGCGAAAATTCCGCTTGGCCGCTTCGGAGAGCTGGAGGATCTGGCCGGGGCCGTGGTGTTTCTTTGCTCCCCGGCAGCCCGCTATATCACCGGACAAATCCTCTACGTTGATGGCGGCTATCTGGCGGCAATTTAACCTCAAACCCGGTGCAGCAGTCCGGCGTGCAGCGCGTTGACCGAACGGCAGCCAAGCTGGGCCAGCGTTCGGTCAATCTCCAGCTTCAGGGTCTCAATGGTGCTGGCGACCCGCGCTTCGCCACCGGCTGCCACGGCATACAGCAGCGGACGGCCAAGCAGCACCGCATCGGCACCCAGCGCCAGCGCTTTCACTACGTCGGTTCCGCGACGGAATCCGCTGTCAATCAGCACGCTGAAATCCGGTCCCACCGCCGCCCGTACCGCAGGCAGTATCAGCATCGGGCTGTGGGTGCCGTCCAGCTGTCGGCCACCGTGATTCGACAGTACGATGCCCTCCGCCCCCAGCTGCTGCGCCGCCAGCGCATCGTCAACCGTCATGATCCCCTTGATATACAGCGGTCCGTGCCAGATTTCACGGATCCAGGCGAGAGTTTCCCAGTTGAGCGACGGGTCCATCTGGCTGGCGAAGTAGGCCGCTCCGCCCGCGCCCCGCTGATACTGTGCCGGGATATAGGGTTTCAGGTTGCCAAAGCCGGGCATCCCCTGCGGAACCAGCGTGCGCAGCACCCAGCCGGGGTGAGCGGCGATATTGGCCACAGACGCCAGCGACAGCTTCATTGGCCGACGATAGTGGCGCCTGTCGCGTTCGCGGTTGCCGAAATGCACCGCGTCCACCGAAACCACCAGCGCCGTGCAGCCTGCCTGCCGGGCACGCGCCAGCAGGTCGCGGGTGACATCACGATCTTTCAGCACGTAGAGCTGGAACCAGCGATCGCCGTTGGAAACGGCAGCCACTTCCTCCATTGAGGCGGTAGACACCGTGCTCTGAATGTAGCCAATCCCCTGCTCCGCCGCCGCCCGCGCGATCATCTGATCGGCCCGATGGCGCAGCATGCCGTTATAGCCGGTTGGCGCAACCAGCAGCGGCGCCGCCAGCCGGGTTGGCCCAAGCTGCGTGCTGAGATCGCGGCTGGCCGCATCCTTCAGCACATCCGGGGCGAACATCCAGCGGCGAAACACATCGGTATTGTGTTGCAGAGTCGTTTCGTCTTCCGCTCCACCGTCAACATAGCTGAAGGCGAAGGACGGCAGTTTACGCCGGGCCTGACGGCGAAGGTCAGCCACATTGAGTAGCATAAATATCCCTTAAGGCATTGATAAAAATCTGATTATCTTCCGGGCTGCCAACGGACACCCGCACCCAGTCAGTATACCCGGCTTCACGCCATGGCTTCACAATGATTCCGCGTGCCAGCAGTTTGTTTGCCAGATCGCGGCTGTCCCCGCCCGTGCGGAAGAACAGGAAGTTGGCAACGGAAGGCGCGACCTGATAGCCCAGTGACATCAGCTGCTGACGCATCTGTTCCCGCTGTTCGGTGACCAGCGCCACGCTGGCAGTGACGTGATCCGGGTCCTGCAACGCGGCCAGCGCCGCCGCCTGCGCGGATCGGTTAATATTAAACGGCGTTCGCACCCGGTTGATCACCTCCGCCAGCGCATCGTCACTGGCAATACCGTAGCCAACGCGCAGTCCGGCCAGCCCCCACGCCTTTGAGAACGTGCGCAGCACGATCCACGGCCCTGGCAGGGTTTTCAGCACGCTGAGGCTGTCAGGATAGTCGCTCAAATGGTGACAATATTCGTAATAGGCTTCATCAATAACCAGAATGCAGTCCTGCGGCACCTGTTCAATCAGCCGGTTGAAGTCCTCGCGGCCCAGCATACAGCCCACCGGATTAGACGGGTTGCTGAGGATCACCATTTTGGCCGGCTGACTCAGCGCCTGCTGCCAGGCGGGCAGATCGAATTCCATCTGCGGATCCACCGGCACCAGCGTAACCTGCGCCCCCATCATCTGCGGATAGATTTGATGCAGTCCGAAGGACGGTTCCAGCGTCACCACCCGCTCGCCGGGATTGATAAACGCCAGACAGAGCAGCTTCAGCAGCTCCTCCGACCCGTTGCCGATAACAATGCGCCCGGCCTCCGTCGAGGTGAGTTCCGCCAGCGCCTGACGCAGTTTCAGGCTGGCGGAGTCAGGGTAGATGCTGCTGTGATTCAGCGCGGAACGCAGCGCCGCAGCCACCTTCGGGCTGGCCCCCAGCGGATTTTCGTTGCTTGCCAGGCGGGAGATGGAGTCAACCTGCCAGGTTTCACGCACCGCATCGTCGGACATTCCGGCGTTATAGCTTCCCAGCTGCAGCGCTTCTTTTCTTGCCAGCTTTTCTATCTGTTTCTCAGACATCTGATATCCGCTCCATCTATTGGTCGTCGATAATTGCCGTCGCCCGGCAGCTACGGAGAGATTTACCCTGCGACGCAATCAGTGAGGTTGATAAGTCATGGAAGTTTAGGTGTATAGTGTTGTATATACAACTGCAATTCATATGCCAGCTGCGCAAAATAAATCGGGGACGACACTTTGCGGGCGCTGCAGGGGAAAGTGGCGAAACGGCCACGGGCAGCCGCGATGCAACAGGCACCCTTGCGGTGCACAGCGGCTGATATTGGTGCGCAGCAGCGCTTTCAGGGTCTCACTGGTCAACGGCGCGGCTTATCGTAAGCCGCTCCCTGTGCGGATAATGGGTGAATAAAAGGCATGCAACAGAGGTCAGGCACCCCGGTGAGCGCCCGATTTAAACTGACGAGAACGTTTACTCCCCCTGCAAAGTTGCCACAATCCGCCGTTCACCGCCGTGAATGCGGTGCTCGCCCAGATAAATCCCCTGCCAGGTGCCCAACAGCAGTCGCCCGCGGCTGACCGGTAACATCAGCGATGTACCCAGCAGCGAGGATTTGATGTGCGCGGGCATATCGTCCGGCCCTTCATAGTCGTGCTGATACGGCGCAGTCTCCGGCACGTGGCGCAGGAAGTGCTGCTCCATATCGCTGCGCACCGTCGGGTCGCAGTTTTCGTTCAGCGTTAATGAAGCGGAGGTGTGCTGTAACAGCAGGTGCAACAGGCCGGTCTGCACATCGCCGAGGCGGCGCAGTTCGCCGAGGATCTCATCGGTGACGAGGTGAAAACCACGCGGTTTCGCGTTCAGGGTGAGGGTTTGCTGATACCACATTGTCAGGCTCCTTAACGTCTACAGATACGTTCAGTGTGCAGCAATGGGCGCAAAGGTAAACAGAAAAATCGCTGGCCGGAAGAACGCCGGCCAGCAGCGAATCAGATAACCGCAGCGATTGCTTCTGCTACCTGACGCACGTTGTTATGGTTCAGGCCGGCGATGCAGATACGGCCGCTGGCGATCAGGTACACGCCAAACTCGTTGCGCAAGCGGTCAACCTGCGCCGCGCTCAGTCCGGTGTAGCTGAACATTCCGCGTTGCTTCAGCAGGTAGTCGAAGTTTTTACCCGGCGCCGCCTGGCTCAGTACGTCCACCAGCGTATGACGCATTTCCTGAATACGCACACGCATCGCTTCCACTTCCGCCAGCCAGTTGGCTTTCAGATCGGCATCGTTCAGCACGCAGGAAACCACCTGGGCACCAAAGTTCGGTGGGCTGGAGTAGTTACGGCGCACGGTTGCTTTCAGCTGGCCCAGCACGCGGGACGCCTCTTCAGCATCGTCACAGACGACTGACAGCCCGCCGACGCGCTCACCGTACAGCGAGAAGATTTTTGAGAAGGAGTTGCTGACCAGCGCAGGCAGGCCCGCAGCGGCAATCGCGCGGATTGCGTAGGCATCGTCTTCCATGCCGCCGCCAAAACCCTGGTAGGCGATGTCGAGGAACGGGATCAGTTCACGCGCTTTCAGCACTTCGGTAACAATATCCCACTGATCGTTGGTCAGATCCGCACCGGTCGGGTTATGGCAGCACGGGTGCAGCAGCACGATGCTCTGCGCTGGCAGGGTATTCAGTTTTTCCAGCAGTGCGTCGAATTTCACTCCGTTGGTTTCCGGGTCATACCACGGGTAGGTGTTCACCGTGAAGCCTGCACCGGCAAAAATCGCAACGTGGTTTTCCCAGGTTGGATCGCTGACCCAAACCTGCGAATTCGGGAAATAGTGTTTGAGGAAGTCAGCACCCACTTTCAATGCGCCGGAACCGCCCAGCGTCTGGATAGTAGCAATGCGGCCCGCTTTCAGTGCCGGATGCTCTGCGCCAAACAGCAGCGGGGCGATCGCACCGCGGTAAGCTGGCAGACCTTCCATCGGCAGATACAGTGAAGCCATCTGCGGTTTCGCGTTCAGCAGCGCTTCGGCTTTCGCCACGGCATCCATCTGCGGGATTGCGCCCTGTGCATTGTAATACAGGCCGATGCTCAGATTGACCTTGTGCGCCCGGTCGTCCTGCTTGAACGTTTCCATCAGGGTGAGAATTGGATCGCCAGCATAGGCATCAACATTTTGAAACACGGTGCAGATCTCCATTTAATAATCAGTCATTCTGACGACGGTTAACCCCGCGTCACACAGTCTTCCAGAGGATATTACACGAAGTAACGGCCCGGGCGGTGGTTCATGGCAATGATCAGGTTCAGGATCAGCGCCCCTGAAATCGAGGCCACCAGCATTTCACGGGTGACCACAAACAGTGAAGCCAGCACCACACAGGTGTCAACGCCCATTTGCAGCTTACCGGCACGGATACCGTAGCGATCCTGCAACCACAGCGCCAGGATATTGATGCCGCCCAGGCTCGCCTTATGGCGGAATAACACGATAAACCCAATGCCGGTCACCACGTTACCAAACAGTGTCGCATAAAAAGGGTCCAGCGCCGCAAAATGAATAAATAACGGGTGCAGCTGGGAGAACAGCGACACCAGGCCGACCGCGCAGAAGGTTTTAAGGGTAAATGCCCAGCCCATACGCTTCACCGCCAGCCAGTAAAACGGCAGATTGATGGCAAAAAAGGCCAGACCGAAGGAGCTGCTGGTGATGTAGCTAATCAGGAAGGCAATGCCCGCCGTGCCGCCGGTCAGTGCACCGGCCTGCTTCATCAGCGTGATGCCGAAGGAAACCATCAGCGTACCCAGTACGATCGCCATGATGTCTTCGATCAGGGTGTGGGGGATTTTTACGGGTTGTTCTGCGACGTTATCCATCTTGTTTCTCGGGAGCTAAATTGTGCGGTTGTCTGCCTGTTTGTTAGCAAAAATCGCACCAGTTCAGGATGCGCGAATTCTCCTGAATCGCCGCAAGGAATTAACCCGTTGAATAGAATGCGCTTTAATTTTTCAACTTGTGCGTAAAAATCGACTTAATCCGCCATATCACGCATGAAACGGGCTTTTTATGCACGTTTTTCTCATCATGCATGATGCAGCCGCACAGGAATAGTGCGCGCCATGCACCGTTTTAGCGCAGCCGATTTATACCTGTGCCAGCATCCCATTCTCTTTCAGGCGGTTCAGCACCACCGAGGTTTTCACATGGGCCACGCTTTTATGTCCGGCAACCAGCTGGCTGATCAGCGCACTTAAACCCGCAAGATTGGCCACCGCCACCTTAAGCAGATAATCGGCATCGCCGGTGGTTTTGTAGGCGTCAACAATGGCCGGCTGCTCAGCCACCATGCGGTGGAAGCTGTCAACGTACGCCTGGGTGTGATTGATCAGACGCACTTCTATCAGGCCAATCACCCCCATGCCTACCGCATCCGGCGACAGCCGCGCGTGATAGCCAAGGATCAAACCCGCCTGCTCAAGATTGATGCGGCGACGGGAGCACTGCGAGGCGGATAAGCCGACCAGGTCACTCAGTTCCTGGTTGGTCAGCCGCCCGTTACTTTCAAGTAAAGTCAGTATCTTAAAATCATAATCATCGATTTGGGTCATCGTCATTCCATGCCGGTGTCAGGGGAACAGCTTGCTGACAGATAACCGTATTTTTTGTCGTATTGTCCAACACTATTTTTCGCGGGGGAGAGGAGCGGAGGTAAACCGGGGAGAAGAGGCGGCCCCGTGCGGTGCCGCCTGTGACACGTTTGAGATTACTCGTCGTCGTACTGCGGACCGGCGTAGTTGTCGAAACGCGACCACTGGCCGTTAAAGGTCAGGCGCACGGTGCCGATAGGGCCATTACGCTGTTTGCCGAGGATAATTTCGGCTACGCCTTTCAGATCGCTGTTCTCGTGATACACCTCATCACGGTAGATAAACATAATCAGGTCGGCATCCTGCTCGATGGAGCCGGATTCACGCAGGTCGGAGTTGACCGGGCGCTTATCCGCACGCTGCTCCAGCGAGCGGTTAAGCTGGGACAGCGCCACCACCGGCACCTGCAACTCTTTTGCCAGCGCCTTCAGCGAGCGGGAGATTTCGGCAATTTCCAGAGTACGGTTGTCCGACAGTGACGGCACGCGCATCAGCTGCAGGTAGTCGATCATAATCAGGCTCAGCCCGCCGTGCTCGCGGAAGATGCGGCGGGCGCGGGAACGCACCTCGGTTGGGGTCAGGCCGGATGAGTCATCGATAAACATGTTTTTCTTTTCCAGCAGGATACCCATCGTACTGGAAATACGCGCCCAGTCTTCATCGTCAAGCTGGCCGGTACGGATTTTAGTCTGGTCCACGCGTGACAGCGAGGCCAGCATACGCATCATGATCTGTTCACCGGGCATCTCAAGGCTGAAAATCAGCACCGGCTTGTCCTGCAGCATCGCGGCGTTTTCACACAGGTTCATCGCAAAGGTGGTTTTACCCATCGACGGACGCGCAGCGACAATAATCAAATCCGAACGCTGAAGCCCGGCCGTCTTTTTGTTGAGGTCCTGATAGCCGGTATCAACACCGGTGACGCCATCGTGCGGCGTCTGATACAGCGATTCGATACGGCTGATGGTGGCTTCCAGAATCTGGTCGACGCTTTTGGGCCCTTCATCCTTGTTGGCGCGGTTTTCCGCGATCTGGAAAACGCGGGACTCTGCCAGATCCAGCAGATCTTCACTGCTGCGCCCCTGCGGATCGTAACCGGCATCGGCGATTTCGTTGGCTACGGAGATCATCTCACGCACGACTGCACGTTCGCGTACGATATCCGCATAGGCACCGATATTCGCCGCACTTGGCGTATTTTTAGACAGCTCAGCAAGGTAGGCAAAGCCGCCGACCATACTCAGCTCGCCTTTCGTTTCCAACGATTCGGACAGCGTGATCAGGTCAATGGGCTTACCCATTTCCAGCAGGCGCTGCATTTCGGCGAAGATCATACGGTGCGGACGGCTGAAGAAGTCCTGTGCGACAACGCGTTCAGAAACGTTATCCCAGCGTTCGTTATCCAGCATTAAACCGCCCAACACCGACTGCTCAGCTTCCAGCGAGTGTGGGGGCAGCTTCAGGCCCTCCATCTGGCGGTCGCGCGGCTCCCGGTTTTCGAAGGATTTGTTGGTGGGTTTATTTCCTGCCATAGTGATGTGCTACCAAAAATCTTGTGGGGGACGCGTAAGTATACTCGTTTGCACCGCTGCCGTCCTCCTGCATTGAGTCGTAATCCACAGGAGTGAACATGGCAAAACGTATACAAATCAGCCAGCACGGCGGGCCTGAGGTGATGCAGGCAATGGATTTCGATCCTGCCGATCCGCTGGCAGGCGAAGTGCAGATAGAGAATAAGGCGATAGGGATTAACTACATTGATACCTATGTGCGCAGCGGCCTGTATCCCGCGTCTCTCCCTGCCGGGCTGGGCAGTGAGGCCGCCGGGGTCGTCAGGCGCACAGGCCCGGGCGTGACGGCACTCAGGCCGGGTGACCGCGTGGTTTACGCTCAGTCAACGCTGGGTGCCTACAGTGAGGTACACAACGTGGCGGTAGACAAAGTGGCACTGCTGCCCGATGCGATTTCCTTTGAGCAGGCGGCCGCTTCATTCCTCAAGGGGCTTACGGTGTATTATCTGCTGCGCCAGACCTATGTTGTGCAGCCCGATGAGCGCTTCCTGTTCCATGCCGCCGCCGGTGGCGTTGGGCTGATTGCCTGCCAGTGGGCAAAGGCGCTGGGTGCGCATCTGATTGGCACCGTTGGCTCTGCCGAAAAGGCGCAGCGGGCAAAAGATGCCGGTGCCTGGGCGACCATTAACTATCGCGAAGAGAATATCGCCGGACGCGTCAGCGAGCTGACCGGGGGTAAAAAACTGCGCGTGGTGTACGACTCGGTCGGCAAAGATACCTGGGAAGCCTCGCTCGACTGCCTGCAGCGTCGCGGGCTGATGGTCAGCTTTGGCAACGCCTCCGGCCCGGTGACCGGCGTGGATCTGGCTGTTCTGAATCAGAAGGGATCGCTCTACGTCACCCGCCCTTCACTGAACGGCTATATCACCACCCGCGATACACTGACTCAGGCCAGCAATGAGCTGTTCTCCCTGCTGGCCAGCGGGGCGATTAACGTCGATGTACCGGAGTCGCAAAAGTTTGCGCTGATCGATGTTCGTCGCGCGCACCAGTTGCTGGAAAGCCGCGTGACTCAGGGATCCAGCCTGCTGATCCCATAAAAAAGTGGGGCCCCCTTACGGAGGCCCCTTTTATTATTTCTTATTTTAGTTCGCGCTGGATGTAGGGTCAGCGGCGATGAATACGCTTTGTTTCAGTCCAGCCATCCTGACAGAATATATAAGTAAAAAATATGTTTAATTTCGAATTACTCTGAATAATCTTTCACGATGTGATCCAGCGCGCATTCATCCGCTCATACGCGCTGCAACCCACTGTTATCAGGGAAATAAACGATTCCTGTTACCGCCAGGCTGTTTGATATAAGCCCGATACACCCACACCGCCGCCACCGCCAGCAGCAGCCAGGGCAACAATTTCATCACAATGGCGAACAACCCGCCGACAAACATCACCAGCGTTGCCACCACCAGCGCCGCCACGATCCCCAGCACTGAAATACCGGTCAGCAACAGCATCAGAAAGAAACCAATCACAAACAGGATCTCTAACATTTCACTCTCCTTCAGAACATTCTTCAGGGGAGTATTACAAGAAGCGTGCCACAACGGCGCAGGAGTTAATTCATTGAAAATCATCAGGAAGGACAGACCAGGTTAAAAATAACCTGGTCAATTTAATCAAAACAGGGTCAGGCGTTGACCACGATCTTATCGGCAACCAGCGACAGCGCCTGCTCAACGACCTCTACGCCCGCACCGGCTTTGTGCGCATTCTCACTCAGATAGCGACGCCACTGACGCGCGCCGGGGATCCCCTGGAACAGGCCGAGCATATGGCGGGTAACGTGCCCCAGATAGGTTCCGGCAGCCAGTTCGCGTTCAATATAAGGATACATTGACCGCACTACGGCGACCGAATCGGCTACCGGTAAAGTGCTGCCAAACAGCTCCCCGTCAACGTGGGCCAGCAGTCCCGGATTCTGGTAGGCTTCACGCCCCATCATCACGCCGTCCAGATGCTGCAAATGAAGTTTCGCCTCCGCCAGTGATTTCACACCGCCGTTCAGCGACATCGTCAGATGCGGAAAATCACGCTTCAGCTGATAGACGCGCGCGTAGTCCAGCGGCGGAATTTCCCGGTTCTCTTTTGGACTGAGGCCGGAAAGCCAGGCTTTACGGGCATGAATAATAAACGTCTCGCATCCCCCCTCTTCCGACACCTTGCGGATAAAGTCACAGAGGAATTCATAACTGTCCCGATCGTCGATACCGATACGGGTTTTCACCGTCACCGGTATCGCAACAACATCGCGCATCGCTTTGATGCAATCAGCAACCAGCTGCGCCTCTCCCATCAGGCAGGCCCCGAAGCGGCCATTCTGCACGCGATCCGACGGGCAACCAACGTTGAGATTGACCTCGTTGTAGCCCCGCTCTTCGGCCAGCCTGGCGCACTGTGCCAGCGCGGCCGGATCGCTGCCGCCCAACTGAAGTGCGACCGGCTGCTCCTCCTGGCTGTACGCCAGATAGTCACCTTTGCCGTGAATAATCGCGCCGGTAGTCACCATTTCTGTATAGAGCAGACTCTGGCGGGTCAGCTGGCGATGGAAATAACGGCAGTGGCGATCGGTCCAGTCAAGCATCGGAGCGATGGAGAAGCGGTGTGCAGGGAATTTTTCGGTCATGAAAAGCGCTAACTCTGTATCAGTAATAAAAGGGGTGACGATATTATGGACAATCATAGCACGACTGAAGGAGCAGTCCTATTTCTGCCGGAACGTCAGGCGAAAGACGCGCGAAGCGACGGCAAATTCGGCGTTTTGTGGCAGACGTGATAAAATATTATCCTGATCATGCCTGAGGGAAAACGATGAATATTACCAGTGCTGAAAGAATCCTGTCGCAGGCGGAAGTCATTTGTCAGCAGCGTAGCGTACGGTTAACGCCACAGCGTTTGGAAGTGTTGCGCCTGATGACTGAACACAATGCTTCAATCAGTGCCTACGATTTACTGGATTTACTGCGGAAATCTGAACCTCAGGCCAAGCCACCAACCGTTTACCGGGCGCTGGATTTTTTGCTTGAGCAGGGTTTCATTCACCGCGTGGAGTCCACGAACAGCTACGTTGTCTGTCATCATTTTGAAGAGCCGTCGCACACCTCTGCAATGCTGATTTGCGATCGCTGTGGTTCGGTAACCGAGCAGCATGCGGATGGCGTTGAAGAGATCCTTAATAAGCTGGCACAAAAAACCGGTTTCACCCTGGCACACAGCGTAATTGAGGCACATGGCTTTTGCCAGCAGTGTAGTGAAGTTGAAGCCTGTAACCAGCAGGATGTCTGCGATCACGATCACAGCGTGCAGGGTAAAAAGCGCGGGCGTTGAGGCATTAAGGCAAGTCGGAGTGGGAGAGCAAAAAACAGGAGATCCGAACGATATTCGCTAAATCGGGTGGCGGTCAATACGCTCGATGATGGAAAGTCGGGGTGGCACGCTCCTTGTGCCAGGGGGTAGGAGCTTCATCCTGAATCTGTTCGGTTACCAGCGATGGTTATTACGGCTTTCCCATTCGCTCAGTTCCTTCTCGGCTTCATCTTTCTGGTAGCCATAGCGTTCCTGAATCTTGCCTACCAGCTGATCGCGTTTACCTTCCACCACCGTCAGGTCGTCATCGGTAAGCTTGCCCCATTGCTCTTTCAGTTTCCCTTTAAACTGCTTCCAGTTGCCGCTGATTTCATCGTTGTTCATAACAGACTCCTTCTGGCTGAGATTAATGGTCTGAAAATTTCTGTTGATCGCGCCGCTCAGTAACCAGATTATTATCGGACTAAATACTGAACTTACAGATAAATATAGTGCACATCTGGCAATCTGCTGCGTCTGGCAAAATATAGAGCCGAAAATTCGATCTAAGAACCGAAAAAACTCAGCCTGTTCAGCAAACTGGCACGATAAACGGATAAGTAAGCAAATATGTCTGTCATCGCGACACGTCAAACCAGGTGCCGTTACGCCAGTGTCGTTGCCAGATAAACCACAGGCTGACACCGCGCAGCAGCAGAAACACCGTGACCGCCAGCCACAAACCATGATTCCCCAGCAGCGGTACGGTAAACAGCGTCAGCCCGAAACCGGCAGCGGCAACCACCATACTGTTACGCATTTCGCTGGCGCGGGTGGCTCCGATAAACATCCCGTCCAGCAGATAACAGCCTACGCCCGCAAGGGGCATCAGAACCTGCCACCATAAGTAGCCATCGGCCAGTTCACGCAGCGGTTCAAGGGAGGTCAGCAGCGCCACAATGTGCTCCCCGCCGAACGCATAAATCAGCGAGAATCCCAGCGCCACAATGCCAGACTGACGGCAGGCAGCCTGCCAGACGCTGAGCAGCTGCTGGCTGTTTCCCGCGCCAAAAGCCTGACCCGAACAGGCTTCTACCGCATAGGCGAAGCCATCCAGAGCATAGGCAGTAAAGGTCAGAAACATCAGCAGAACCGCATTCACCGCAACGATATCGCTGCCAAGCCTGGCGCCGAAAATCGTCAATGAGGCAAAGCAGAGCTGAAGCAGCAGCGAACGCAGCATGATGTCGCGGTTCAACCGCAGCAGGCGTGACAGATTCCCACGCCATGCATTCAGCAGCAGCCGCAGCGACAGGCCGCGCAATACCATCACCCGCCATACCAGCAGCAACCCCACCAGCAGGCTAACGTATTCCGCGATAGCGGTAGCCGCTGCGGCGCCCTGTACGCCCCACTTGAGGCCGATAACAAACCACAGATCCAGCAGGATGTTCACCAGATTACCCACCACCAGCAGGATCACCGGCGCTCGGGCGTACTGAACGCCGAGCAGCCAGCCCAGCAGAACCAGGTTTGCCAGCGTGGCCGGCGCGCTTAGCCAGCGTATCTGCATAAATAAATCGGCCTGATGCAGCACTTCGCTGCTGCCGCCGGTCAGCCCAAGCGCCAGATGGGTCAGCGGCGCTTTCAGCACAATAAAGGTGAGGCCCGCCAGCAGCGCCAGCATCAGCGGCTGCATTAGCGCCCGTGCCAGAGCGGCTTTGTCGTTTGCACCAAAGGCCTGCGCGGTCAACCCGGTGGTGCTCATGCGTAAGAACAGCAGCAGCATAAACAGGAAGCTGGTGATGGTGGTCCCGATCGCCACGCCGCCCAGATAGGTTGGGCTGTCAAGATGGCCAATAACGGCGGTATCAACCAGTCCGAGCAGCGGCACGGTAATGTTGGAGAGGATCATTGGCAGCGCCAGCCGCCAGAGATTTTTATCGGCAGACGTCAGCAGTCGCATCGTTGTTTAACCGTAAGCAGGGAGAGATATAAGATCGCAAAACGCGCCGCAGAGGGCGACGCGTCAGATTCTGGGGGGAATTACAGCCAGTTGCCGTTGCGGATAACACCGACGGCCAGGCCTTCAATGGTCAGCGTCTGCTGACGTAGATCGACGACAATCGGCTGAAAATCGCTGTTTTCAGGCAGCAGGTGTACGATGTTACCCTGCTTTTTCAGGCGCTTCACGGTCACTTCGTCATCAATGCGCGCTACAACCACCTGACCGTTACGTACCTCTTCCGTTTTGTGGACCGCCAGCAGGTCGCCGTCCATGATACCGATGTCCTTCATCGACATCCCGCTGACGCGCAGCAGGAAATCCGCATTCGGCTTAAACAGCTCAGGATCAACCTGATAGTGCCCTTCAATATGCTGCTCGGCCAGCAGCGGTTCGCCAGCGGCAACGCGGCCAATCAGCGGCAGGCCATCGACTTCTTCCATCATCAGGCGAATGCCGCGCGATGCGCCGGAAACGATCTCAATTACGCCTTTTCTGGCCAGCGCTTTCAGGTGCTCTTCGGCAGCATTCGGGGAACGGAAGCCAAGCTGCGAGGCAATTTCTGCCCGCGTCGGCGGCATGCCGGTCTGGTTAATGTGGTCGCGAATCAGGTCGTAAACCTGCTGCTGCCTTGCCGTTAGTGCTTTCATCCCGCCCCCTGGTTGTTTATACAGTCGACTGTGAGTATATACAGGTATTTGCGCATTGAAAACCCAAAGCTGGCTAAAAAACAGCAGTTTGTTGAATTTTGGAAAACCTATCGCAAATGCGTAATCAACAGCATTGCCCAGACAAAAATAGCCAATAATATGCTGAGTAATACGGCGGCGGAGCCCATGTCTTTAGCACGTCCGGCCAGCGGATGAATCTCACTGCCGATACGGTCAACCACCGCTTCAATGGCGCTGTTCAGGATTTCAACAATGATCACCATGACCACAGAGCCAATCAGCAGCACGCGGCTGACTGCATCCACGTCCAGCCAGCAGGCAATGACGATGGCGATAAGCGCGGCAACGGCTTCCTGCCGGAATGCCGCTTCATGCCTCCAGGCAGCACGTATACCTTTCCAGGAGTAGCCTGCTGCTTTTACAATTCGAACCAGTCCGGTGGCGTTATTTGCCATAATCAGGGAACCCTTCAGGAAGTTTAACGTCAATGAGAGGGTGTAGCACATTATGCAACACCACAGATTCTGTTAGCGCTTTCTGGTATGCTTGCGGCGCTTTGCTAACAAGAGGCTTCATGTTGTCTATGTCAGGTTGGCGTAATTTATATTATAAACTGTTGAATCTGCCAGTGAAATTCCTGGTAAAAAGCAAGGCAATACCGGCTGAACCGGTTGCCGAGCTTGGGCTTGATACCTCTCGCCCTATTATGTATGTGCTGCCTTATGATTCAAAGGCCGATCTCCTTGCCCTGCGCGAGCAGTGCCGCAAACAGGATCTCCCCGATCCTCTGCATCCGCTGGAGATCGACGGCACGCTGCTGCCCCGTTATGTGTTTATCCATGACGGCCCGCGCGTATTCCCCTATTTCGTCCCGAATGTTGAGTCGGTAAAGCTGTTTCACGACTATCTGGATCTGCACCGCAATCATCCCGATCTGGATGTGCAGATGGTGCCGGTGTCGGTGATGTTTGGCCGAGCACCGGGGCGTGAAGTTCAGGGGGCCGAGCAGCCGCATCTGCGTGTGCTGAACGGCATCCAGAAGTTCTTCGCGGTGATTTGGCTGGGTCGCGACAGCTTTGTGCGGTTCTCGCCTATCGTCTCGCTGCGCCGGATGGCGACCGAGCACGGTACCGATAAAACCATCGCCCAGAAGCTGGCGCGCGTGGCGCGTATGCATTTTGCCCGTCAGCGGCTGGCCGCCGTCGGCCCGCGTCTGCCGGTGCGCCAGGACCTGTTCAACAAGCTACTGCAGTCTAAAGCCATCGCCAAAGCGGTGGAAGATGAAGCGCGCAGCAAGAAAATCTCCCATGAGAAGGCCCAGCAGAACGCCATTGAGCTGATGGAAGAGATTGCGGCGAATTTCTCCTATGAGGCTATACGTCTTACCGATCGCGTCATGGGCTGGACCTGGAGCAAACTGTATCAGGGCCTGAACGTCAGCGGCGGCGAGCGCGTGCGTCAGCTGGCGCAGGATGGGCATGAGATCGTCTATGTGCCCTGCCACCGCAGCCATATGGACTATCTGTTGCTCTCCTACGTGCTGTATCACCAGGGGCTGGTGCCGCCACATATTGCCGCCGGTATTAACCTGAACTTCTGGCCTGCCGGACCAATTTTCCGGCGCCTGGGGGCGTTCTTTATTCGCCGTACCTTTAAGGGTAACAAGCTCTACTCAACGGTATTCCGTGAATACCTGGGAGAACTGTTTACCCGCGGCTATTCGGTTGAGTATTTTGTGGAAGGCGGCCGTTCACGTACCGGACGCCTGCTCGATCCGAAAACCGGTACGCTGTCGATGACCATTCAGGCAATGCTGCGCGGCGGCAACCGCCCTATCACGCTGGTGCCGATCTATATCGGCTATGAACACGTGATGGAGGTGGGCACCTACGCGAAAGAGCTGCGCGGTGCGACCAAAGAAAAAGAGGGCTTTATGTCAATGGTTCGCGGACTGCGCAAGCTGCGCAATCTCGGCCAGGGCTATGTCAACTTTGGTGAACCTCTGCCGCTGGTGACCTATCTCAACCAGCGCGTGCCGGAGTGGCGTGACGCTATCGACCCGATTGAAGCGCAGCGCCCGGCGTGGCTGACTCCGGCGGTTAACGATATTGCCCAGAAAGTGATGGTGCGTATTAACAATGCCGGGGCGGCGAACGCCATTAACCTGTGCGTCACGGCGTTACTGGCATCGCGCCAACGCTCCATGACTCGTGAGCAGCTGACCGAGCAGCTGGATTGCTATTTACAGCTGCTGCGCAACGTGCCCTATTCCAGCGACGCGACGGTGCCCGATGTCAGCGCTGAGGCCCTGCTGGAACATGCGCTCAGCATGAACAAGTTCGAACTCGAACAGGACAGCATTGGTGAGATCGTCATTCTGCCGCGCGAGCAGGCGGTGCTGATGACCTATTATCGCAACAACATTCACCACATGCTGGTCATGCCGTCGCTGATTGCCGCCATTCTGGTACAGCATCGTGAAGTGAGCCGCGAGGAGCTGCTGCGCCAGGTCAGCGTTGTTTATCCGATGCTGAAAAGCGAGCTGTTCCTGCGCTGGGAAATCAGCGAGCTGCCCGCGGTACTGGATGCGCTGGTGGCAGAAATGGGCCGTCAGGGACTGTTGCTGGCCGAAGCGCACAGTCTGCGTCTGACGCCGGGCCGCTTCCGTACGCTACAGCTGCTGGCCGCCGGCGTACGTGAAACCCTGCAGCGTTATGCCATTACCTTCTCGATCCTCAGCGCTAACCCGGCGATTAACCGCGGTACACTGGAGAAAGAGAGCCGAACCATGGCCCAGCGCCTGTCGGTGCTGCACGGCATCAACGCCCCTGAGTTCTTTGATAAGGCGGTGTTCACCTCACTGGTGCTGACGCTGCGCGATGAAGGCTATATCAGCGACTCCGGTGATGCACAGGTTGAGCAGACCCAGCAGGTTTATCAGCTGCTGGCAGAGCTGGTGACTCAGGATGTTCGCATGACGATTGAGAGTGCCGTCGCGCAAAACGATAAAAACGGATAAGTTTATCGATGTGAAGCACGCTCGTGCAAAAAGGGCGGACCGTCAGGTCCGCCCTTTTTTTATCCTCTTTTGTTGTCCGGTTTGCGTTACCAGATACTCAAGGCAATGCCAGCAAACAGCGCCAGCCCGACATAGTTATTGTTCAGGAATGCCTGGAAACACTTCTCGCGCTGACGGTCAGCAATCAGCTTCTGCTGATGAATAAACAGCACGGCGGCCACTAAAAGGCCCCAGTAAAATATCACGCCGAGGCCACTCAGCCAGCCGATCAGCACCAGCAACAGCAGCGTTGCCAGCTGCAGCAGCCCGATAATCAGCTTGTCGTGACGGCCAAACAGAATTGCCGTCGACTTCACGCCAATCTTCAGATCGTCGTCGCGGTCGACCATCGCATACTGCGTGTCGTAAGCCACGGTCCAGCAGATGTTGGCCAGGAACAGCAGCCAGCAGGTTAACGGCAGGGTTTCACTCACCGCCGCCCAGCCCATCGGAATGGCCCAGCCGAATGCCGCGCCCAGTACCACCTGCGGCAGGTGGGTGTAGCGCTTCATAAACGGATACATCCACGCCAGCAGCAGGCCACCGAGCGACAGCCAGATGGTCAAGCTGTTCATGGTCAGCACCAGCAGGAAGGAGATCAACACCAGACCGACAAACAGCACTTTCGCCTCACGGCTGGTGATCGCGCCGCTGGGTAACGGACGTTCCCGGGTGCGCTTAACATGGCCATCAATTTTACGATCGGCAAAGTCGTTGACCACACAGCCTGCCGCACGCATAGAAATCACGCCCAGCACGAACACCATCAGGACGTTGAGCGGCGGCACCTTCATTCCGGCCAGCCACAGCGCCCACAGCGTCGGCCACAGCAGCAGCAGCGTGCCAATCGGTTTATCAAGCCGCATCAGGCGGATACAGGCAGAAAGCTTACTCATTTGCAGACGGTTCTCCACGCGACGGATCCTCCCCGGCGTTCCCACTGGCATACAGAGGAGATGCCGGTAAAAACAGCTCCGTCAGCAGCAACGGTTTATCCGACAGGCGCAGACGCGAACGCCGTCCCCACAGAGGGCCGCTGCGGCCAACGTCAATAAAATCTCGGGTTAAGGTCGAACGGGTAAATAAATAGCGCCCAAGGGGCATGGTTCCCAGCTGCTGTAGCTTCTGCTCCGGACCGACCAGGGTCGATTCCGGCACCAGCGTTCGTGCCACCAGCCAGGGGACACCGTCGCCACACAGTTCGATCTCTCGCAGCCAGATGCGACGATCCGCCGGCAGCAGCTCAGCATCGCTTCCGGCCTCCTGCGCAGTGATAAATCCTTCGCGCAACAGGTTTACGGTCACCTGCTGACAGTGGCGTTCAAAACGCCGGGTCATTGAGTCTTCTTCCATCAGCCAGTCGAGCAGGGGAGCCGTTAACAGGGGCGATGATTCGGGTAGCCAGTCGATAGCGCGCAACAGCGGCAGCGCGTTCTCAGCCATAGCACTTCTCCGCAAAAAATTCAGAAGCGCAGTGTAACGCAGACACTGTAGCCAAACCTATTAAAGCCGGGCAATTACGCAGAAATTTACAGGTTGAACGACAGGAATGAAAAAAGGTGCGCCGCACGGCGCACCAGTCATGGAGCCAGCCCAGCAATATGGGGATGTTATCCCTTGCCTTTCACACTGCTGATAAAGGTTTGCCGGGCCGATGAGGAGCCCAGACGCTCGGCCTCGTTCATCAGACGCAGCGCTTTGTCGATATCTCCCGCCTTCACCGCCTGGCGGATCCCCTGATTAAAGTAGCTTTCGGTGTCGCTGAGCATCGGCTCCGCTTTCGCCGCCGGAGCCGCAGGTGCCGGTGCAGCCGCTGCCGGAGCGGCGGTGCTGCCAACGACAACCGGCTGCGGCTGCGGTTGGTTAAATACCTGACCTATCATAATGTTACCGCTGCCCTGCTCCGCTTTAACCTTCAGCGTAATCTGGCCGCTGCTGACGTGGCTGGCTATCGGATCGGGAATTGACGGGACGGCGTTACCCACACCTTCGGCATAGGCCTTCGCCGGATTTTTCAGTTGGGTGGTGGTAGTCAGATCCTGCCGGGTGGTGTACACCAGCAGGTAGATCTGTTTTTGCCCCAGCGCCGGGGTCAGCTTCAGCGTTCCTTCCAGTCGGTCCTGCGATACCACTCCGGGCTTCTGGTAAGGGAAGTAGCTGCCGGGATAGAAAGCGGCCGGGCGCATTTGCTCGTCCAGCACCAGCACGTTCGGCACATAGACATGACGATCTTTCACTGCGCTTGTCAGGGTAATTTCCAGCGAGCCGCGGTCGGCCGGCAGGGTGACTGCCGCAACGGGTCCGGTGATGTCACCCTGATTCAGGTTCTGGGACGCGGCATCCAGCGTCATATCCTGACTGGCCGGAGGCGTAATCGGCAGCCAGGAGAGGCGCTGCAGTGCGGAGGCCGGAATAGCCGGGGCCACCGCCACATTCTGTGGGGAGGTGAAGGTTGCCGCCGTAGCGGGCAGGAGTGATGCGGAACTCAGTCCCGCAATCAGGCACAGTGACAGCAGATTTTTTTTCATTTTGTGTTCCTTAAACGGGCCACCCCGATCCCACCAGGCAATGCAGTTTCGGGGGTAATGAGGAGCGGGCGGGTCAGAACTGGCCCGCCCGTGACACACTGTTACCACCAGGCTTCCATCTGCACGCCGAAGCTGAACTCATCGTCGTTGCCGCGGCTGAAGGTTTTGGCGCTGGTATCAGCGTAGGCAATACCAGAGGTGTACCCGGTATCGTTAGCAGTGGCATAGCCCCACTTCTCATCCCACTTGGCATAGGTTGCAAACAGGCGGATCGCCGGACGCGACCAGATGCTGTCACCCGCCTGCCACTGCTGGGCCAGGGTTACTTTGTACTGGCTGTTGCGATCGCCCGTTTCCTGCGATTTGACGTTGTCGTAGCCCACTTCCAGCAGGGTGCTCATGATCGGCGTCCATTTGTACATCGGGCGAACACCCGCGGTGTACCAGGTGGTGCCGTTTTGATTATCACGATCCAGATCCTGATACATGGCAACGTACATCAGGCCCCACTTGTCGTTAAAGTCCAGTGCACCGTGGTCGATCACGCGAACCATATGGCCGTTGTTATCGATGCTGGCGCCTTCTGAACGGCCATTACGCTGGGAGGTCAGCGCATCGGTAGCGTACTGCACGACAAATTTGTTAAAGCCGTTGTAGATAGTCTGGGTATGCTCTGCGGTCATCATCCAGCCATCTTTCGTGGCGCCGTCCGCCAGCGAATAGCCGTCCTGCACGTTAGCACGACCATAATCAACGCCCAGTTCCAGCACGCCGCCCGGGTTAACGTTCAGCTCGGCCAGACGCACGTCGAAGGTGTCGTTGACGGTTGGTACCTGATTCCGCTGATTATCGATAAAGCCGTAGGATCCCCCGGCTTCACCGTTGCGGGTCACGGCCATTGACAGTTTACCCACGCCCAGATCGATGTTTTCCAGACCCGCACCCGGACCGGAGATGTCCCAGTAGTAGAAGTCGATCATATGAACATCGTGACGCTGGTAGAAGCGCTTACCTGCCCACAGGGTAGAGCCTGGCAGCCAGTCGATCAGGTTTTTCCCCTGAACGTTCACCTCACGAAAGCCCGGGTCGACGCTTTCGAAATCTGAACGCTGAGAGACGGCATACGCCAGGTTGGTATCAAAGTAGAAGCTTTTATCCCCTTCTTTCCATAACTCCTGGCCCAGCTTCAGCTCCGCATAGGTTTCACATTCGTTACCCAGACGGTATTTGCTGTTGGCACCGGTAGCCTGAAAACACTGCTGCTCGCCGCCGCTACCGGTCCAGCCGATACCCGAACGCGCATAGCCCTTAAAATCAACCGCTGCCGCCTGGCCGGAGATGGCCATCGCAATGGCCACTGCCAGAGGATATTTCAGCTTAATCATTATTATGCTCCTGTTATCACTGCTTTAGCTGGAGTGCTTCTACACCCGGTTCCTGATGCAGCCGACGGCAGGCGCTTCCATCCTCACGAAACAGATGGCAGCGCTGCGGCGGCAGGCCGATGGCGTAATGGGCACCTTCTTCTACCAGCACCACGTCATTCTGGCGGTACACCAGGTTCTGACGCAGGGCGGGGATCTGAATGTGAATTTGGGTTTCGTGGCCGAGCTGTTCGACAACCTGTACCACGCCGGAGAGACTGACATCGGCGACGTCGCTCGGCAGCAGATGCTCGGGGCGAATGCCGAGCGACATATTGCTGCCGGGCTGGACGTCCGCGCTGTCAACCGGCAGCCAGACCTGCTGGCGATTTGGCAGCTCAACCTGCACCTGATCGATGGCGGTGGCGGTCACTTTGACCGGCAGAAAGTTCATCTTTGGCGAACCGATAAAACCGGCGACAAAGCGGTTAGCGGGATAGTGGTAAAGCTCCAGCGGCTTGCCGACCTGAGCAATTCGTCCCCCTTCCAGCACCACGATTTTGTCGGCGAGGGTCATCGCCTCGACCTGATCGTGGGTGACGTAAATCATCGTGCGCTGAAGGCGCTTATGCAGGCGGGAAATCTCAATGCGCATCTGCACACGCAGCGCGGCATCAAGGTTAGATAGCGGTTCGTCAAGCAAAAACACCTGCGGCTCGGCCACCAGCGTGCGGCCAATCGCCACGCGCTGTCGCTGTCCCCCGGAGAGTGCCTTTGGCTGCCTGTCCAGCAGATGGGCAAGCTGTAGCACTTCGGCCACTTTATTCACCCGCTGCTGGATTTCCGCTTTCGCCACTCCGGCCAGCTTCAGGCCAAAGGACATATTTTCCGCCACGGTAAGGTGGGGATAGAGGGCATAGGACTGAAACACCATGCCAACGCCGCGTCCGGCGGGAGGAACGTCATTCATTCGGCGATCGCCAATCAGCAGCTCGCCTGAGGTGATCTCCTCCAGTCCGGCAATCATGCGCAGCAGCGTTGATTTTCCGCAGCCAGACGGCCCCACGAATACCACGAACTCCCCTTCGGCTATCGTCAGGTCAATCGCATCTGATACCACCACGTCACCCCATGATTTGGTGACATTATTCAGCACCACGCTGGCCATCCGCTTCTCCCGTCCACTGACTGTTGATGGCCGGAGTGTGCGGCAGCGCGCGGAAAGATAACTCCTCCACCGCCCAATTTTTTATGGGGGAGGAGAAAGGAGGATGAGAAAAATACCCCCGACATCCGCAATCAGGTTGGCGGGCGAATTTCGTGACGGCACTTGCAAAAATAAAGGGTGTTTTTTGTGGCCGGGAGCGCAGAAATGAAATTTTTGTTAGTTCGATCACAAAAAGTCATCGGGGGGAGTAGAGACGGGGATGACGCAGTTTTTGTGGCTAAACAGCAGACTGCAACCACAAACCGGCTTCATATTCTTAGAGGAACGAATAATGGCGAAGTTCAGATTAGCGAGTAAAACATTGCTGCTGTGTACCCTTTCCAGCCTGTTACTCCCTGCGCTGGCGCAGGCAAAGATAGAAGAAGGCAAGCTGGTTATCTGGATCAACGGCGATAAGGGTTATAATGGCCTGGCAGAAGTCGGAAAGAAGTTCGAGCAGGACACCGGCATCAAAGTGTCGGTTGAGCATCCGGATAAACTGGAAGAGAAGTACCCGCAGGTAGCAGCTACCGGTGACGGACCGGATATCATTTTCTGGGCGCACGATCGCTTCGGGGGCTATGCCCAGTCCGGCCTGCTGGCCGAGGTTTCACCGGATAAAGCCTTCCAGGACAAACTCTATTCCTTCACCTGGGATGCGGTGCGCTATAACGGCAAGCTGATTGGCTATCCGATCGCCGCTGAAGCGCTGTCGCTGATTTATAACAAGGACCTGCTGCCGGAGCCACCAAAAACCTGGGAAGAGATCCCGGCGCTGGATAAGCAGATGAAGGCCAAAGGCAAAAGCGCCATCATGTTTAACCTCCAGGAACCGTACTTCACCTGGCCGCTTACCGCCGCTAACGGCGGTTACGCCTTTAAGAAACGTGCGGACGGCAGCTATGACCTGAAAGATGTCGGCGTGGCAAATAAAGGTTCGCAGGAAGGATTACAGTTCCTCGTCGATCTGATTAAGAACAAGCATCTGAATGCCGATACGGATTTTGCGATTGCCGAAGCGGCCTTTAACAAAGGCGAAACCGCGATGACCATTAACGGTCCGTGGGCCTGGGGCAATATCGACAGCGCCAAAATTAACTACGGCGTCACCCTGCTACCGACCTTCAAGGGCCAGCCCTCCAAACCGTTCGTCGGCGTGCTGAGTGCGGGCATCAATGCCGCCAGCCCGAATAAAGAGCTGGCGAAGGAATTTCTGGAAAACTACCTGCTGACCGATGACGGGCTGGCGAAGGTGAATGCCGATAAACCGCTGGGTGCCGTAGCGCTGAAGTCAATGCAGGAGAAGCTGGCGAAAGATCCGAAGATTGCTGCCACCATGGAAAACTCGCAGAAAGGTGAAGTGATGCCAAACGTGCCGCAGATGAGCGCCTTCTGGTATGCGGAACGCACGGCTGTGTTAAACGCGATCAATGGTCGTCAGACGGTCGAAGCCGCGCTGAAAGACGCCCAGGCGCGTATCACTAAATAATCCCCATTGTCTGTCAGGCGGGCGGAAGCGCCCGCCGCTGCTGTAAGGAATTTCTATGGCGAACATTGCCGGTAAGCATGGCCTGAAGTGGCTGATCGTTACCCTGTTTGCGCTGTTTACCGGCTACCTCGTGGTGCTGATGTATGCACAGGGTGAAGTGTTGTTCGCCGCGCTGACGCTGATTGTCCTCAGCGTCGGGCTGGTGATTTTTGCTCAACGCCGGGCCAGCGCCTGGCGTTATGTCTATCCGGGACTGGCGGGCATGGCGCTGTTTGTCCTCTTTCCGCTGGCGGCGACCATCGCCATTGCCTTTACTAACTACAGCAGCACTAACCAGCTGACCTTTGAACGGGCGCAGGCGGTGCTGCTGGATCGCCAGTATCAGGCCGGGGAGCGCTATAACTTTACGCTCTGGCCGCAGGGCAACCAGTGGGTGCTGCAGCTGACTGCCGACGATAAGCCCGGCTATCTCTCCGCCCCCTTCAGCTTTGATGATAAGAATCCGCAGACCCTGACGTTGAAAGAGAGCGCAGCAACCCCAGCGGGTGAGCGCGCCATGCTGCGCGTGGTGACACAAAACCGCCAGGCGCTGGGACTGATCACCGCCACTCTGCCCGACGGCAGCAGCGTGCGGATGAGCTCGCTGCGCCAGTTCTCCGGCACGCAACCGCTGTACAAGCTGGCGGCGGATGGCAGCCTGACCAATCAGCAAACCGGTACGGTTTACTGGCCAAATGACGAGGTTGGTTTCTATCAGGCGAAGGATGCCGGTCAGCAGTGGAGCGGAGATCGACTCAGCCCCGGCTACACGGTGAGCATCGGCTGGAAAAACTTCCTTCGGGTGATGACCGATGACGGCATCCAGAAGCCCTTTATCGGCATCTTTATCTGGACGCTGGTGTTCTCGCTGCTGACGGTAATCCTGACCACGGCGGTGGGAATGGTGCTGG
Source organism: uncultured Erwinia sp. (assembly GCA_913775305.1). Taxonomy (GTDB): domain Bacteria; phylum Pseudomonadota; class Gammaproteobacteria; order Enterobacterales; family Enterobacteriaceae; genus Erwinia. Next base: position 52,825 of record CAJYIY010000103.1, on the reverse strand, counting down.
CCTGCCTGATGCAGTGGGAAGCTTTGCGCGGGCGTGCGGTTTATCGCCTGCTGCTGATCCTGCCCTACGCGGTACCGGCCTTTATCTCAATCCTGATTTTCAAGGGGCTGTTTAACCAGAGCTTCGGCGAAATCAATATCATGCTTAACGCTCTGTTCGGCCTGAAGCCTGCCTGGTTTAGCGACCCGACGCTGGCGCGCACCATGCTGGTGGTCGTCAATACCTGGCTTGGCTACCCCTACATGATGATCCTGTGCATGGGGCTGCTGAAGGCGATTCCGGACGATCTGTACGAGGCTTCGGCGCTGGACGGTGCCACCACCGTGCAGAACTTCTTCCGCATCACGCTGCCGCTGCTGCTGAAGCCGCTGACGCCGCTGATGATCGCCAGCTTTGCCTTTAACTTTAATAACTTTGTGCTGATTCAGCTGCTGACCAACGGCGGGCCGGACCGTCTTGGCACCACCACGCCCGCGGGTTATACCGACCTGCTGGTCAGCTATACGTGGCGCATTGCCTTTGAAGGCGGCGGTGGGCAGGACTTTGGCCTGGCCGCAGCCATCGCCACGCTGATTTTCCTTTTGGTAGGCGGACTGGCGGTGCTGAACCTGAAAGCCACCCGCATCAAAGTCGAATGAGGTAAAACATGGCTATCGTACAACCGAAATCGCAGAAGCTTCGCCTGCTGCTGAGCCATCTGCTGCTGCTGGGCTTTGTGGCCATCATTATGTATCCGCTGCTGATGGTACTGGCCATCTCGCTGCGTCCGGGCAACTACGCCATCGGCTCACTGCTGCCGGAACATATTTCCTGGGATCACTGGAAGCTGGCGCTCGGCATCCCGGTGGTGCATGAAAACGGCAGCGTGACACCCCCGCCGTTTCCGGTGCTGCTGTGGCTGTGGAACTCCATTAAAGTGGCGGCCATCAGCGCGGTGGGTATCGTCGCCCTCTCCACCACCTGCGCCTATGCTTTTGCCCGCATGCGCTTTCGCGGCAAATCCAGTCTGCTGAAAGGGATGCTGATTTTCCAGATGTTCCCGGCGGTGCTGTCGCTGGTGGCGCTTTATGCGCTGTTTGACAGACTGGGACAGTATCTGCCGTTTATCGGCCTGAATACGCATGCGGGGCTGATTTTCGCCTATCTCGGCGGCATTGCCCTGCACGTCTGGACGATAAAAGGCTACTTCGAAACGATAGACGGTTCGCTGGAAGAGGCGGCCGCGCTGGATGGTGCCACGCCGTGGCAGGCATTCCGGCTGATCCTGTTGCCGCTGTCGGTGCCGATTCTGGCGGTGGTGTTTATTCTGTCGTTTATCGCGGCGGTCACTGAGGTACCGGTGGCTTCGCTGCTGCTGCGCGATGTTAACAGCTACACGCTGGCGGTAGGGATGCAGCAGTATCTTAATCCGCAGAACTATTTGTGGGGGGATTTTGCCGCTGCTGCCGTGCTGTCAGCGCTGCCGATTACTCTGGTATTTATTATCGCTCAACGCTGGCTGGTGAACGGTTTAACCGCCGGAGGCGTGAAGGGCTAGTTCGATTTATTGGTTACTGCTGCTGTTGTTACTTCGTTATATCCTGTGTTTCAGGCGGCCCGATGGCCGCCTGTTTTTTTATTCGCGCTTCAGGCGATTGCTGTTTGCCAGCCACAGGGTGATCACCAGGATCAGAATGGCCAGGCTGTAGGCCAGGGTATCGAACGGATTTTTATGGTCGACGATGATCAGGCGGATAATCGCGGTGATGCCGATATAGACAAAGTAGCGCAGCGGGAAGTGGTAGCCAGACTGGAAGTATTTGACGATCAGCGCGATAAACTCGAAATAGAGAAAATAAATCACGATGCCTTCAATCAGCAGATAGGACGACGCCTGCTCCCCGGTGTTCAGCAGCACGTTCGCCAGGTGTATCGTCTCTTTGCCAAGAAAGATCACCAGGATACAGGCCAGCGCAATCAGGCCTGCGTTCAGCACCATCTGCAGAATAAAGGCCAGACGATTGGCCGGATTTTTACGTACGGGGGTATTCATGTTCACACCTCTAAATGATTGTTATTTGTCGGGCTTACCGACAGACAACACTATGCTTTAGTGTGATGCAGATCACAAGACAGGGAATTCTGGATTAAGAAACAGGCCGATATTCCTGCAAAGAAAAAGGGCCGAAAATCGGCCCCTCAGATGTCAGCGAGTGCAGTTAGCGGAAGTTGCGATCGCGATCGGTGGTCATATTATACAGCTCGTACTTACGTCCCAGCTGCTGGCCGCCATCACGCGTCAACGGTGTCCAGTTGATATTCGCGCGGCTGCGGGTTGGACGGATGCTGAACAGATCCATCGGCACCGAGATGTAGAAGCCCTTAGTGAAATCACCCTCACCGTAGTCTTCTGACGAGACGTTAGTTTTCGTTGCGTATACGCCCGCTCTGACGCCGCTGTCGAACTGTTTCGAGACGTCCAGCGTCACGCCTTTATCCTCGGCGAGGTACTGCCCCACGCTGGCTTTTACCAGCACCTGATCCATAAACGTTGGCTGCCAGTAAACGGTGAGGTTGCCGACTTTCGCGCTGTAGTCGGTGAACTTCATCATGTTGTTCCAGTCACGCTGCTTGACGTAGTTGGCATCCACACCCACCGCCCAGCTGGAATCCAGCGGGCGATAAAGCAGTTCACCACCGGCTCCGCCGAACATGGTCTCCAGATAACCACCGTATACCTGGCCGTAGAAATCACCGCCCAGGTAGTGCATGTAGTTCGCCTGCAGGTTGTTCACGTAAACGTCGTTCTCGACATATTCACGAATTTGCGTACGAACGCGAGGTAGCGTGGAGTCGCCCGGCGAATTGGTATAGTTAAATTTATTGTAGTTATTCAACACGTTAAAGAAGAGGCTGCCGTCAAGCACCAGGTGGTCGGTGACCCACAGGTTCGCCCCGGCCGAAACCCCGATCTGATACATGTAGAAGTTTTCCGGGCCACCAAACGACTGGTTAAGCACCGGCGACAGGCTGTAGTCGAAGCGACGACCGTCAATGTAGTAGCCCTGCTCGGTGTGCTCCGGCGTAACCGGGTTGATCCGCTGCTGCTGCAGCGTCTCTTCATGCCCCAGCGGATAGCCTTCCAGCTGGCGCTGCAGGCTGGCAACGTCAGTTTTTGTGGTCACCTGAGGCATGTGATAGCGCTCTTCGGTCAGCTCAATCGTTTTTACGCCTGATGGCAGATGATTGGCCAGGATAACGTTGGCGCGATCCACCGCTTTTTGATTGTCACGATACCGGGTCTGCTCGCCGCTGGCGTACAGGGTATCGCCCTTCAGCTGAATATGCGGTGCTTCAAACCCGGCATTGTATTTCAGGTCGGTCAGCTGATTGGCGGTCACCGTGGAGTCGAGGAAACGGCCCTGCGGCTGCGGATCGTAGGCTTTTTTCGGCGCATCCAGCTGCGGCTGGGTCAGCTCGTTAAAGTTGGTACGCAGGGTGAAGCCGGCCATGAAGGTATTGCCGCGCTCGTAGCTGACGTTAACGTCCGCCCAGTCGGTAATACGGTAGATAGCCCCGACGTTAACCTTGCTTTTCTGATCCAGCTTGCCGGCAAAGTCGCCCTGATAGTCGTTACCTTCATATTCCATTTTCAGGCGCAGCGGCTGCCACGGCGTCTGATATTCAATCCCGCCGAAGACCGCCATCGGGCCTTTAAAGGAATCGCCCAGGCTTAACGATCCCGCTTTACGATTGCCTTCGGAACGGTAGCAGTACTTTTCACTGGCTTTACAGAACGGGTTCGTCACGTTACCGCTGTTGCCGAGATAGCCCCAGCCAACGCCGAGGGTGAAATCAAACGGCCCCCAGGCCTTGGTACCCACCAGATATTCGCTGTCGAACAGGCCGGTTCCCCCGATATCCCGTTTGCCGATCGACACTTCCGGCAGCCAGAATCCCTCTTCCCACAGGCGCAGTTTCAGATCGAAGGCTTTATCTTTATAGGTTTGGTTGCCGCTGAAATCTTCAAATGAGCTGTATTTACGGGTACGAACATCGGTATAGCGAATGGTCGTTTCCAGCCACGGGAACAGCTGTAACGAGGTGGAATAAAAACGGTACTGGTCGTTGTAGCGGTAGTTCAGGCTGAATTCGCCCTCTTTTGCCATACGCGCCGTTGGCACCTGTAGCAGGCCAATACCGCCGAAGTCGGACTGTGAGGGTCCAACCGGTTCGGGATAGGAAGCCGCCTGAACCTGGCAGGCACAGGCAACGGAAAGTGAAAGCAGGCTGAGAAGATAACGTTTTTTCATCAGTCAGGGATCCGGTGCGTCAATACAGAAACGATCTGCTGGTTAAGGTCGGCAAGGTCGCTCGGCAGCGCCCAGGATGAGAAACCAATAAAGATGGTGCTGCCCGCCTCCAGCTCGACGTGGCGACGATTCCAGTAGGCAACGGGAACCTCGGTCACGTCACCCGCTGGGGAGATAACCTGCGCCACATTACGATCGGCGCCGCTTTGATGCGCGCGTGAGTCGAGGTAATCAGCTACCGGCCGTCCGGCAACCCACGGCGTGGTACCCGCACCATCAACGGCACCGGCCAGCCTGACCGAGGTCGGTTTTGCCACGGTGTAAACGCTGTATTCCCCTGCCAGTCGGCGATTGGCCTCCGGCCGGGTTCGTACCCAGTCAGGATCGAGGTTCACCCGCTGGCGCCCGGTGACCTTCAGCGCGGCAATCTGCTGGCGGACATTCTCGACCACCGCCGCTTCTGCCAGATCGTTATCGCTGCGCAGGGTATCTCGCCACACCTGTAGGCGTGCAACCACTTCCTGCTGCTGTCGAAGCGCCACCGCCGTGGCCAGCTTTTCACTGATGACCGTACCGGGCCACCAGGTTTTTCCCTGAAGCGCCGGGCTGGCCACCAGCTGTGCCAGATTTTGTGCATGACTGACAACGGCAGTTTGCGACTGCCCCGGGTAAAACACCGTGACCTGGCTGTCCGCCAGTGCCTGCAGCGACAGCGATGCCACTATCCCTGCGAGAAGAGTTGTGATTTTTTTCATGATTTCGCAGGCTTCAGAATAGTGATTGCCACAGGGAAGTAGTCCGCTCCCAGCATTTGTACGGCTTGGCGTACCTGTCCGCTGGACGTATCAACCCAGAAAGTGTTGCGCCAGGTTTTTCCGGTTTCCTTCAGCTCGACCTCTTCCTGCCAGACGCGGCAGGCAACCTGACGGCCGGCCAGCTGCAGGACTTCATCCTGCTGGCGGGTGAAATGAGAGACCGCGGTACCGGTGCGCAGCTGACCTTTTTCCGTCCAGCTGAGCACGCGTGTCCAGCTTGAGCCATCCGTCAGGCGCAGCGCATCACGCAGCGGATCCTGCTGCAGATTGCTCACCTCATTCAGGTTATCTGCCAGGCCCAGGGTTTTCACCAGACGGCCGCTTTGCGTTACCACCGTGGATCGATCCTGGGTGATCCATTTCTGCTGACCCTCTTCGCTAAAGCCCATCACCACGAAAATCTGCTGACCGCCGTTAAGGCGCAGATACATGCTGGCGTAGGGAATATTGGCGATTTGTTGATTGGTTAACTGGATGTCGTCTTCGCCGAGAAAGGCCAGCTTTAAGGTTTCACCCAATCCCTTTTGAGTTTGTGTACAGGCCTGAAGTAACAGGCAAAGCAGCAGCAATGGTAGGTTTCGCACCTGTGGAATCCCTGAGCTTAAGAAAGCAGTTTGAAAATAACCACACTCACGTGTGGTTATGTTTAATGTTGATACTTAGCGAGTGGTGCTGGTGGTGGTGGTGGTCCCGGTGTTGGAACCATCGCCGCCGCCTGCTGATGCCAGCGCAACACCTGCTAACACAGCAACCGCACCGACACCGATAGCAGTAGACGCACCGGAAGAGAGTCCGGCTGCGTTATCGCCAGCAGCAGAGCCAGTGGTGGTACTGGCCGTGGTTGTGGTCGCCACATCACCAGGAGCGGCGAAAGCAGCGGAGCTTGCTAAGTACAGTATGGCTGCAGTAGCACATAAGACTTTTTTCATTACACTTTCCCTTCAGTAAATGAATGGATACCAGGGCCTGGATGGTTCCTGGCAACTTCATTATGGGGAAAACACACCCAGAAATCAGCGCCCCTTCCAGTTATTGAAAAAATAGTTTTTTACACTTCTTTTACTATTAAAAAGATATTTTTAATTTATCGACATATTATCAAACATGTTTTATAGAATAAAATGCTAATTTGTACCAAAAATCAGCATTATACCGATAAAACAGACTGGCGTTGTAACATCCTGTTTTCCGGCACAATAATTAGAAACAAAAATGTTTTAAATCATGATGTTATTGTTATTTTTTCTTATGTAATTCAGTAAAATAATCGATTCTTATACCTTTTTTTTAGGATTAATCTCATCCTTTCGGGGTGAACTTTCGCTGATTTCAGGAAAAACCTCAGGGTGAAAGACAGGTAAAGAATGGAATAGCCGCCTTGGCAGAGGAAGAAACGGCAACGAACGCTGAAGTCAGTCACCGTTGAACAGACAATAAAAAAACCCCCGTATGCCGGGGGTTTTTTTCTGGTCGGGATAAATTAACGCCAGGATTTGTAGCGGTTAATCAGGCCGTTAGTCGAGCTGTCGTGGCTGTTGACGTCTTTACCGTTCGCCAGCTCCGGCAGAATACGGTTAGCCAGCTGTTTACCCAGCTCCACACCCCACTGATCGAAGCTGAAGATGTTCAGGATGGCCCCCTGAGTGAAGATTTTGTGCTCATACAGGGCAATCAGCGCCCCCAGGCTGTAAGGCGTAATTTCGCGCAGCAGGATGGAGTTAGTAGGACGATTACCTTCAAACACCTTGAACGGAACCACATGCTCAACGGCACTGGCGGATTTACCGGCATCAGCAAACTCTTTTTCCACCACCTCGCGCGATTTACCAAACGCCAGCGCTTCGGTCTGGGCGAAGAAGTTAGACAGCAGCTTACTGTGATGATCGCCCAGCTTGTTATGCGAGATCGCCGGGGCGATAAAGTCGCATGGTACAATCTTGGTTCCCTGGTGGATCAGCTGGTAGAACGCATGCTGGCCGTTGGTGCCCGGCTCGCCCCAGATAATGGGGCCAGTCTGATAGGTAACCGGCTTGCCGTTACGGTCAACGTACTTACCGTTAGACTCCATGTTGCCCTGCTGGAAGTAGGCCGCAAAACGGTGCATGTACTGGTCGTAAGGCAGAATCGCTTCGGTTTCAGCGCCAAAGAAGTTGTTGTACCAGATACCAATCAGCGCCAGCAGTACCGGCAGATTCTTCTCTAATGGCGTATCGGCGAAGTGGCGGTCCATAGCGTGCGCGCCGCTCAGCAGCTTCTCAAAGTTATCGAAACCGATGGAGAGAACGATCGACAGGCCAATCGCTGACCACAGTGAATAGCGGCCGCCTACCCAGTCCCAGAACTCAAACATATTGTCGGTGTCGATACCGAAATCAGCCACTGCCTGAGCGTTGGTCGACAGGGCCGCGAAGTGTTTCGCCACGTCGCGCTGCTCACCGGAGGTCAGGAACCAGTCGCGGGCGCTGTGGGCGTTGGTCATCGTTTCCTGAGTGGTAAAGGTTTTTGACGCCACGAGGAACAGCGTGGTTTCCGGGCTCAGACCCTTCAGCGTTTCGGCGATATGCGTGCCGTCAACGTTGGAAACGAAGTGCATTTTCAGATGATTTTTAAACGGGCGTAGCGCTTCGGTGGCCATAAACGGCCCCAGATCAGAACCACCAATCCCGATATTCACCACGTCAGTGATCGCTTTGCCGGTAAACCCTTTCCACTCACCGCCGATAACGCGCTCGGAGAAGCTTTTCATTTTCGCCAGCACCGCATTCACTTCCGGCATCACATCTTTGCCATCCACCACGATCGGCGTGTTGCTGCGGTTACGCAGCGCAACGTGCAGTACGGCGCGGTCTTCCGTACGGTTAATCTTCTCACCGGAGAACATCGATTTAATCGCATCCTGCAGTTCGGTTTCTTTTGCCAGCGCCTGCAGTTTGCTGAGGGTTTCAGCGGTGATGCGGTTCTTGGAGAAATCAACCAGCATCTGATCGTCAAAGGTCGCGGAGAATGCGGCAAACCGGTTACTGTCGCGGGCGAAAAGATCAGCAATCTGAACATCTTTCATTTGTTCAAAATGCTGCTGCAGAGCCTGCCAGGCAGCGGTTTGTGTCGGGTTAATATTTTTCATAGCAACACACTCTTTTTATTTAAGAATCGTAAATCAGACCGGACTGCATCCTACCTGTTTACGGGGAGCCTCTCCCCTTTTCCTGCAACAGGCTCCGTCTATCAACAACGGTAAGTCTGCGGTTTGTCCGGGCGCTATTTCACATTCTGTCGGTGAGGATGATTCACACTAAGCATTTCAGTATGACGATGAAAGAAAAAAATTTACAGCCCGTACCGTGCTTACCTGCCCCACGGCGTCAATTTGCGACGCTTTTTTAGCCGCGGATGATTAGTAAGATTGATATGACCAGGGTAATAAGGAAAATGAATAATCATCCGCCTCCCGGCGTTGACACCGGCACCATAACCCGATATTTCTACTGGCCTGAATTAACGCGTGCATGTGCGCGCAAGCCAGAAGAGGCGCGTCGCCCAGGCAGTGTGTTTGAGGATCCGTATCCGTTGATGACACATCAGGGGGAGCGACGCCGAGGTATTAACCACGCGGAGTGGGGCGTATCGACTGCAGGGGCTGAATCCTCTGAGTTGTCACCTGGAACGTTCGCAGTCGAACGTGCCGCAAGGTGGAGCGCTTCTGGGTGACTCGTAGTTATCCCTTCTACGTCTGACCCGTTTCTGCTCTTTCCTTGTGCCAAGGCTGAAAGATAAAACCTGACACGAGGTAGTCATAGTCATGTCCCAGAATTTAATCGTAGCGAAATTTGGTGGCACCAGCGTTGCCGACTTCGCCGCTATGAACCGCAGTGCCGATGTGGTGTTGTCCAATCCTGATGTTCGTCTGGTGGTCCTTTCCGCTTCTGCGGGCGTCACCAATCTGCTCGTATCTCTGGCTGAAGGCCAGCCGCTGGAGCAGCGCGCCGCTCTGCTGGACAATATTCGTCGTATTCAGTACGCCATTCTTGATGAACTGAAGCAGAGCAAGGTGATCCGTGAAGAGATCGACCGCATGCTGGACAATATTGCCACGCTGGCCGAAGGCGCCGCGCTGGCAACGTCCGCCGCCCTGACCGATGAACTGGTCAGCCACGGTGAGCTGATGTCTACTCTGCTGTTCGTTGAAATTCTGCGTCAGCGTGATGTTGCCGCTCAGTGGTTTGACGTGCGTAAAGTGATGCGCACCACCGATCGTTTTGGTCGTGCCGAACCCGACGTGGCAACGCTGGCTGAGCTCGCAACCGCACAGCTCAAGCCACGTATCAGCGAAGCGCTGATCGTGACTCAGGGCTTTATCGGTAGCGAAGCCAAAGGCCGTACCACCACCCTCGGCCGCGGCGGCAGTGATTACACCGCTGCGCTGCTGGCCGAAGCCCTGCAGGCAGGTCGCGTTGATATCTGGACCGACGTACCGGGCATTTATACCACCGACCCGCGCGTGGTGCCTGCCGCCAAACGCATCGATGTGATTACCTTCGAAGAAGCCGCCGAAATGGCAACCTTCGGGGCTAAAATTCTGCATCCGGCCACGCTGCTGCCGGCCGTTCGTTGCGGTATTCCGGTGTTTGTTGGTTCGAGCAAGGATCCGTCCGCAGGCGGCACCATGGTGAGCAACACCACCGAAAATCCACCGCTGTTCCGTGCCCTGGCGCTGCGCCGCAGGCAGACCCTGCTGACGCTGAACAGCCTGAATATGCTGCACGCTCGTGGGTTCCTTGCCGAGGTGTTCAACATTCTGGCGCGCCACAATATCTCCGTCGATCTGATCACCACCTCCGAAGTGAGCGTCGCGCTGACGCTTGACACTACCGGTTCAACCTCAACCGGCGACAGCCTGCTGACTCAGGCGCTGCTGACCGAACTCTCCTCGCTGTGCCGTGTGGAAGTCGAAGAGGATCTGGCGCTGGTGGCGATTATCGGTAACGAGTTGTCCAAAGCCTGCGGCGTGGGCAAAGACGTCTTTAGCGTGCTGGAACCGTTCAGTCTGCGCCTGATCTGCTACGGCGCCAGCAGCTACAACCTGTGCTTCCTGGTGCCAGGTCAGGATGCAGAAAAAGTGGTGCAGGCGCTGCACCGCAATCTGTTTGAGTAATCGCCGGGCGGGCCAGTGACCGCTGGCCCGACATCCCTTTTTTTTGATGCTATGATGCGCAGGCCGTGATGTCCTCGTTCCGGTCTGTACGGCGTGCTGTGCAAATTTTCAGATCAATCACACCATATTAAACGCCCCATTATCCGCTTAGCGAAGGCTGGAAGAACATCGCTGCGGGTTTGCTGAACGGCCTGTACCGCGGTGCCGCGGCGGATATCACGGGGTTAAAAAAGGATGCTTTTCTATGCTTGCTGCTGTTACCCGACTGTTTCCCCTCTGGGCAGTCCTGCTCTCCGTTGCCGCTTATTACACCCCGACCACTTTTACCGGCATTGGCCCTTATGTCACTTACCTGCTGATGCTGATTATGTTTGGCATGGGCGTGACGCTGAACGTTGATGATTTCAAGCGCGTGCTGACCCGTCCGGCACCGGTGATTGCCGGGACCTTCCTGCACTATCTGGTGATGCCACTGGCGGCATGGGGGCTGGCGAAGCTGTTTAATATGCCACCCGACCTTGCAGCCGGGATGATTCTGGTGGGCAGCGTGGCAAGCGGTACGGCGTCAAACGTGATGATCTATCTGGCCAAAGGCGATGTTGCGCTGTCGGTAACCATCTCCTCCGTCTCCGCGCTGGTTGGCGTATTTGCCACTCCGCTGCTGACCCGGTTCTATGTCGATACGCATATACAGGTGGATGTGGCGGGCATGCTGCTCAGCATCGTTAAAATCGTCGTGGTACCGATTAGCCTGGGTCTGATTATTCATCACACCATGAACGGCCTGGTGAAGCGCGTGGAGCCGTATCTGCCGGCGTTTTCGATGGTCTGCATTCTGCTGATCATCAGCGCGGTGGTGGCAGGCAGCCAGAGCTTTATCGGTTCGGTCGGTCTGGTCGTGATTGTCGCGGTGATCCTGCATAACGCCATCGGCTTGCTGGGCGGCTACTGGGGCGGCAAGCTGTTTGGCTTCGATGAGTCCACCTGCCGCACGCTGGCGCTGGAAGTGGGTATGCAGAACTCCGGTCTGGCGGCAACGCTGGGCAAGCTGTACTTCTCTCCGCTGGCGGCACTGCCGGGCGCGCTGTTCTCGGTCTGGCACAATCTGTCCGGTTCACTGCTGGCCGGTTACTGGTCAGGCAAAGCGATCAAAGATAAGAAGAAGTCACTGAGCTGATGCACGGGCCACGCTCCGGGAGCGCGTGGCCCGCTTCAGCACCCTGCCTTCGCGGACACCATCAACACAGCTCCAGATGCACCTCATGCTGCTCAATAGTTTTCATGATCTCCGGCGGCGGTGCTTCATCGGTGAACAGATAGTCAATCAGATCCATACTGCCCAGATTCACCATTGCATTGCGCCCAAACTTGGAGTGGTCCGCCACCAGCATCACGCAGCGTGAGTTCTCAATAATGGCCCGTTTGGTGCGAACTTCGTGGTAGTCGAAGTCCAGCAGCGAGCCGTCCAGATCGATACCGCTGATGCCAAGAATGCCGTAATCCAGGCGGAACTGAGAAATATAGTCGAGCGTCGCTTCGCCCATAATGCCACCGTCGCGGGTGCGCACTTCTCCGCCGGCAAGGATCAGGCGAAAATCAGGTTTGGCCATCAGCAGAACCGCCACGTTCAGGTTGTTGGTCACGATGCGCAAGTTATTGTGGTTCATCAGCGCATGGGCCACCGCTTCCGGCGTGGTGCCGATATCAATAAACAGTGATGCTCCATCGGGGATCTGGCTGGCAACCCGCTGGGCGATACGCGCTTTCTGCGCGGACCACATCATTTTACGATCCTGCCAGGCGGTATTTTCCGAACTGGAAGGTAACGCTGCACCACCGTGATGGCGATGAATTTTGTTCTGCTCCGCCAGGTCGTTCAGATCGCGGCGAATAGTTTGTGGACTGACGGCGAAATGCTCCACCAGCTCTTCAGTACTGACATATCCCTGGCGACGCACCAGATCGATAATCGCGTCATGACGCTGTGTCTGCTTCAAAAGAGTTCCCCTGTTATCGTTTTTTCTGACGGGTATCGACAAACGCCATGGCCAGACCCACCAGCAGCCCGGCAAGATGGCTTGGCAGGCCGGTATTGGTGCCGAAGACGCCCACGGCCTCAAGCACCACCCACACGACAAAGATCCCCATCAGCCCGCTGCCCATGTTCAGCGGGCTGCGATCGTCGCGCATGGCATGCAGCCAGGCATAGGCGACCAACGCATGGTCAACACCCGACAGTCCGCCGAACCAGAAGCCATTAAATTTAGACTGAGCGAAACCGCACAGCAGCGCGGAGATCAGCGCGATAGTAAATAATTTCCCGCTGCCGAGCTGTTTTTCGATGCGCCCGCCGACATAAAACCACCACAGCAGGTTAATCAGCAGTGCAATCAGTGAGAAGTTCATCAGCACGTGGCTGAACCAGCGCCACACCTGGAAATGCTGCATGCTGTCCTTCGGCCAGCCGAGCCAGGCAATCGCCTGCGCATAGCCGCCCAGGGCAATCATCAAATAGACCAGCACTGACGCAACGCTGACGACCAGGGTAACCGGCCCGGCCATCTCTTTCACTCTGTCTTTCAGCGGCGGGCCGGCGGGCCTGACGTACTGAATGCCGCTGTCGGTGTTTTCAGTTTTCCAGCTGGCGGCCTGGTAGCGTGGATGCTCAGGCTCGCGAATAAACTGGTTAAGTTCGTTTTCGACCACGCTTAACTGGGATTCATCATCCAGCCAGAGCGTGTAGCCGCCTTCCTGCTCAATACGCAGCGTAATGCCGCGCGTCGCCATGTAGTCAACAAACGCCTGCGCCATGCGCAGATGGGTAAATTGGGTGATGCGCATCATTGAAGGCCGATTCCCTGTGGATTAAAACGAGAGCGGCAGTATACCCCGTCACAGCGAAGCTTGCAGGATCAACGGCTTCCACCGCCGCATATCGGTCAGCGAATGTCAGATTCGACCTGCTGTGGAAATGCAGCATGCCAGGCATCAAAACCGCCGTCGATGCTGTAGGCCGCAGCAAATCCCTGGTTCAGCAGATACTGAGCGGCTCCCTTGCTGCTGTTGCCGTGGTAGCACATCACCAGCACCGAGCCACTCAGATCGGCTTCGGCCATCAGGGCCGGAAGCGAATCGTTGGTCAGGTGGAATGCGCCGCTCGCGTGAGCCGCAGAGAAGCTTTGCGGATCGCGGATATCAACCAGCAGGGTGTTGCCGTCGGCCAGTTTCTGCCGGGCTTCCTGGACGTTGATACACTCAAATTGTTCCATGGTGGGGTCTCGCTAACAGTCAAAAGTCGCCAAATGAATCCTATTGTAGCCTGAACCCGGCCTGCTTTAACCAGGCATATCCTGAGTAATTTGCGCAATTGGTATAACATTAATGTTACCTGCATCACGCATAAATGTTTTTATCCGGTTAACGCTGGCATCAATGTTGGTTTGCGATTAATATAATGCTCGAAAACGAACATTATTGAACGATTCCGAACATCGGAGGAGATGACGTGGAAATCAAAGACCTGATCGTAATCGGCGGCGGCATTAACGGCGCGGGTATTGCGGCCGATGCAGCCGGACGGGGTTTGTCGGTGCTGATGCTGGAGGCTAAAGACCTCGCCTGCGCCACCTCTTCCGCCAGTTCTAAATTAATCCACGGTGGCCTGCGCTATCTGGAACACTATGAATTCCGCCTGGTCAGCGAGGCGCTGGCCGAGCGCGAAGTGCTGCTTAAAATGGCCCCGCACATCGCTTTCCCGATGCGCTTCCGCCTGCCGCATCGTCCGCATCTGCGCCCGGCCTGGATGATCCGTATTGGCCTGTTTATGTACGACAATCTCGGTAAACGTACCAGCCTGCCGGGAAGTAAAGGTTTGCGTTTTGGTGCAGAATCGGTACTCAAACCTGAAATCGTGCGCGGTTTCGAATATTCCGACTGCTGGGTGGATGATGCGCGCCTGGTGGTGCTGAACGCGCAGGAAATCGAGAAGCGCGGCGGCGAAGTGCGTACCCGCACCCGCGTCACCAAAGCCTGGCGTGAAAACGGCCTGTGGACCGTCGAGGCTGAAGATATCGACAGCGGTAAAGTCCACACCTGGCAGGCGAAGGGACTGGTCAATGCCGCCGGTCCGTGGGTGAAGCAGCTGTTTGATGACGGACTGAAGCTGAAATCGCCTTATGGCATCCGCCTGATCAAAGGCAGCCATATCGTGGTTCCGCGCGTACACAACCAAAAGCAGGCCTATATCCTGCAGAACGAAGATCACCGTATTGTCTTTGTGATCCCGTGGATGGATGAGTTCTCGATCATTGGTACCACCGATGTTGAGTACAAAGGCGATCCGCAGGATGTCAAAATCGACGACAACGAGATCGACTACCTGCTGAAGGTTTACAACGCCCACTTTAAGAAAACGCTGGCGAAAAGCGATATTGTCTGGACCTATTCTGGCGTTCGCCCGCTGTGCGATGACGAGTCCGATTCTCCACAGGCGATCACCCGCGACTATACGCTCGACGTTCATGATGAGCAGGGCCAGGCCCCGCTGCTGTCGGTATTTGGCGGTAAGCTGACCACCTACCGCAAGCTGGCCGAGCATGCGATGGAAAAACTCAGCAAGTACTACCCGGGCATCGGCGCTGCATGGACTAAGACCTGCGTGCTGCCGGGCGGCGATTTTGCCGGAAGCCGTGAGGATTATGCGGCCAGCCTGCGCCGCCGCTATCCGTTTATCACCGAAGAGATGGCCCGCCACTATGCCCGTACCTACGGCAGCAGCAGCGAGCTGTTCCTGAAAGAGGCGAACAGTATTGATGATTTGGGCGAACTGTTTGGCCACCATTTCTATGAAGCGGAACTGCGTTATCTGGTGCAGAAAGAGTGGGTTCGCACGAAAGAAGATGCGATCTGGCGCCGTACCAAAGAGGGGATGTGGCTGAACGAACAGCAGCAGGCTCGCGTGGCTGAATGGCTGGAACAGCACGCCAAGCCGATACTGTCCCTGGCATCCTGATACACCGGGCGCTGCCTGCGGTGGTTTCAGCCTGCCAGGCCGGTTGAAACCGATCGCCTCAAGCCGCCAGGAGTGTAAAACAGTCAGGGCGACCGCTCAACAGCGGTCGCCCTTTTTATTAACGGCCTACAGGCGCACAGGCTGGATGCCCCAGATTTCGTCCGCATACTCCTGAATGGTACGATCGGAAGAGAAATATCCCATACTGGCGATATTAATCAGCGCCCGCCGCGTCCACTCATTTTTATTGCGATAAAGTTTATCCACCTTGTCCTGAGTATCAACATAGCTGCGGTAATCGGCCAGCAGCTGATAGTGATCGCCAAGGTTAACCAGTGAATCAAAAATATTACGGTAGCGGCCAGGCTCCTGCGGGCTGAACACCCCGGTGGCGATCTGCGTCAGAACCTGATGTAGCTCGGCGTCCTGCTCGTAATAGGTGTGCGAGCTGTAGCCATTGCTGCGCAGCGCCTCAACCTGCGGCGTGGTGTTGCCGAAGATAAAGATATTCTCTTCACCCACATGCTCCAGCATTTCAACGTTAGCGCCGTCCAGCGTACCGATAGTCAGCGCCCCGTTCAGGGCAAACTTCATATTACTGGTGCCGGACGCTTCCGTACCGGCCAGCGAGATCTGCTCGGAAAGATCGGCTGCCGGTATAATGATCTGCGCCAGGCTGACGCCGTAATTGGGAACAAAGACCACTTTCAGCCGGTTCTTTATTGCAGGATCGCTGTTGATCACCGCCGCCACATCGTTAATCAGATGAATAATGTGTTTGGCCATGTAGTAGGCTGAGGCGGCTTTACCGGCGAAGATACAGACACGCGGCACCCAGTCGGCTTCCGGATCCGCTTTTATCCTGTTGTAACGGGTTATCACGTGCAGCACATTCAGCAGCTGTCGCTTATATTCGTGTATCCGCTTGATCTGCACATCAAACATGGCATGGGGATCAACCACAATATCCAGCTTCTGGCCTATAAAGGCCGCCAGCCGCTTTTTATTCGCCAGTTTGGCATCGCGGATTTTCGCAATAAAATTAGGATAATCAATATGCTGCTTAAGCTCCTCCAGCTGGCTGAGCTGGGTGCGCCAGGTACGGCCAATCGTCTCGTCCAGCACGCCCGACAGCGGCGGGTTGGCCAGGGCCAGCCAGCGACGCGGGGTGACGCCGTTGGTTTTATTGCAGAAGCGACCGGGAAAAAGTCTGGCAAAGTCAGCAAACAGTGACTGAACCATCAGGTTGGAGTGCAGTTCTGACACGCCGTTAACCTTGTGGCTGACCACCACCGCAAGCCAGGCCATGCGCACTTTGCGTCCGTTATTTTCATCAATGATCGAGATACGGGCCAGCAGCTGCCAGTCCTCCGGATACTGCTCCTGAACGGTTTTCAGGAAGTAGTCGTTGATCTCAAAAATAATTTGCAGATGGCGCGGCAGAATCTTACCGATCATATCCACTGGCCACGTTTCCAGTGCTTCCTGCATCAGCGTGTGGTTGGTGTAGGAAAACACCTGACAGGCCACACCGAATGCGTCATCCCAGCTGAATTTGCTCTCATCGATCAGCACCCGCATCAGTTCAGGAATAGCCAGCACCGGATGAGTATCATTCAGGTGGATGGCGATTTTATCCGCCAGATTGTCAAAAGTCTGATGCATCGCCCAGTGACGATGAAGGATATCTTGAACCGTGGACGAGACCAGGAAGTACTCCTGACGCAGCCGCAGCTCCCGACCCGAATAGGTTGAATCATCGGGATACAGCACGCGAGACACGTTTTCCGAATGGTTTTTATCCTCCACCGCCGCGAAGTAGTCGCCCTGATTAAACTTGCCGAGGTTAATCTCATTACTCGCCTGAGCCCCCCACAGCCGCAGGGTGTTGGTGGCATCGGTATCGAATCCGGGGATAATCTGATCGTAAGCCATTGCCAGCACTTCTTCTGTTTCTACCCAGCGCGCGAGGCTGCCCTCCTGCTGGATACGCCCGCCAAAGCGGACTTTGTAGCGGGTGTTGAAGCGCTGAAACTCCCACGGGTTACCGTATTCCAGCCAGTAGTCCGGGGATTCCGCCTGCTGGCCGTCGACGATATTCTGTTTAAACATGCCGTAGTCGTAGCGGATGCCATAGCCACGGCCGGGCAGGCCAAGCGTGGCCAGAGAATCCAGGAAACAGGCCGCCAGTCGTCCCAACCCGCCGTTTCCCAGGCCGGGATCGTTCTCTTCTTCGATCAGGTCCTCCAGGTCGAAACCCATCTCTTCCAGGGCCGTTTGAGCGTCCTGGTAAATCCCCATTGCCAGCAGGGCATTGGATAAAGTGCGGCCAACCAGAAACTCCATCGACAGATAGTAAACCTGCCGGACGTCCTGCGACAGCTGGGCACGATTTGAACGCAGCCAGCGCTCCACCATACGATCGCGTACCGCCAGCAGTGTGGCGTTAAGCCACTCGTGTTTATTCGCAATCGACGGATCTTTACCGATGGTAAACATCAGCTTATAAGCAATTGAGTGCTTAAGTGCATCCACGCTGAGCGTCGGTGAGGCATAGGAGAAAGGTGCATTCATATCAGTTTCCCATCGTCAGGTTACAACAAACGTTGATAGAGGTCGCGGTAGGCCACAGCAGCCACCTGCCAGCTAAAATCCATTCCCATCGCCTGTCGCTGAACATAGCGCCAGAGGGAAGGACGGGACCAGAGGACGAAAGCACGTCGAATAGCGCGCAGCAATGACCACGCGTTGCTGTCTTCGAACACAAAACCGCTGGCGATACCGTCTGCAAGGTTCTCCAGCGAACAATCATTAACCGTGTCGGCCAGGCCACCGGTGCGCCGCACCAGCGGCAGAGTGCCGTATTTCAGCCCGTAAAGCTGTGTCAGGCCGCATGGCTCAAAGCGGCTGGGCACCATAATCACATCCGCGCCGCCCATAATGCGGTGGGAGAACGCCTCGTGATAGCCGATCTGCACGCCCACCTGTCCCGGATATTCGGCGGCAACGGCAAGGAATCCCTGCTGCAGGACCGCATCACCGGCCCCCAGCAACACCAGCTGCCCGCCCCCTTCCAGCAGGCCAGGTAGCGCTTCCAGCACCAGATCCAGTCCTTTCTGTTTGGTCAAACGGCTGACCACGGCGAAAATGGGCGCTTTTTCATCAATTTTCAGCCCCATGGCAATTTGCAGCTGACGCTTGTTCTCAACTTTAGTGTCCAGAACATCACGGTTATAGCGCGCCGTCAGCAGCGGATCATGCTGTGGATCCCAAATTGCCGGATCGACACCGTTCAGAATGCCGCTCAGTCTTCCCTCCAGCTGCCGCTGCTTCAGCAGATCTTCCATGCCGTAGCCAAACTCCGGCTGGGTAATTTCCTGAGCGTAGGTTGGACTCACTGCGGTGATGTGGTCGGCGTAATACAGCCCGGCTTTCAGGTAAGAGATTTGGCCGTAAAACTCCAGTCCGTACATATTGAAAAACGATCGCGGCAGCTGGATCTGCTCAATATGGTGCGCGTTGAACAGCCCCTGATAGGCCAGATTGTGGACGGTAAACACCGACCTGGCCGGACGACCGCGTGCGGCCAGATAGGCGCAGGTCAGCCCGGCATGCCAGTCGTGCGCATGGACCACGTCGGGCCGCCAAAAGGTATCCAGACCACAGGCCATTTCACAGCCCATCCAGCCCAGCAGCGCAAAGCGCAGATAGTTATCGGTGTAAGCAAATTGTGACTCATCGTGGTACGGACTGCCGGGCCGATCGTACAGGCCCGGCGCATCGATAAGATAAATCCCTACGCCATCATAATGTCCGTAGAGCAGTTCAACATAACCGGCGAAAGTTTGCAGTTTCGCCACCACCACCGCATCAACAATCCCTTTTTTCAGATCGGGGAATGCCGGAAGTAACACACGCGTATCTACTCCTGCTGCAATCTGCGCCGCCGGTAATGCCCCAACAACATCAGCAAGCCCGCCCGTTTTCAGCAGCGGGAAAATCTCTGAACAGACATGTAACACCTGCATTATCGGCTCCTTAACAGTGCCAGAACGTGATGCTCTCAGATCATCACGTCTTTTCGCCTAGCCGATCCAGCCGAGCTTCGCCAGCATGGTCCTTGTGACCAGGACAATCCCCTCTTCCGACCGGTGAAAACGCCGGGCATCATCATCCGGGTTTTCGCCGATCACCGTTCCTTCTGGCAGCACGCAGGCGCGGTCTATTACGCATCGGCGCAGGCGGCAGGAGCGTCCTACCTCTACGTCCGGCAGTAATACCGACGACTCAATATTGCAGAAGGAGTTAATACGAACGCGGGAGAACAGCACCGAGTTCACTACCACCGAGCCGGAGATGATACAGCCTCCCGACACCAGTGAATTCATTGTCATACCGTGGCTGCCGGAGCGGTCCTGAACGAATTTTGCCGGCGGCAGCGGCTCCATATGGGTGCGGATAGGCCAGTCACTGTCGTACATGTCCAGCTCCGGGGTGACTGAGGCCAGATCGAGATTCGCCTTCCAGTAGGCTTCCAGCGTACCGACATCGCGCCAGTATGGCTCACTCGGTTCACCGCTCTGTACGCAGGAGAGATTGAAGGAATGGGCTACCGCTTCGCCGCTGGCCACGATCTTCGGCAGCAGATCTTTACCGAAGTCATGATCGGACTCCGGCAGCTCCTGATCGGCTTCCAGCAGGCCATAAAGATAGGCTGCGTCAAACACGTAGATACCCATGCTGGCCAGCGCCTTAGTGTCATCACCCGGCATTGACGGCGGATCGGCGGGCTTCTCCAGAAACTCGACCACCCGATTATTTTCATCCACCTTCATCACGCCGAAGGAACTGGCCTCTTCCAGTGGCACCGGCAGGCAGGCAATAGTGCAGCGGGCGTCATTTTCGACGTGGTCGATCAGCATCCGCGAATAGTCCATCTTGTAGATGTGGTCACCCGCCAGAATCACGATGTACTGCGCGCGATAGCGCCGGATGATGTCAAGGTTCTGCGTCACCGCATCGGCGGTGCCGCGATACCAGTGCTCGGTCGACAGCCGCTGCTGTGCAGGCAGAAGATCGACAAACTCATTCATCTCTTCATTCAGAAACGACCAGCCGCGCTGAATATGCTGCACCAGCGTGTGCGACTGATACTGGGTGATGACCGCAATACGTCGGATCCCTGAATTCAGGCAGTTGGAGAGTGCGAAGTCGATAATGCGAAACTTGCCACCAAAGTGAACAGCGGGTTTGGCGCGCTTAGCGGTGAGATCGCGCAGACGGGTACCGCGTCCGCCTGCGAGGATCAGGGCAACAGTTTGTGTTGGCAATTGTCTTGCCAGCATCAGGGAATCGTTCTTATCAAGTTTGGCCATGTCTGACTCCTGTTATGATTTTTCCTGGAACACACACATACCTTGCGCAGTACCATGCCAGACCGTTGTCAGGATCGGATTACCCTCTCCGGCAAACGGTGGAATGGCGTGCCAGTTACCCAGAGGTAGAACCAGATCACACACTTCTTCGGTGGCGTTGAGCACGATCAGCCAGTGCTGCGAAAGCCGGATTTGCAAACGATGTGCTCCCTGCTGCCATTCACTGGCACTCAGCGGCTGCCCCAGTTGATTCAGCCACTCGACGTTTCCATCCCCCTCCTGCCACCAGCGATCGACCTGAAGTGCCGGAATTCGGCGCCTGAGATGGATTAACGCGGCAGTGAAGGACAACAACCCACTGTCATGGTGCTGCCAGTCAAGCCAGGTCAGCTGGTTATCCTGGCAATAGGCATTGTTGTTCCCGTGCTGGCTGTGGCCATGCTCATCACCCGCCAGCAGCATGGGTGTTCCCTGCGCCAGCAGCAGCGTGGTCAGCAGCGCATGCATGCTGCGGCGACGATGTTCCGCAATCAGCAGCGGGGCATCCAACCCTTCAATGCCATGGTTATGGCTGAAGTTGCTGCTACTGCCATCACGGTTATCTTCGCCGTTGGCCTCATTATGCTTCTTGTTAAAACTGACCGCGTCGCGCAGGGTAAAACCGTCATGAGCAGTAATCAGGTTAATGCTGCTGGAGGGTAGCCGCCCGTCGCGCTGAAAAATATCGCTTGAAGCGGCAAAGCGCCGGGCAAATTCGCCGTTGGAAAGATCACCATGCAGCCAGTAGCGGCGGGCGACATCGCGGAAGTGGTCATTCCATTCGGCAAACGGCGGGGGAAAATTGCCAACCTGATACCCATTCGGTCCGATATCCCAGGGTTCGGCGATCATTTTGCACGGTGAGAGCAGCGGGTCGGCGGCAATCGCCCGGAACAGCGGCGCATCCCGTTGATAGTCCGGCGTGCGGCCCAATACCGTGGCCAGGTCGAAGCGGAAACCATCAACGTGGCACACTTCCACCCAGTAGCGCAGGCAGTCGAGCACCCACGCGGTGACCTGAGGGTGGCTCAGGTTTTGTGTATTGCCGCAGCCGGTCCAGTTCTGATAGTTGCCCTCTCCGGTCAGCCAGTAATAGCTCTGGTTATCAATACCGCGCATCGACAGCACTGGACCGGTTTCCTCCAGCTCCGCCGTGTGGTTAAACACCACATCGAGAATCACCTCAATCCCTGCGCGGTGCAGCGCCTTCACCGCCTGCTGGAATTCCTGCCGTACGGCGTTTCCCGCAGCATAACGGGGATGGAGTGCATAGCAGGCCAGCGGGTTGTAGCCCCAGTAATTGGTCAGTCCCATGCGCAGCAGACGCGGTTCACTGGCGAAGCAGGCCACCGGTAACAGCTCAAGGCTGGTGATCCCCAACTGCTGAAAATAGTGAATCATCACCGGATGGCCCAGTGCCGCATAGGTCCCGCGGATCTCCGGCGGCAGATCGGGATGTTGACAGGTCAGTCCGCGAACGTGCGCCTCATAGATCACCGTGCTCCCCCAGGGAACACGCGGTGCTACGTCATCTTCCCAGTCGAAGTCATCCGCCAGCACCACGCATTTCGGCGCGATGCTGCCGTTATCCACAGTGTCCGGCACCTGCTCACCGCACTGGAAACGCGGATCGTCGGTCACCTCACCCTGCACCTCATGCGCGCAGGGATCCACCAGCAGCTTCGCCGGATTAAAACGCTGGCCGTGCTCCGGTGCCCACGGGCCATGTACCCGATATCCGTAGCGCTGGCCCGGCTGAATAGCCGGCAGATATCCGTGCCAGATATCGCCGCTGCGTGCGGGCAGATCGATACGCTTTTCGCTGCCGTCATCATCAAACAGGCACAGCTCAACGCGCTCCGCATGCTGAGAAAACAGCGTAAAATTAACGCCTTTACCGTCATAGCTGGCCCCGAGAGGCTGCGGGTTGCCTGAGCGTATCGATGCCATTGATTACGCCTCCCGAACCAGCCACAGGGTGGAGAGCGGCGGTAGCGTCAGGCTGAGCGAGTGGCTGCGATTGTGGCTTTCCCATTCGTCAGTATCAACGGTGCCATTGTTGCCGAGATTACTGCCGTGATAGTGGACTGAATCGGTATTCAGCACTTCACGCCAGCGTCCACCCTGTGAGACGCCAAAGCGGTAGTTATAGCGTGGCACCGGGGTAAAATTACTGGCGACGATCAGCTCGTTACCGTCGCGATCGCGGCGCACGTAGACAAAAACCGAATTTTCAAAATCATCCACAACCAGCCACTCAAAGCCGGCAGGCTCGAAATCGAGCTGGTAAAGCGCCGGATGAGCGCGATAGGTGTGGTTAAGATCGCGCACCAGCCGCTGCACGCCGTTATGCCAGCTGTCGCCCCCTTCCAGCAGATGCCAGTCGAGGCTGCTGTCGTGATTCCACTCACGCCCCTGCGCAAACTCGTTCCCCATAAACAGCAGCTTTTTGCCGGGAAAGCCGAACATCCAGCCGTAATAGGCGCGCAGGTTGGCAAACTTCTGCCACGCATCGCCCGGCATGCGATCGAGAATCGATCGTTTGCCGTGTACGACTTCATCGTGCGACAGCGGCAGCACAAAGTTTTCGGTGTAGTTATAGAGGATACCGAAGGTCAATAGATCATGATGATAGCGGCGATGAACCGGATCCAGCTTCATGTAATCAAGCGTGTCGTGCATCCAGCCAAGATTCCATTTGAACCAGAACCCCAGCCCGCCCAGCTCCGGCCGGCGTGAGACGCCGTCGAAGTCCGTTGACTCTTCGGCAACAGTGATAGACCCCGGTGCAGCATGACCCAGCGTGCGGTTGGTGTAGCGCAGGAAGGCGATCGCCTCCAGATTTTCCCGCCCGCCGTAATAGTTGGGCACCCATTCGCCTTCGGCACGGCTGTAGTCGCGATAAATCATTGAGGCCACGGCATCCACTCGCAGGCCATCAATGCCAAAACGTTCAATCCAGTAAAGCGCATTACCCGCCAGGTAGTTGCTCACTTCCCGGCGGCCAAAGTTGTAGATCAGGGTATTCCAGTCCTGGTGATAGCCCTCGCGCGGATCGCTGTGTTCGTACAGGTTCGTGCCGTCAAAATTTGACAGGCCAAATTCGTCCGACGGAAAGTGCCCCGGCACCCAGTCAAGCAGCACGTTAAGCCCGGCGTTGTGCGCCGCCGCGATAAACGAGCGGAATTCGTCGCGGGTACCAAAACGCCGGGTTGGCGCGTACATGCCCAGCGGCTGATAGCCCCAGCTGCCGTCAAAGGGATGCTCGTTAATCGGCATCAGTTCCAGATGGGTAAAGCCCATCTCTTTGGCATAGGGGATCAGCTGTTCTTCCAGTTCTTTGTAGCTCAGCCAGAAGTTATTGTCGGTATGGCGGCGCCAGGATCCCAGATGCACTTCATAAATAGAGATCGGGGCATCAAAGCCGTTGGCACGCTGGCGTTCAGGAGAGATTTCGGTCTTTTCCGGCAGGCCACAGATCATCGAAGCGGTCTCGGGCCGCATCTGGGCCTCAAAAGCGTACGGATCGGCCTTCAGACGCAGCTGGCCGTGGGCATCGACAATTTCGAATTTATACAGCTGGCCGGGCCGGGCTGCGGGAATAAACAGCTCCCAAACGCCCTGCTCACGGCGGAAGCGCATCGGATGACGGCGACCATCCCAATAGTTAAACTCGCCCACGACCGAAACGCGCTGGGCATTGGGTGCCCATACCGCAAAGCGCGTTCCAATCACACCATCGATCACATCGGCGTGCGCACCCATTTTTTCGTAGGGTCGCAGGTGCGTGCCCTCGGCCAGCAGCCAACTGTCCATCTCGGGCAGCAGCGGGCCAAAACGGTAGGCATCGTCAATCAGATTTTGCTGGCCGTGCCAGGTGACAGCCAGCTGATAACGAAACGGATTTTTACGGCGCGGCATCACCGCCTGAAAAAAACCGCGCCCGTCCAGACACTCCAGCTGCGCGCATTTACGCCCGGTACGGGTTTCAATCACCCAGACTTCGCTGGCGTCCGGTAACAGCGCGCGAACCACCAGACCTTTGGCGGTTTGATGCATGCCCAAAAGAGAAAATGGGTCAGCGAGATGACCGGAAAGTAAAGCATTAATCACACGACGATCGGCAAGCTCTGACATGACTTTCTTCCCATGATAGACGGCAGGTGATGACCACACGTCTTAACACGCACGGAACATACTCTGCTCTTCATTGAGCTTAATGGCATGCTGCTGAGGAGGTTACCATCCTCTGGAAAAACCACCGCCGCACGCAATAACAAACCTTTAAGCGAAACTTTTGTTTTTAGATGAAACAAGGACTGAGTTAAGCATAGCCAGGTCACAACAATAGCCGGGTACGAAAGCGTAAAAATATTTCTTTCACAACAAATTGTACTGCTGTTAAGGCGTAAGGCAGGAACGTGAGAAACGACTTGAGTCGCCAGCCCGGGGAAGCCCCAAATCAGGCGGGAAAAACTCAAAAACGGTGGTTCAGGTACTTAGTACAACGGGTAACAACGGGTAATGCCGTCAGCCATAATGACTGACTCAGAAAGTAACAAACAGACACTTTCCCCTGCCGCAGGCGGCAGGGGAAAGCGCAGCCGTTTAGCCGACCAGCAGGCGCAGCATACGGCGCAGCGGTTCCGCCGCACCCCACAGCAGCTGATCGCCAACGGTAAAGGCAGAAAGATATTCCGGCCCCATGTTCAGCTTGCGCAGACGACCCACCGGGGTATTCAGCGTGCCGGTTACCGCAGCAGGCGTCAGTTCGCGCATAGTCAGCTCACGATCGTTTGGCACCACTTTCACCCAGTCGTTGTGGGAAGCCAGCAGCTGTGTGACCTCATCCAGCGGCACGTCTTTCTTCAGCTTCAGCGTAAATGCCTGGCTGTGGCAGCGCAGCGCACCCACGCGAACGCACAGACCGTCAACCGGAATAAGGCTGTCAGTACGCAGGATTTTGTTGGTTTCAGCCTGACCCTTCCACTCTTCGCGGCTCTGGCCATTATCAAGCTGCTTATCGATCCATGGGATCAGGCTACCGGCCAGCGGTACGCCAAAGTTATCGGTAGGCAGGGTACCGCTGCGCGTCAGCTCGGTCACGCGGCGCTCGATATCGAGGATCGCCGATGCCGGGTTTTGCAGCTCTTTCGCCACATGGTCATGCAGCATACCCATCTGGGCCAGCAGTTCACGCATATGGCGCGCGCCGCCGCCGGAGGCCGCCTGATAGGTGGCGACTGATGCCCACTCCACCAGATTATTGGCAAACAGACCGCCCAGCGACATCAGCATCAGGCTGACCGTGCAGTTACCGCCGACGAAGGTTTTAATACCGTTATTCAGGCCGTCGTGGATAACCTGGTGGTTCACCGGGTCGAGGATAATAATCGCATCGTCCTTCATGCGCAGCGTGGATGCGGCGTCAATCCAGTAACCCTGCCAGCCAGCGGCCCGCAGTTTTGGATAAACTTCGCTGGTGTAATCTCCCCCCTGGCAGGTAATGATGATATCCAGCGCACTGAGCGCATCGATATCAAACGCATCCTGCAGCGTACCGGCAGAACGGCCGCCAAACTCCGGCGCGGCCTGGCCGTGCTGGGAAGTGGAGAAAAACACCGGGCGTACAACGTCAAAGTCACGCTCTTCGATCATACGCTGCATCAGCACGGAACCCACCATGCCACGCCAACCGACAAGTCCTACAGTTTTCATATCTACCTTTACCTCGGGCCTGCACTCATAACGCCCGTAACTCAGTTAAAATCACCGGAATGTACTCTGTCCAAATCTACAAGGTGCAGCAAAAGTGGCAAGTGAATTAAATCGATTCAGGGAGTTTTTTTAGCAGAGGGGCTAATAATTGATGCCAGACAGCGTAAGCGGCCCGTATTAAAGCCGGTATCGGGTTAAGGCAACAGCCCTGTTATCGGGGGTGATATTGGAGATTAGCGCGGGTTTTATCGGTGATTACAGGGGTTTTAGCCTGCCAGCAGCAGGAACAACGTCACAAGGCGGTAACAGGAAAACAGCAGAAGGGGTCGCGCCTGTTCCGCCACCCCTTCCAGTGAATTACGACAGTAGCTCGAAAGCGATCATGCCGATAACTGCACCGACCGTGCCGAGGATAGTTTCCATCAGCGTCCAGGTCTTCAGCGTTTGCCCTTCCGTTGCGCCGGTAAACCGGCCAAACAGCCAAAAGCCGGCGTCGTTAACGTGGCTGAAAATGATCGAGCCACCGGCAATACAGATCGACAGCGCGGCCAGTTGAGCGCCGGAATAATGCAGCGGCTCAATCACCGGCATAATCAGCCCGACAGCGGTCAGGCAGGCGACGGTTGCCGAACCCTGAATAATACGCACCGCGCCGGACAGGACGAAGCAGGCCAGCGCAACGGGCAGGCCGGCACCGGTCAGGGCATTGCCCAGCGCCGGGCCGACGCCGGAGTCCACCAGCACCTGCTTAAATACGCCCCCGGCACCGATGACCAGCAGGATGATACCGGCTGGCTGCAGCGCCGCGCCGCAGATCTGCATTACACGCTCTTTATCCATTCCCTGACGCCAGGCCAGACCATAAATCGCCACCAGGCAGGCCAACAGAATCGCGGTAAACGGGTGACCAATAAATTCCAGCCACTCATACAGACGGGAGCCGGGCTCGGTAAAGCGGGCACCGATAGTTTTCAACCCCACCAGCACCAGCGGGAACAGGATCAGCGACAGACTGAAGCCAAATGACGGCAGCTTGCTCTCTTCAAATTCGGGATGTTCGTTTTCCGCAGGCGGCGTGAACTGCACGTGCTGGCTGATAAAGCGACCAAACAGCGGGCCGGAAATCAACATACCAGGGATGGCGGCACACAGCCCCAGCAGGATCATCCAGCCAAAATCGGCGTGCATTTGCGAAGCCAGCAGCATCGGCGCAGGTCCGGGCAGCAAAAATGCCGCCGCCGCCGCAACGCCGGCAAACAGGGGGATAACCAGCTTCACCAGGTTATCTCCGGTGCGTCGCGCCACGGCAAAGGCGATGCTGATTAGCAGCACGACCGCCACTTCAAAGAATAAAGGCAGGGCGCAGATCAGCCCGGCAATACCCATTGCGTAATGCGCGCGGCTTTCACCGAAGGCTTTAAGCATGCGGATGGCGATTTGGTCAACTGCCCCGGTTTCATGCAGGATCTTGCCAAACATCGCTCCCAGTGCCACGACAATCGCGAGAAAGCCGAGCGTGCCGCCCATGCCTTTTTCCATCGTCTGGGCGATTTTATCCAGCGGCATGCCGGAGAACAGACCCGCACCAATCGACACTAACATCAGCGCCACAAAGGCGTGCATTCTCGCCTTCATCACTAAAAACAGCAGCAGTAATACCGAACCCGCTGCGGTCAAAACCAGCGTTGCAGTACTCATTACACCCTACTTAGTCTTGTTGATGGCACCATCAATCGCTTTCAGCGTTGCGGCAACCACGTTATCAAGAGACTGATTGATATCGACAATGAGCACATCTTTTTCTTCACTGCCTGGTTCTTCCAGCGTGGCGAACTGAGTAACCAGCATCTGTGGCTTAAAGAAATGGCCTTTGCGTGCGCGCAGACGGGATTCGATGGTGTCGAAATCCCCTTTCAGGTACACGAAGGAAAGGTTCTGATTCCCTTCGCGCAGGATATCGCGGTAGTGCTTCTTCAGCGCCGAACAGACGATCAGCGACACGTTATTGGTGCGCTGCATCGCGAACGCGGCGTCGTTAATCGACTGTAGCCATGGTTTGCGGTCGGCGTCATTCAGCGGATGGCCACTGGCCATTTTTTCAATGTTGGCACGCGGGTGCAGAAAATCGCCGTCAAGGAAGGCGGCCTTCAGTTGATGCGCAACAGCATTAGCCACGGCGGATTTGCCGCTTCCGGATACGCCCATCAGTACGAATACGTGATTGGACGGGGTAGATGAGGTCATTATTTTCGCTCCGTCAGAGTAAAAAGCAGGTGTGAACGGCAACTTGTTATCGGTAACATTGTCTGGCTGTGTACAAATTATGGCAACAGCAGAAGCGGGAAAAGCTGGTAAATGTGAGGAGCTTCATAAAAACAGCAAAAACTGTCTGAAAGAAGCACAAAGAGTTCATTGGACGCGAATGCGCCCTTATGGGATTAAATGCTTTCGCCAATAGAGAGCGTGAAGCCGATATCCAGCGGTCCGCCATTAACGGGTTCACCGCGAATACGCGCCAGCAGCATCGCTGCGGCTTCCCGGCCCATCTGTTCGCGCGGGGTCTGGACGGTGGCCAGCTGCGGTGTGGTAGCCATGGCAATATCGTGGCCGTGAAAACCGGCGATCGCCATCTGTTCCGGTACCCGCAGCCCCTGGCGCTGGCACTCAAACATCGCCCCTACCGCCAGGTCGTCATTGGTACAAAACAGGCTGTCGGTCTGCGGATAGCGCTGCTGCGCCTCACGCAGCAGCATCGCGCCAGCGGTAAACGACGAGGCCGCTTCCATCATCACGGTTCTGGGTTCCAGCCCGGCCTCGCGCATCGCCTGCGCGTAGCCGCGTTCTTTTTGCAGGGTTCGTTCATCAAGCCGCGCACCGAGGTAAACCGGATAGCGATGGCCGCGCTGCAAAATGGCCTGGGTCATCTGCCTTGCGGCCTCCACATTATCGAACCCTACCGCCATATCCAGGCACGGCGACACGCTGTCCATCATCTCAATTACCGGAATTCCGGCGGTTTCAATCATGCGCAGGCTGGCGGCGGTGTGGGTACGTTCGGTGAGGATCAGGCCATCGATATTCCAGCCCAGCAGGGAACGGAGCTGCAACTCCTCTTTCTCCGGGCTGTAGCCGAAGTGGCCCACCAGCGTCTGGTAGCCTGCCGCATCGGTGACGGTTTCAATACCGCGCAGCACGTCGGCAAACACCTGGTTGGTCAGCGATGGCAGCAGAACGCCAATCGCCCGGCTGGTGGCATTCGACAGCATATCCGGCGCACGATTGGGAATGTAGCCCAGCTCATCCAGCGCAGCGGCAATTTTTCCCTGTAGCGCGACGGATACCTGTACCGGGTTACGCAGATAGCGGCTGACGGTCATTTTGGTAATGCCGATGCGATCGGCAACATCCTGTAGTACCGGTCTTTTTTTCTTCATTTGGCTTCAGCGGGTTAGTCAGTATCAGGCTGAGTGTAACAAAAATGCGTGGGAAAAAGAGAAAGGGCGCGGTTTTCCGCGCCCAAAGTGTGATGCAGCTATCTTCGCTGGCTTTAAACCGGTGGCAGATCGAACAGCAGGATTTCGGCATCGCTGCTGGCGTTTATCTCCAGAGATGGCTCATCCCAGATGGCAAAGGCGTCGCTGGTGGTTGCCGCTTCGCCGTTAACGGTGACATCGCCTTTCACCACCTGGATCCAGATCCGGCGGCCTTCGGCAACGTCTGCCGTGCCCTGCTCGCCCGCTTTCAATGCCCAACGGGAAAGCGTCATATCCTGATACACCTTCAGTGAGCCGTCACGTGCATCCGGCGACAGCACCAGCTGGCGACCCTGAATATCATCGAAGCGGCGCTGTGCATAACGTGGCTCAATACCGCTTCTTTCCGGGATAATCCAGATCTGATACAGATGCAGCGGCAGCGTTTTGCTGGCGTTGTACTCGGAATGACGGACCCCGGTCCCTGCACTCATAATCTGGAACTCACCCGCCGGGATCTGCTCTTTATTGCCCATGCTGTCCTGATGCTCTACGGTGCCGGAGAGCACGTAGGTCAGAATTTCCATATCTTTATGAGGGTGAGTACCAAAACCCTGCCCGGCGTCGATGACGTCTTCGTTAATGACCCGCAGCGCGGAGAAGCCCATAAAGTTAGCGTCATAATAGTTAGCGAAAGAGAAGGTGTGATAGCTGTCCAGCCAGCCATGATTCGCGTGACCCCGATCCTGTGCTTTACGTAAGTAGATCATATTCAGTTCTCCTCAATGTTTTCCACCTAGTCTGCGCGCCAATGACCCGGGTTGATAGCGGAGAAAATTGTCTCCTCTGTTCAAATTATTCGATGAAATAGCAGCGACAGCATCAGTCTGACTGCCCATAGCGAAACATCGCTTCGTAAAGGTCACAGTGACGCAACGCGGTGAAATCGGCACAAAGCCTTAACGTGGGCGGGTGGGCAAAATCAGGGAAGGCCGTCGGCAGGCGGGCAAAAAAAAGCCAGCACCCGAGCTGGCTAAGAAACACTGGAAGCAATGTGAGCAATGTCGTGCCTTTTCAACCTGGAGCAGGGCTCTGCTGAAAATGCAAAGCAATAATAATCATTATCATTCGCAATTGTAAAGTTCTTTCCGGATTATTTTTCCTTGATTCGATGATAAAAAACCCTGATTTTAAAAAGGATTTCTAAGCGAAGGAGAGTCCAGGTGAGTGAAATTATCATCCGACACGCCGAGCCTGATGACGCTGCGGCGCTGCATCAGATGCACAGCCAGCCGTAAACCTACAGCGATACGCTTCGGCTCCCTTATCCATCGCTACAGCTCTGGCAGGGGCGGCTAAAGAAGATCCCGGACGGGCAGCATATGCTGGAAGCCTGCATTGATGGCCAGATTGTGGGCCAGTGCTTTGTGGCACTCAATACCCCGGCGTGCCGCCGTCACACGGCCTGGTTGGCCCACATATTCCAAACCACTCCCCGACCTGCAACCGACCGCCAGGGGATGCGGGTTACTCCTCGTCTTTATCATCATCCGCCTGTTCCAGCACGCTGTAGGCCACGGCACAAAACAGCGAGTTCAGGCGTTTCATGTCGCCCAGCAGCCCGAGGTGCAGCGAACTGGTTTCGATGCTCTGAACGTTATGCTGATGCAGACGGTCAACGTGAGCGTGTGAATAACGACGATTAGTAATGCGGAACCGATGTTTGGAACGGCGCAGGCGTTTCGCACTGGCCAAATCGCGGGAGAGGAATACCGACAGACTGAGGCGCAGATTGCTGGTTAACAGCTCAAGCTGCGCATCCAGCTCCTGCATGCCCTCGACCGAGAACGCCCGCCGTGCGGTCAGCGATTTGTCCGCGACGTCCCCGCTCATACGTTCAAGAATATCCCCGGACTGCTCCAGGTTAAGTGCCATCTCGATGATTTCTGCCCAGCGTCGCGAATCCTCTTCCGGCAGATCTTCCTTCGGCATCTGCGCCAGGTACAGCTTGATTGCCGTGTACAGCACATCGACATCATCATCCAGTTTGCGGATCTCCCGGTCCTCACGTAATTCACCGTGCACCACCTTTCTGAACGTTGCCAGCATCTGCTCCAGCACATCGCCCATGCGCAGGGTTTCGCGGGCGGCGTTGGCCAGCGCCAGCGCCGGGGTATCCAGCGAACTGGTATCAAGGTGCTTTGGCTTCAGACGCAGGTCGGTTTCCGGCTCTTCGCGGATCAGACGCTTACACAGTGCGGCCATCGGTTCGGCAAACGGCACCATGATCAGGCAGCGGATCAGGTTGTAGAAAACGTGGAAGAATATCACCAGCTCTTCATCACTGACCGGCAGCTTCTCCAGCCACCCGGCCAGCAGGTCAACAAACGGCAACACTATCAGCGAACCAATAAATTTAAACAGCAGGCTTCCCAGGGCAACGCGTTTCCCGGCCGCGTTTGAAGTGCTGTTGTTCAGCATCGCCAGCAGTCCGCTGCCGAGGTTAGCTCCAATGACCAGACACAGGGCTACCTTAAACGAGATCACCCCGGTGGCGGTCAGCGTGGCGGTGATCAGCACCGCCGCCAGGCTGGAGTAGCTGATAATGGCAAACACCGCACCGATGAGTGCATCCAGCATCACATCGCCGGTCAGCGAAGAGAACAGAACTTTCACGCCGGACGCCTGGGTGATCGGTGCGGCGGCGGCAACAATCAGCTGCAGCGCCAGCAGAATCAGCCCCAGGCCGATGCTGGCTCGTCCGAGCTGCCCGGCGCGGGTCTGTTTACGGCCGAGAAAAAACACCACCCCGAAGAAGATAAACAGCGGCGACAGCCACGACAGATCGAAGGTCAGGATCCGCGCCATCAATGCCGTACCGACATCTGCGCCGAGAATAACCACCAGTGCAGGCGTCAGCCCGACCAGTTCCTGGGCAACAAACGAAGTCACCAGCAGCGTGGTGGCGTTACTGCTTTGTACCAACGCGGTCACACCGATCCCGGCGAGGAACGCCATCGGTTTTTTTTCCACGCTGCGGCTGAGCACCCGCCGCAAATCGGCACCGTAAACGCGCATAATACCGGTACGCACAATATGGGTTCCCCATACCAGCAGCGCCACGGCTGAGAGAAGATTGAGCAAGGTTAACACCGATAAATTTCTCCTGGCTGAAATAAAACGCACAACATGCTTTGTGCAGCTTACAGGTCATTTTAGTTGAATCCAGAAAAGCTGAGGACTGGGTTCTATAACAACAGTATACTTTCCATTTAGCTGGAATTTTCAGGATCAATTTACACATTTCTATGGCTGACAGAGAATAGGATAATCCCTTAGTTAAGGTAAGGGATTGCTTAACGGATTGTAATGTAGTCTTTTTTTTACCCAGCTGCTATATGCTGACATTAAATATCACTATGCGGTAAATACACAGAACATAATGTCGCAATAAAAATAAAAAAATTACACACGCGACAATAAAATATAAATTATAAATCGATGCGACATTTTTATATGTATTGATTCTAATCAATTAATTAACTGTTCTCAAAAAAAAAGAAATAAATTAGAATCTTTTCCGCACAAGTCTATTGACTAGAAAGCTAAATTAAACGCAGTCATAAAGTCAGATTTATTCATAAATATTGGGAATGATTATCATGAAATTCACACTGCCCGCATTACTTGTGGCTTCCGCCGGCATGTTTTCCATGCAGGCGATGGCCATCGACGGAACGATAAACTTTACTGGCGAAATTAATGACAACACCTGCTCTGTTGCGGTCAATGACGGTAACGCCAACAGCACCATCGATTTGGGCTCAGTTCAGGCCAGCAGCCTGGCAAAGGCAAACGATAATGCCGGTGGTGCAACCTTTACTCTGGCGGTGAGTGACGCGTCAGAATCAGGCGGCAAATGCGACCTGACTGGTAAAACCGGTACCGTGCGTTTCATTTCTATGAGCGGAACCGCGGGTGATAAGCAGCAGTATCTGGGCGTGACCGGCGGCGCAAAAAATGTAGCCGTACGTATTCTCGATCAGCAAAACAATGTGGTGCCGATCGGTACAGACTCTGCCAACAGCTATGACCTGACCAAACCAATCACCTTTACTGCAGATTATATTGCGTTAGGTGCCGCTGAAGCAGGCAAAGCGGATGCAAAAGCTGGTTTCGTTATTAACTACAAATAACCTGCTAGCTTAAAATGCCTGAATAATTGCTGTTCAGGCATTATTTCTCTGCCTCTCAAACCCTCACCATTTGGTACGCCTTAAAATATAATCGGGACACAGGATGTTTCTACATAGATATTTAGCTCGATACACTTCCATCCTTGTGATAACTGCGCTTACCTCATCGACGGCCTTTGCTGGGGTCATGATTAATAAAACGCGCATTATTTATAGCGAGAATGATAAAAGCGCCACCAGTACGTTAAGCAATGTGAGCAAGGATAATTATGCCGTTCAGGTCTGGGTTAATGGTGCCAGCGATCGTAGCGATGAGAAGGTGCCATTCATTGCCACGCCTGCACTTTTCCGACTTGCACCCTCTGAAGATCAGATTGTAAAAATCATTAAGCTGCCGGATAACGGTCTGCCTAAAGATCGTGAGTCCGTATTTTATTTCAATGCGCAGGAAATCCCTTCCCTGAATAAAGGTCAGAGTGATAACAAACTCACGATTGCGATCCGCTCTCGCATTAAGCTGTTCTATCGTCCAGCGGGGCTGGTCGGCACGCCTGAGGATGCCGTCAAAAAAATTAGCTGGCAGCGTATCAATCAGGGTGGGAAATCATGGCTGCGCGCCACTAATAATACCCCGTGGCACATCTCATTTTCCGAGGTCAGCGTTATCTCTGCCGGAAACAAACTGGTCGTCAAAGACCCTGCAATGCTGGCTCCATTTAGCCACAGCGATTACCTGCTGTCAGGCAATGCCGCTGTACAGCAGGGTAAAGTGAGCTTTTCCACTATTAACGATTACGGTGGCATTCAACAACAGCCCGACTCCCTCGTAAATTAATCGGGGATAATAATCATGATGTTACCAAACTATCGTTATTCTTTACTGTCGCTTACGGTTTGCGTTGTCCTGAGTGCACGCAACGCTGCAGCTGACGATGATATCAAGTTTGATCAGGACTTCATGAATGTGCCATCCGCAGCGGATGGCAATAATGTCGATATTAATTCCGTTTTAAATCAGAAAAATCTGCTGCCCGGAAGTTATCCTGTTTCCCTTTTTATTAATAATCAGGATTTTGGTCAGAATACTGTCGAATTCAAAATGCACGGCGATAAGCTGGTTCCCTGTGTTCCCGTCTCGCTACTCCAGAATGCAGGGGTACGCGAAAGTATATTGAAGGGCACATCCGGTGATACATGTGTCGACGTCAGTGAATTAGTGGAGCATGCCAGCGCCTATTTTGACAGTAAAAAACTGGCGTTACGCATTCTTATCCCCCAGGAAAGTCTGGATCAATCAGCACAGGGGTATATCGACCCAAAGAAGTGGGATGACGGTATCCCGGCCCTGCTGTTGAACTATAATGCTTCTGCCTCAAGCAGCGAAAACCAGGGTCGCAACACTCACTCAGCCAATGTTTATTTGCAGGGGGGGCTCAATCTGCTCGGCTTCCGCCTGCGCTCTTCTGCCTCATGGCGCAAGGGAGAAACCTGGCAACGGTATAACACCTATGTCGAGAAAGATTTACCCGGCACTCTTGGCAACGTACAGGCGGGAGAGCTGTTTACCGGTGGCGACGTGCTGGACAGCGTACCTTTTCGTGGTATTCAGGCCGGTTCGGTGGTGCAAATGTTACCTGACTCCCTGCAGGGATACTCCCCGGTGATACGCGGCGTGGCCAACAGTCAGGCTAAAGTGGAAATCAGCCAGCACGGCTATTCGCTGTATACCACCTTTGTTCCACCCGGCCCATTTGAAATTCGTGACCTCAATACCGCATCCGGTAACGGCGATCTTGACGTGACCATTACCGAAGCCGATGGCACAGTGAGACATTTCACCCAGCCGTTCGCCACCCTCGGTAACCTGCTACGCCGTGGAACCTGGCGCTATAATGTTGCTCTTGGTGAATATAAATCAACGTCATCCTCTTACTCGATTCACCCGCGATTTGTGCAGGCATCGGGAGCATTGGGCCTTTCTCATGACTACACGCTATCGTCCGGGTTCACCATCAGTGATATCTATCAGGCAGGGCTGGTAGGGATTGGCAAAAGCCTTGGCAGCTTCGGCGCAATGGCTTTAGATATCTCACAATCCATGACGAAATATCGCGATCACCAGGAGGGTGGACAAAGTTACAGCCTGCGTTACGGTAAAGCTTTCAACAGCGGTACAAACCTGCGCTTTGCCGGTTATCGCTACTCGACGGAAGGTTACCGCACATTTTCTGAAGCGATGGATGAACGCAGCTTTATCGATCGCTTTAACTACCAACCGGAGAGCCGACGCAACCGTATCGAAGCAACGTTAACGCAGAATATCGGTGCCAGTAGCTCAATTTATCTGACGGCGAACCAGCAAACCTGGTGGCACTCTTCACGTAAAACTCGCCAACTGCAGCTGGGCTACAACACAACGATTTCGCTGGTCAACCTGGGTATCTATGCCAGCCGCACCACTGAAAATAGCGGCTATGGCTCCACCTCCGGCACGGACATCTCCGTGATGCTGTCCATGCCGCTGGGTAATGCAACAGTCTCCAGCACGGTGAACCGCGGACAGGATCGCAAATACAGTGAAAACCTGGGAGTGAGCGGCACAGCGGGTGAGAAAAACCAGTTCAACTACAATCTTGACGTGCGCAATCAATCACAGGCCAACAGCACAGGTTATGCCGCATCGGCTGGCTATCTGACCCCGTGGGCACAGCTCAACGGGGGGATTAGCGCAGGGGAAAACTACCACAGTGCCAACGGCAGCGTCTCCGGTGCGCTGTTGATGCATTCGGGTGGCGTAGAGCTGAGCCAGCAGCTGGGTGATACCGTTGGCCTGGTAAAGGTTGATAACACGCCGGGCGTATCACTGCAAAATGCGCCGACCTCCGTGACCAACGAGCGGGGCTACGCCCTGGTCCCCTATCTGCGGCCTTACCGCGCTAACCGTATCCTGCTGGATGTGCGTAATGTCAGCAATAATGTCGATATCGACGGCCGGGTGCAGCAGGTCTATCCACGTCAGGGATCGGTAGTGGCAATTCACTACAGTGCCAGTAAAAATCTGCGTTTGCTGCTGCAGCTGACCCAACCCAACGGGCGCTACGTGCCATTCGGCGCATCGGTGCGCGATCGTCAGGGAAAAGAGCTGACGCTGGTAGGTCAGGCTGGCCAGGCGCTGATGAATTTGCAGGAAGAAATAACCGACATGTCAGTCAATGTCAGCTGGGGTAGTAACGCAGACCAGCAGTGCCGGGCCGACATTAAAGCCAATGGTTTGCCGCAGCAGGATGGTTTAAGTCTGGCAAAAGCTGTCTGTCGACACTGAACAGATATGGATTAGCTTCTGAAAGAGGATGGGCTGAGTATGAGACCGATATCTGTGATCAGCCAGAAATAAGTCTCATATCAGCCCCATAGCTCATTGATAAGGCAGTATATTAAGATGAAAAAAATGTCATGTCTGATGACACTACTATGCCTTCTTTTTGCAAAACAGACTTTTGC
The DNA here is from genome assembly GCA_913775305.1 of uncultured Erwinia sp. Taxonomy (GTDB): domain Bacteria; phylum Pseudomonadota; class Gammaproteobacteria; order Enterobacterales; family Enterobacteriaceae; genus Erwinia. Next base: position 15,253 of record CAJYIY010000103.1, on the reverse strand, counting down.
AGCATCGTCAATAATTCAACCCGTTGATACATGTTTGTGGTACAGCTCCTGGGGTAGTAAATTTGACGACAACATTCTTGTTAGCGGTACTTTCGGAGGGATTACTGTAGAGCGCGATGCTGCCGTAGGCAGTATTATTGGCGATGAAAAAATATTGTTTATCAACCAAAGTGGATATGCTGCTTTGAATTGTCTTAATAAAGCCATCGTAGTAGGTAAAAACACCTTCGCCGCAGCGCCAGCGGATGTTATCGCGCAGGGCTATCCTGACTCTGCCGGTAAAGTATTTCCGACTAACATTCCCGGAATCGGCGTGATGACAAGAATAAAAGAATTCGGCGATCTAAAAGATTCAGAGTTCTTTCCGGTTTCCCAACCTGTTCCTTCGGGCAGGTTCTATTACACCCCCACCATCAGCGTGATTTTAGTGAAGACCGGAGATATCGAACCCGGCGTCCATGTGGTCAAAAGCACGTCATCGCTATCCACTCGACAATTCACATTCCTGAGTTCTGATTTCAGTATTACGGTCACCGAGGACAACTGCTCGATTGCCAGTCCTGGCTCTACAATTTCAGTTCCAATGGGCAATTACTCACTCCGTAGCCTGAACCCCGCCAGTTTGGCTCAACGCTTTCAGATCCCGTTGACTAACTGCACCACCGGGAGTGCCATGAGCAATATTGCCAATGTTACCTTTACCCCGACGGGTGGTTCGACGATTAATGATGGCCCGAACGGTATTCTGGGGCTGGACAGCACCTCTAAAGCCACGGGCGTTGGCATTCAGATTTTGAAAGAAGATGGCGTGACGGCCTTTCCGCTCGGTGTGGCAACCCCGGCTGGTGCCATCACGCCCGGAGAGACGCTTCTGCAGTTCAACGCGCGCTACATCAGAACCAACAACTCGCCGCAGCCGGGCAGCGCCAATGCAAAAGCCGATTTTACCGTCAGTTATAAGTAGTCGTTAATCCGCGTCATAGCCAGGAGTCGGTGCCAGCCAGCGCCCGACTTCGCTGACCGCTATGCCTGAGGAAAAATTTAAATTTTTATAGAGTGATAAACTGGATAAGTAAGTGCTAATGAATCTGAAGAAAAAAACAACCGATATATTGGTTATATGTAAGCCAGGATAATAACGCAAATCAACAGTGCGGTAATGACATCAAAGCCAATGGTTTGCAGCAGCAGGATGGTTTAAATCTGGTAAAACTGTCTGTCAGCACTGAACGGATTTTAAATAGATTCTCAAAGAGAATGGATTAAGCGTGAAATTGATATTTTTGACCAGCCAGAAGTAAGTGTCATTTCAGCCCCGTAGCTCATTAACAAGGCAATATTTTAAGATGAAAAAAATTTCATACCTGATGACGCTACTGTGTCTTCTTTTGGCAAAACAGACTTTTGCGGCATCGTCATTAACTCAACCCAAAAACACCTGCCTGTGGCTTAATGGCTGGAGTACCGCCTATGACGACACCGTTCCTGTCAGCGGCACTTTCGGGGGGATTACTGTAGGTCGGGATGCTGCCATAGGCAGTATCATTGGTGAAGAGAAAATACTGTTAATCAACTACAGTGGATATGCTTATTTAAATTGTTATGGCAATGCCATTTTGGTAGGAAACAACACCGCCGCCGCAGCGCCAGTGGATGTTGTCGCCCAGGGCTATCCTGGCTCTGCCGGTAAAGTATTTCCGACTAACATTCCCGGAATCGGCGTGATGACAAGAATAAAAAAGTTCGGCGACCTGACCAATTCAGCGTTCTTCCCGATTTCCCAGTCTATTCCTGCATCTAAGTACAATTACACACCCACCATCGGCGTAATTTTAGTGAAGACGGGAGAGATTGAACCCGGTGTCCATGTGGTCAAAAGCACGTCATCGCTATCCACCCGACAATTCACATTCCTGAGTTCTGATTTCAGTATTACGGTCACCGCGGACAACTGCTCGATTGCCAGCCCTGGCTCTACAATTTCAGTTTTAATGGGCAATTACTCCATCAGTGACCTGAACCCCACCAGCTTTTCTCAGCGCTTTCAGATCCCGTTGACTAACTGCACCACCGGAAGTGCCATGAGCAATATTGCCAATGTTACCTTTACTCCCACCGGCGGTTCGACGATTGCCGATGGCCCGAACGGTATTCTGGGGCTGGACAGCACCTCAAAAGCCACCGGCGTTGGCATTCAGATTCTGAAAGAAGATGGCGTGACGGCCTTTCCGCTCGGCGTGGTAAACCCGGCTGGCGCCATTACGCCCGGAGAGACGGTTCTGCAGTTCAACGCGCGCTACATCAAAACCAACAACTCGCCGCAGCCGGGCAGCGCCAATGCAAAAGCCAATTTTACCGTCAGTTATAAGTAGCCGTTAATCCGTGTCATAGCCAAGATTCGGTGCCAGCCAGCGCTCGGCTTCGCTGACCGTCATGCCTTTGCGTTTAGCATAGTCCTCAATCTGATCGTGCTGAAGCTGAGCGACAGCGAAGTATTTGCTCTCCGGGTGGCTGAAGATCCACCCGGAGACTGAAGCGCCTGGCCACATGGCAAAAGATTCGGTCAGCTTCATACCCGTATGGGTTTCTACATCAAGCAACTGCCAGATGGTCGCTTTCTCACTGTGTTCCGGACAGGCCGGATAGCCCGGTGCCGGGCGGATACCCTGATAGTTTTCACGGATCAGCTCTTCATTACTCAGGTTCTCGGTGGCGGCAAAGCCCCAGATCACTTTACGCACCCGCTCATGCAGATATTCGGCAAAGCCTTCGGCCAGGCGATCGGCTAGGGCTTTAAGCATAATTTTGTTGTAGTCGTCGTGCCGGGCGTCAAATGCCTCGGCAAGCGCATCTTCTTCCAGCCCCCCGGTGACGGCAAACGCACCAAGGTAGTCAGCTTTTCCGCTGGACTTCGGCGCCACATAATCAGCGAGGCTGTAGTTGGGAAACTCCAGTTTCTCAGTCTGTTGACGTAAGTGATGACTTACTTTCAATACCTCGATTCGTGACTCGTCGCGGTAGATCTCAATGTCGTCCCCCACGCGGTTGGCGGGGAAAATCCCCACCACGCCAACGGGATTAAGCGTGCCATCGGCGCTGAGCCGATCGAGCATGGCATTGGCGTCGGCAAACAGACGTTTTGCCTCTTCGCCCACCACTTCATCTTCCAGAATGCGCGGATATTTCCCTGCCAGTGACCAGGTCATAAAGAACGGTGTCCAGTCGATATAGTTGCGCAAAGTTTCGATGTTAGCACTCACTTCGCTTACACCAATCCTGTGCGCTGGCGGTGGTGTGTAATTTTCCCAATCGAAGCTGAAGGCGTTATCGCGCGCTGCCTGCAGACTGACTGGCGGCGTGCGCGGTTTTTTACGCGCGTGCTGGATGCGCACCGTGTCGTACTCTTTCCGTATGTGCGCAACAAAATCATCGTACTGTGCTGCCGACAGCAGGGATGACACCACGCCAACGGTGCGCGAGGCGTTCTGCACATAGACCGTCGGGCCGCTGTAATGCGGCTCGATTTTTACCGCCGTGTGTGCCTTTGAGGTGGTCGCCCCGCCGATAAGCAGCGGCAGGGTAAAGCCCTGGCGTTCCATCTCCTTTGCCACGTTAACCATCTCGTCCAGCGAGGGCGTGATCAGCCCGGACAGACCAATAATATCGGCATTAGCCTCACGGGCAGTTTTGAGGATTTTGTCACTCGGCACCATCACGCCAAGATCGATAATTTCGTAATTATTACACTGTAACACCACGCCAACGATGTTTTTACCGATGTCATGAACGTCGCCCTTCACCGTTGCCAGCACGATTTTACCGCTGGTGCTGCCCTTCTCCTTGCTGGCTTCGATATAAGGTTCAAGATAAGCCACTGCCTGCTTCATCACGCGGGCGGATTTCACCACCTGAGGCAGAAACATTTTGCCTTCGCCAAACAGATCGCCGACCACATTCATTCCGGCCATTAACGGGCCTTCAATGACCTCAATCGGCCGGGCAGAAAGCTGACGTGCGGCTTCGGTGTCTTCCTCAATAAACTCGGTGATGCCTTTCACCAGCGAGTATTCCAGACGCTTAGCCACTTCCCAGCTGCGCCACTCGGCCTGCTGCTGTTTGTTGTCGTCGCCGCCTTTACTGCCGCGATATTTTTCTGCCAGCGCCAGCAGCCGTTCGGTGCCGTCGTCGCGACGGTTCTGGATAACATCTTCTACCGCTTCGCGCAGGTCGGCGGGTAGATCGTCATAAATCGCCAGCTGCCCGGCATTGACGATGCCCATATCCATTCCGTTACGGATGGCGTGATAAAGGAACACGGCGTGAATGGCTTCGCGTACCGGGTCGTTACCGCGAAAAGAAAAGGACACGTTAGATACGCCGCCAGAGATCATGGCATGCGGCAGTTCACGCTTGATGTCCTCACAGGCGCCGATAAAGTCCACCGCATAATGATTATGTTCTTCGATACCGGTGGCCACGGCAAAGATGTTCGGATCAAAGATGATATCTTCCGGCGGGAAGCCCACTTCTTCGGTCAGTAGCTTATAGGCGCGGCGACAGATGTCGATTTTGCGCTGACGAGTGTCGGCCTGGCCGACTTCATCAAATGCCATCACCACCATCGCGGCACCGTAGCGACGTACCAGCCGGGCGTGATGCAGAAACGGCTCTACGCCTTCCTTCATCGAAATAGAGTTCACGATCCCCTTGCCCTGAATGCACTTGAGGCCTTTTTCGATCACTTCCCACTTTGAGGAGTCGATCATAATCGGCACGCGGGCAATATCCGGCTCACCGGCGATCAGATTAAGGAAACGCACCATGGCTGCTTCAGCATCGAGCATTCCCTCATCCATATTGATGTCGATAATCTGCGCGCCGCTTTCAACCTGCTGGCGGGCAACATCCAGCGCTTCGTTATATTTCTCTTCTTTGATCAGCCGCTTAAACTTCGCCGAGCCGGTGACGTTGGTACGCTCCCCGACGTTAACAAACAGCGTATCGCCACTGATATTCAGCGGCTCCAACCCGGAAAGGCGGCAGGCAACCGCCACCACAGGCAGCGGGCGCGGGGGTACGCCCTCTACCGCTTTCGCCATCGCTGCGATATGTTCCGGAGTGGTGCCGCAACAGCCGCCAACTATGTTGAGTAAACCGGCCTGCGCCCACTCGCCAATCTGTTCCGCCATGGTCTGCGCATCCAGATCGTATTCACCAAAAGCGTTGGGCAGCCCGGCGTTAGGGTGTGCGGTGACGTAGCCTTCAGCTATGCGCGACAGTTCAGCGATATACTGGCGCAGTTCGTCCGGTCCCAGCGCACAGTTCAGACCGAAGGAGAGCGGCTCTGCATGGCGCAGGGAGTTGTAGAAAGCTTCGGTCGTTTGTCCGGACAGCGTTCGGCCAGAGGCATCGGTGATGGTACCGGAGATCATCATCGGCAGCGCAATGCCCAGCGCGTCGAATTCGGCCCTCACCGCAAAAACAGCCGCCTTAGCGTTCAGCGTATCGAATACCGTTTCAATCATGATGATGTCACAACCGCCCTCGACCAGCGCACGGGTTGATTCGCGGTAGGCTTCCACCAGCTGATCGAAAGTGACGTTACGGAATGCCGGGTCGTTCACGTCCGGCGAGATCGAGCAGGTACGGTTGGTCGGGCCCAGCACGCCGGCAACGTAGCGCGGGCGATGCGGCGTTTTTGCCGTCCACTCGTCGGCACAGGCGCGTGCCAGCTTTGCTGCCACCAGGTTAATTTCTGCCGACAGCGACGCCATCTGGTAATCAGCCATGGCAATGGTGGTGGCGTTAAAGGTGTTGGTTTCAAGGATGTCGGCACCGGCAGCAAGATAACCATGGTGGATCTCGCTAATCACCTCGGGCCTGGTCAGTACCAGCAGGTCGTTGTTGCCTTTCAAATCGCAGGGCCAGTCGGCAAAACGCGTACCGCGGAAATCGCTCTCTTCCAGACGGTAACTCTGGATCATAGTGCCCATACCGCCGTCCAGCAGCATAATGCGTTTTGCCAGCTGCTGATGCAGCGCCTTAACTCTGTTGCTCACCACCCAGCCCCTTACGCGTCACCAAAAGCTCCACTGCCTGCTGGTCATCCTGGCACAACTTTTACGCAGGTAACAGCGATGGCTGGTGAGACATTTTCAGTTAATCAGCGAACTGATCCGACCAGAAAGCAACGCGTTGCATTATTAGCCAATAAAACGAAAATGATTTCCATATGGTGAAAAATTAAGGACTCAGATATGGCAATCCCCGTCCCGGTTAAACGCGGCAAAAAACCTCGTACTGCCAGCGCTCAGACAGCCCAACCTGCTGGCCAGGTTCAGTCGTTAACCCGCGGTCTGAAGCTACTGGAGTTCATTGCCGAGTCCCACGGCAGCGTGGCGCTCACCGAACTGGCCCAGCAGGCAGGGCTGCCCAACTCCACCACGCATCGCCTGCTGACGACCATGCAACAGCAGGGGTTCGTGCGCCAGGTGGGTGATTTAGGATTGTGGACCATCGGTGCGCATGCATTTGTCGTTGGCAGCAGCTTTTTGCAAAGCCGTAATCTGCTGGCGCTGGTTCACCCGGTGCTGCGCAGGCTGATGGAGGAGTCCGGTGAAACGGTGAATCTGGCCGTGCTGGATCTCAGCGATCATCAGGCAGTGATTATCGATCAGGTGCAGTGTACCCAGCTGATGCGTATGTCCGCCCCGATTGGCGGCAAACTGCCAATGCACGCCTCCGGCGCGGGTAAGGCTTTCCTGGCTAATCTCAATGAAAAACAGATGACCGAGCTGCTGCACCGTCAGGGGTTGCATCACTATACGTCGAAAACGTTGATGTCTCCGCAGAGTCTGAAAGATAATCTGGCGCAGGCGCGCAAAGCAGGCTATGCCTTTGATGATGAGGAGCATGCGCTGGGATTACGCTGCGTTGCAGCCTGCATTTACGACGAGCACCGTGAACCGTTTGCTGCGCTGTCGATCTCCGGCCCGATTTCTCGCATCACCGACGATCGCGTGACCGAGATTGGGGCGATGGTGATCAAAGCGGCAAAAGAGATCACCCGCGAATATGGCGGTAGCCACTGAGCACGTGTTGACACCGTCTGGTCGTTTTTTCAACGCTGAGGGTTTGATATGGATAAGGATGTTCATCTTCACCTGTTTTACCGGGACAAACTGCGAAAGACGGGACCGTATGCCCGACTTGTAACGTCCTTAAACGACAGGAGAAACTGACTGATGTCTGAGCCACGCCTGTCTGCCGATCGCCGCCTGGTCAGCGCACTGCTGGTCACCGTTTGCCGTTTTCTGACCGGTATACGCTCCCGCTGGCAAAGCGAGCCGGAGCCGGAAAAAATTCGTATTTACTATGCCAATCACAGCAGCCACCTCGACGGACTGGTGATCTGGTCCAGCCTGCCGCCGCAGATGCGTACACAGGTTCATCCGGTCGCCGCTGCCGACTACTGGCTGGGTTCACGCCTGAAGCGCTATCTGGCTTTACGTATCTTCGGCGCAGTGCTGGTTGAGCGGCGCCCAACCGGACAGCATGAGGCTGAACCCGCCGAAAAGCAGATCGCAAACGGGGCGGTAGTGAACAAAGACGTCCTGCTGCCATTGAAGCAGGCGCTGGACAACCAGCATTCGCTTATTCTGTTTCCCGAAGGTACGCGCGGTAGCGGGGAGCAGCTTAACCCTTTTAAGAGTGGTCTTTATCACCTCTCGAAAGCCTATCCGCAGGTCGAACTGGTCCCGGTATGGCTGGACAATCTTAATCGGGTGCTGCCGAAAGGCTCGCGGCTGGTGGTGCCGATTATCTGTAGCGCCACCTTTGGTACGCCGCAGCCGGGCGTGGCCGAAGGAGAAGACAAACAGGCCTTTCTGGCAAGGACCAAAGCCGCACTGGAGGCGATTGCACCATGAAAATCTGGGATACCGAACTGAGCTGGCTGCTGTGCGGCCTGTTTGGCCTGCTGGTGGTGGCCAGCATTATCGGCGGCGTACTGGCGAAGTTTAAGCAGAACGACACCATCGCCAACCTCAACGCTCGCATTCGCGCCTGGTGGGTGATGTGCATTATCACGGTGCTGGCGATGACGCTCGGACCAATAGGTTCGACAGTGCTGTTTATGCTGATGTCGTTCTATGCGCTGCGGGAGTGCATCACCCTGTTGCCAACGCGCAGGAGCGATCATGAGACACTGTTCTGGTGCTTCTTTATCATTCTGCCGTTACAGTACCTGCTGGTCGGCATCGAATGGTACGGCGTGTTTGTCATCCTGATCCCGGTGTACGCCTGGCTGTTTATCCCTGCCCGGCTGGCCCTGGCGGGAGATACCAGCCATTTCCTGGAGCGTGCGGCCAAAATTCAGTGGAGCATGATGATTGCCGTTTACTGTATCAGCCACGCACCGGCGCTGCTGATGCTGTCGATCCCCGGCTATGGGCAGCAGAACATCAAGCTGCTGCTGTTCCTGATGATTGTGGTGCAGATCTCCGATGTCCTGCAGTATGTCTTCGGCAAACTTTGGGGCAAGCGGCCGATTGTGCCGAAGCTTAGCCCAAACAAAACGGTTGAGGGCTTTGTTGGCGGGATCCTCAGCGCCAGCCTGGTCGGCATGGGGCTGTGGTGGATAACACCTTTTGCTCCCTGGCAGGCGTTCCTGATCTCACTCCTTATCACCCTGCTCGGCTTCCTTGGCGGCCTGTGCATGTCGGCTATCAAGCGCGATCGCGGGGTGAAAGATTTCGGTGCTATGCTTGAAGGGCACGGCGGCATGATGGACCGCATTGATTCACTCTGCTTTGCCGCACCGGTATTTTTCCACGTGGTGCGCTACTTCTACACCTGATTGTCGACACGCCAGACCGGGCAGACCGTCACCGTAGCGCTGACAAAAGCGCTGTCGGCGACGGTAGGCAAAAACATCTTCAATGTGCCCGTTGCGGATCTGTTGCTGTAACCCGCGCCAAAAATCGGCGCGGAACAGTTCACCGTGCATTTCGTCGAACAGCCGCGCTATCTTCGGGTCCGCACAGAGGTAGTGACGAAACTCTTCCGGAAAGACATCTTCCGGTGCAACGCTGTACCACGGTTCATGGCTCAGTTCATCCTCCGGATAACGCGGCGGCGGAATATCGCGGAAGTTTACTTCAGTCATGTAGCTGATTTCATCGTAGTCGTAAAACACCACCCTTCCATGGCGGGTCACACCGAAATTTTTATACAGCATATCACCGGGAAAAATATTGGCCGCCGCCAGCTGTTTTACCGCATTGCCGTACTCTTCAATCGCATCGTGTCGCTGCCGATCGTCGGCCTGTTCCAGCCACAGGTTGAGCGGCATCATCCGACGTTCCATATACAGATGATTAATGATGAGCATCTCGCCCTGCTGCTGGAGTTTTTCCGGCACCTCACGCCACAGCGTGGCCAGTAGGTCCGGGCTGAGTCTTCCCTGTTCAATAGCAAAGTTTTCAAATTCCTGCGTGTCGGCCATGCGGCCAACGCGATCGTGCTCCTTGACCAGCTGATAGCACTCGCGCACCCGCTGCGGTGTGACCTCTTTTTGCGGCGCGAAGGTGTCTTTAATCACTTTAAAGACCCTGTCAAATCCCGGCAGGGTAAATACCAGCATCACCAGCCCCGGAACGCCGGGAGCAATAACGAACTGCTCGCGGGTCGCGGCCATATGGCTGAGGTATTCCCGGTAGCTTTCCGTTTTACCATGCTTCTGGCAGCCAATCGCCATATATAGTTCAGCGGTGGTTTTGCCCGGCAGGATCTCCCGCAGCCATTCCACCAGCGCGGCGGGCAGCGGCGCATACACCATGAAGTAAGAGCGGGCAAAGCCAAAAACGATGCTGGCTTCACGGTTGCGGGTCAGGCAGGTGTCGATAAACAGTTCACCCGCGTCACTGCGGTGGATTGGCATCAGGAATGCGCAGACTCCTGAAGGCGTACGTAGTTTAGCCACCAGCCACGCGGCTTTGTTACGATAAAACAGCTCGTTAGCCACCTGCAGCGTTGCCTGCTGCAGCTCACTTTCGCTGAAATTTTCCCGCAGGTGGCTGATGATGAATTGGATATCCCGCGGCAGATCCTGCCAGGGCAGACGCAGCGGCAGATCGTGCAGCAGGCGAGTTAACAGCGGCCGCCAGCCCGCTGACGCGCTAAACTCCCGCGCGAGTGGCCGCGGGATCATACGAAAACGCTGCTCCGGCTGGGAGCTGAAAATAAACAGTCGTTCCGGGGTCAGCGACTGATGGCTGAACAGACGGCAGTAAACGGAATTGAAAAAGCTTTCAGCGATTTCAAAGCGCGGATAGTCCGGCAGCAGGTCGGTGTAGATATTTTTGACCTGCTGCAGGAAGTCACGATCTTCTGACTGCGTACCGGTAATGCTGCGCAGCTGTTCAACAACCAGCCCGACGTGGTGATCGTACAGGTGGATACGCGCTTTCATCGCCCGCTGTACCACCTGCCAGTCAGCCTGCTCAAAGCGCTGCTGGGCACCGGCAGTAATGTCCAGGAAGCGGCCGTACTGTGCATCGAATCCCTGCAGGATAGTTCTGGCTATCAGCGTTTCTCTCTCCGACATCGTTCACCTCATCAACCGGGCAATGCGATTATGGGGCGAGCCAGACGGCCCGCCGTTTGTCAGAACTGATCTTCTTCGGTAGAGCCGGTGAGCGCGGTCACGGAAGAGCTGCCGCCCTGAATAATCGTGGTTACGTGGTCAAAGTAGCCGGTTCCCACTTCCTGCTGATGGGAAGAGAAGGTGTAGCCCTTATCGATAGCGGCAAATTCCGGCTGTTGTACTTTTTCGACGTAGTGACGCATGCCCTCACCCTGCGCATAGGCCTGTGCGAGATCAAACATGTTGAACCACATGCTGTGGATACCCGCCAGCGTGATGAACTGGTATTTGTAACCCATATCCGACAGCGCCTGCTGGAACTGAGCAATAGTGCGATCGTCGAGATTCTTCTTCCAGTTAAACGACGGCGAACAGTTATAGGCCAGCAGCTTGCCCGGGAAGCGGGCGTGAATGGCTTCAGCGAAGCGTCGCGCCTGGTCGAGATCCGGTTTTGAGGTTTCACACCAGATCATATCGGCATACTGCGCATAGGCCAGCCCACGGCTGATCGCCTGCTCGATCCCGGCGCGGGTACGGTAAAATCCTTCCTGAGTGCGTTCGCCGGTGACGAATTCACGATCGTACTCATCGCAGTCGGAGGTCAGCAGGTCAGCTGCATCAGCATCGGTGCGGGCGATCAGCACCGTCGGCACCCCCACGACATCGGCAGCCAGTCGTGCGGCAACCAGTTTCTGTATGGCTTCCTGAGTGGGCACCAGTACTTTTCCGCCCATGTGCCCGCATTTTTTCACTGAGGCCAGCTGATCTTCGAAGTGGACTCCGGCAGCACCGGCCTGGATCATCGACTTCATCAGCTCAAAGGCATTCAGCACGCCACCAAAACCGGCCTCCGCATCGGCCACAATGGGCAGAAAATAGTCTGTGTAACGCGGATCGCCCGGTTCAATGTCACTGGCCCACTGGATCTGATCCGCACGCTGGAAGCTGTTGTTGATGCGCTCAACCACCGACGGTACCGAGTTCACCGGATAGAGTGACTGGTCCGGGTACATGCTGGAGGCCAGGTTAGCATCTGCCGCCACCTGCCAGCCCGAGAGGTAAATCGCTTCAATTCCCGCTTTCGCCTGCTGTAATGCCTGACCGCCGGTCAGCGCACCGAGGCTGTTAACGTAGCCTTTTTTCGCCCCACCGTTGAGCAGCGCCCACAGCTTTTCAGCCCCCTGCTGAGCCAGCGTACAGGCCGGATTCACTGAACCACGCAGTTTCACCACGTCTTCCGCGCTGTAGGGGCGAGTAATACCTTCCCAGCGTGCATCGCGTCGGGATTGTTCGATTTGTTGGATCTGTTGGGTACGAGAAGTCATAGCAGTGCTCCTTGTCGAGTTCAGGGAAGTAAGCGGTAGCCGGGTAACGTCAGGAATTCAACCAGTTCGGATTCGGTAGTAATGCGCTCCATCAAAGCTGCTGCCTCTTCAAAGCGTCCCTGTTCAAAGCGCTGAGCGCCGAGCTCTTCGCGGATAACCAGCATCTCTTCGGTCAGCATCCTGCGGAACAGGGCTTCGGTGACCACCTCACCCCCCTGTAAGGTTTTGCCGTGGCGGATCCACTGCCAGATAGAGGTACGCGAGATTTCCGCCGTGGCGGCATCTTCCATCAGGCCATAGATCGGCACACAGCCGTTGCCGTTAATCCAGGCTTCGATGTACTGCACCGCGACGCGGATATTGGCGCGCATTCCGGCTTCGGTTCGCTCGCCATGACACGGAGCCAGCAGCTGTTCGGCAGTGATGACAGCATCCTGTTCACGCGTCACGTGCAGCTGGTTTAGCCCGTCGCCCAGCGTCTGGTTAAAGATCGCCATCACCGTCTCTGCCAGTCCGGGATGGGCAATCCAGGTGCCATCGTGGCCGTTGCTGGCCTCACGCTGTTTGTCCGCTTTGACTTTGTTCAATACCCACTCGTTACGCTCCGCGTCTTTGCATGGGATAAAAGCGGCCATGCCTCCCATGGCGAAAGCTCCGCGGCGGTGGCAGGTTTTAATCAGCAGTCGCGAGTAGGCATCGAGAAATCCCTGATCCATCGTCACCGATTGCCGATCCGGCAGGACGCGATCGGGATGATTTTTCAGCGTTTTGATATAGCTGAAGATGTAATCCCAGCGACCGCAGTTCAGACCAACGATGTGATCGCGCAGGCTCCAGAGGATCTCATCCATCTGAAATACCGCGGGCAGCGTCTCAATCAATAGGGTGGCCTTGATGGTACCGCGCGGCAGATCAAAGCGATCCTCGGCATAACTGAAGACCTCACTCCACCAGGCCGCTTCCTGATACGTCTGCGTTTTCGGCAGATAAAAATAGGGACCGCTACCTTTTGCCAGCAGGGCCTGAACGTTGTGGAAGAAGTAGAGGGCGAAGTCAAACAGACTGCCGGGAATCGCCTCACCCCGCCACGTTACATGCTTTTCCGGCAGGTGCAGACCGCGAACGCGGCAAATCAGCACGGCTGGATTGGGTTTCAGCTGGTAAATCTTACCGGCTTCATTGACGTAGCTGATGGTGCCGTTAACCGCATCGCGCAGGTTGATCTGGCCAGCGATCACTTTCTCCCAGCCTGGAGCCAGCGAATCTTCGAAGTCGGCCATAAACACATTAACGTTGGCATTCAGTGCATTGATGACCATCTTGCGTTCAACGGGGCCGGTAATTTCCACCCGACGGTTCTGTAAGTCACCCGGTATGCCGCGGATCTGCCAGTTCTCTTTTTTAATGGAAGTCATTTCCGAAATAAAATCAGGTAGTTCACCCGCATCAATTTTGCGTTGGATTTTCGCCCGCTCCACCAACAGTGCATTGCGACTGGGCGTGAAGCGCGTCACCAGTTCGGTAAGGAAATCTACTGCTGTATCCGTAAGAATTTCGCGCTCCTGCTGTCCAGGCTGGCGGTGGAAGGTGAGTTCCGCGCTGATTAGCTGCTGTGTCATACCCCTGCTCCTGTCGGTTTCGTCTGCATGACGTGACGATCGTTAAGTGGATAATCTTTAACCTGCAGGATCAAAATATAAACAGTAAATTTACTAAATCAAAAACTATTTCCATTTTAATTATGAAAATGATTTAACTGATTGATTTAGATATCAATAAAAAATTATAAATAAATGAAGATGTTTTCATCATGCTGATTGCGCACGACGGGATGGATCGATTCAGCGGATCGTGACTTCAGAGATGGGGTTGAAAGTCGGGGAATGGCAAAGAAATGAGGGTGACGATTTCCCCGATCGCAGCCATCGGCTTAGTACGCTCGCGTGCGATCGGGTGGAGTCAATTTAGTCCAGTGTTGGATTCATATGGCGCAGATCGAACGGCGTGATCTGATAAACGTAGTAGTTTAACCAGTTTGAAAACAGCAGGTTGCCGTGGCTTCTCCAGCTGGCACGCGGTGGCAGCTCAGGGTTATCCTGTGGGAAATAGTTGTAGGGTATTTCAGGGTTCAGTCCCGCTTCATAGTCGCGGTGATATTCGCCCGAGAGCGTTAGTGCATCATACTCCGGATGGCCGGTCACAAAGGCCAGACGCTTATCTTTACTGGCAAAGAGATAGGCACCGGTTTTTTCAGATTCGGCAAAGATTTCCAGATCGGTATAATCACGCAGGATCTGTGCCGGGAAATCGGCATAGCGCGAGTGAGGCGCCAGGAAAGTATCGTCAAAACCTCGCGTCAGCAGCGCATGAGGATGCAGGATCTGATGTTCAAATACGCCAGACAGTTTGTTCTCCCGCGTCTGCTTGGGAATGCCGTAGAGAATGTTTAACGCGGCCTGTACCGCCCAACAGACAAACAGCGTGGAGGTCACGTGCTCACGCGCCCAGTGCAGTACCTGCTTAATCTGCGGCCAGTAGGCAACATCGTTGAAATCGACGAGCCCGAGCGGTGCACCGGTGACAATCAGTCCGTCGAAATTATCGTGCTTGATATCTTCGAAATTACAATAGAAGTTATTCAGGTGCTCGCTGGGCGTATTGCGTGACTCACGGCTGTCGATGCGCAGCAGCTGAATATCAATCTGTAGCGGAGAGTTGGAAAGCAGACGTAAAAACTGATTTTCAGTTTCGATCTTTTTCGGCATCAGATTCAGTACCAGCACCTTCAATGGACGGATCATCTGAGTGCTGGCACGAGTCGACGTCATGACAAAGACGTTCTCATTGCGCAGAAAACTCACGGCTGGTAATTCATCAGGAACCCTGATCGGCATGGTCAACTTCCTCACTACACACGTTTATACGTTTAGACATCCAGATGCCTGAAGATAGCGTGATGCATCACAAAAGTCGAGTTGTTCATAAGATAGTTGAAAATGTTTCAGGGTCAGAGAGCAAACAGCAGATCCCGCTGAGGATTTCCTACGCCAGGAACGGTGCTCCTGCTACGCTAAATTCAGCGGGCGGGCTGGCTGCTTGCTGGCGTAGGTGCCCTGTCTCTTCAGGAATGCGACCGTCTGTTCTTTCGCTTCCTGAGTCCCTCAAACGCAAAAAGGCCATCCTTACGGATGGCCTTCTGCTTAATTTGATGCCTGGCAGTTCCCTACTCTCGCATGGGGAGGCCCCACACTACCATCGGCGCTACGGCGTTTCACTTCTGAGT